>JAFWEL010000145.1 GCA_017512905.1 Clostridia bacterium
CCTCTGGGAGGGAGCCTTAAAAAGGCCCTGTTTCCAGCACTTCCCCAAAGCCTCCCTCTCAGAGGGAGGTGGCCCCGTAGGGGCCGGAAGGAGTCCGTCACCCCATATTCTGACTAACGCCATTCTGATTTATCGAGCTGATGACGAACTCCCCTTTGGCTAACTTACCGGGGGTATCGGGGGCGGTAGCGCCCCGATCTTTAATCGTACGCGGCGGCGTGTACGCCGTGGGCGGGGCCTTTTTTGCGACGCGAAGCTAGTCCTTTAGGGCGGCAGGGAGCCTGCCGACCAGAGCAAAAAAGGCTTCCTTGCAGATTTGCCGTCCGGAAATCGCCTGCGACGCGAAGCTAGTCCTTTAGGACGATTTCAGGCAAATCTGAGGAGGATGTATTGAAGGGGGACCTGTCCCCCTTCAAACGGGCGCAAGCCCGCGACAAATCAGAATTTCCGGCGCTCCAACGATCATTTTTCACTGGTTGACGCTTTCGCTTCGTCAGGGGTGTCTTCCGCGGCCAGGCCCTCCACGCGGGGCGGGATGGCCACGTCGGGGTATTCGATGCGCTCGTGAAAAACGCCGGTCAGCACGGTGGAGAAGGCGCTGCAGATCTTCTCCAGGTCGTTGAAGGTCAGGTCGGATTCGTCCAGCTGGCCGTCGTTCAGCTTGTCCCGCACCAGCTTGCGGATCAGCGCCTCCACCTTTTCCGTGGTGGGCTCGGGGATGCTGCGGGCGGCGGCCTCGATGGTGTCGGCCAGCATCACGCAGGCGGCCTCCTTCGTGCGGGGGCGGGGCCCCTCGTAGCGGAAAGCGTTGATGTCCACGTTTTCGCCGCCGTAAAGCTTGACCGCCTTGTCATAGAAGTACAGCACGACGCCGTCGCCGTGGTGCTGGCGGATGATGTCCAGCACCGGCGCGGGGATGTGGGCCTTCTGGGCCATGGATACGCCGTCCCGGGGATGGGCCGTGAGGATCGCCACGGACACCCGGGGATCGGTGCGGTCGTGGGGGTTGTCACCCATCTGGTTTTCCTTGAAATAGCCCGGGCGCTTCAGCTTGCCGATGTCGTGGTAATACGCGCCCACCCGGGCCAGCAGCGGGTTCGCGCCCACCGCGTTGGCCGCGGCCTCAGCCAGGTTCGCCACGATGATGGCGTGGTGATAGGTGCCGGGGGCCTCCAGCAGAAGCCGACGCAGCAGCGGCTGGTTCGGGTTGGAAAGCTCGATCAGCTTGCTGTTGGTGGCCAGGTTGAATATGGATTCCAGCAGCGGCTGCAGCCCGATGCACAGTATGCCGCTGATGACGCCGCTGCTCATGGCCCACAGGGCGTTGGTCATGACGCTGGAAAGGTCGGCGCTGTTCACCAGGCCCACGGCCAGCGTACACAGGAAGTTGGAAAGCCCCACCAGCGCGCCGGCCAGCAGCATGGTCAGGCGCTGGCCGCGCTTGCCCAGCACAGAGAGGATGATCGGCCCGGAGGCCATGCTCATCAGCAGCACCGAGAACATCGTCACCGAGAACAGGCCGCTGCTGGCGTCGGTCAGCAGCGAGGCGATGAAGCCCAGGCCGATGTTCATGTACAGCGCGGAGCGCTGGTCGAACAGCACAGCCACCAGCATCAGCCCCAGGGAGATGGGCATCATGTAGGCGTCGAAGCGGCTGAAGGCCAGGCAGAGCCCGGTCACCAGCACCGAGATCAGCCCCAGCAGCAGCAGCGTCCGGGGCGTCATGCGCTCGCGCAGGTAGCGGTGCAGATAGAGTCCCATGCAGCCCATGATCAGCAGCAGGATCAGCGCGATGCCGGCCAGCAGCGGCACATCCAGCGAATCCTCCTTCAACAGCCCCAGGGACGAAAGCATCGCGTACTGGGCCTGGGTCACGATCTCACCCCGGCGCACGATGACCTCGCCCTTGACGCAGGTCACGTTTTCCACCTCGTCCCGGGCCTTCTGGCGGTTGGCCTCGGTGGTCTCCTCGTCGATGAGCATGTTGGGCCGGATGCAGCGCCGGATCACGTTCATGGCAATGGACACCAGCTCCGCCGAATAGCCGTTCCCGGCCAGCGACCGGGCCAGCCGGTTGATGGCCGTGGCCTCCTGGCCCTCCAGCAGCGTGGAGTTGAGGGTCTCCCGCACGTCGATGATGGCGTCCTCGGCCAGGTGGCGCAGGTTGTCCTCGTCGAAGGTCATCAGGGCGCGGTATTCATCCGGGCTCAGGTCCACCGGCAGCGAGGCGTTCAGGGCGGCGAGCTCCTCTTCGGTGATGCGGTCCGGGTCCGGCCAATCGCCGCCGCGGAGGGCGAGCAGCGTGTCAAAGACCGACTGCATATCCGACGACACGCTGCCCACCACCGAGAAGTCGATGCTCCTGTAGGTGGGCTCCACCGCGGCGGCGGCGGCGGCCCGGCGCTCCTCGGTGCTGACCGTGTCGATGACGTCCTTGCTGGCGAGTATGTCCAGCGGCGCCGGCGCGCCGACCTGTATGTCGTGCTGCTCCGGCGTGATGCCGATCACCAGCATCCCCGCCAGCAGCAGATAGGTGGCGGCGATGATCAGCCCGTTTTTGAACACCGGGCCCAGGCGCGACATGCCCGCCTTGCTGAGCTTGTTCATGGCATCCTCCTGTTACGGACGATAGACGCGCCGCTGGCGCTCGCTTCGTTCGTTCTTCTGGGCGTGCTTCTCGTAGGCCCGGACGATGGCCTGCACCAGCTCGTGGCGCACCACGTCCCGGTGGGTCAGCTGGACGATGCCGATGTCCGGCACGTCCCTGAGCACCTCCAGCGCCTCCACCAGGCCGGACTTCTTGCCCACGGGCAGGTCGATCTGGGTGACGTCGCCGGTGATGACCATCTTCGAGCCCATGCCCATGCGGGTCAGGAACATCTTCATCTGTTCCGACGTGGTGTTCTGGGCCTCGTCCAGTATGATAAAGGCGTCGTTCAGGGTGCGGCCGCGCATGTAAGCCAGCGGGGCCACCTCCACCGCGCCCCGCTCCAGCAGCCGCTGGTAGGCGTCCACGCCCAGCATCTCGTGCAGCGCGTCGTACAGCGGCCGCAGGTAGGGGTCCACCTTCTGGGCCAGGTCGCCGGGGAGGAAGCCCAGCTTTTCGCCGGCCTCCACGGCGGGGCGGGTGAGTATGATGCGCTCGATCTCCTTGTTCTTCAGGGCTACCACGGCCATGGCGATGGCCAGGTAGGTCTTGCCCGTGCCGGCGGGACCCACGGCGAAGGTGGCGGTGTTGCCCTTGATGGCCTCCACGTACTGCTTCTGGCCCAGGGTCTTGCACTTCACCTGCCGCCCGCGGTAGGTGATGGCGATCACGTCCCGCATGATCTCGCCGATGCGGTCGGCCTTGCCCTCGGCGGCCAGGCCGATGGCATAGCGTATGCGCGTGCGGTCCACGGTCTCGCCCCGCAGCACGATCTCGCCCAGCTTCTCCAGGGTCTCCCGGGCCAGCGCCACCTTGTCGGGGTCGCCGGACAGGGTGATTTCACTGCCGTGGGCGTAGATCTCGACCCCCAGCTCCTCGCGGAAGAGGGGGATGTTCTCCTCGCGGATACCGAACATGCCGATAAACTGCTCCGGCGACTCCACGCTCATGTGCTCGGTGTGGGACTGTTCCATGTTTTCCAATGTGTTTAGCCTCCCTGTAATGCCTCCCGCGTCACCGCGGCGTCGGACTGTATCTCGATGACGGCCTTCGCCACCAGCGAAGCGCCGTTGTTGCTGGTATCCACCCAGCTCCTGCCGGGGGTGTACCGGGCCGGACCCTCGCGCTGCAGGGCCATTTGGGCCTTAGCCATGGCCAGCGCCCGGGCCTGTTCCCGGAGGTCTTCCATGGGGACCGCCGCATCCTGCCGCCGGGTTTCGTGGTGGGTGACCCGCTGGATTTCCAGCGGCAGGAACAGCCCGCCGATGGGCAGGTATTCCCGCTCCACCCGCTGGGACGGATAGATTTCCGCCTCGGCGATGGGCCACTGCAGCCCCAGCGCCGCCAGCCGCGCCCCGGTGGATCGCCGCCCGGTATCGACGGTGCGCGCCCGGGTCAGCGGCAGCCGGACCTCGCCGGCAAACCAGCCGCGCACGATCACCTCGCCCAGGGCGGCGATGGGGCGCGTCTCCCCGGAGGTCGCCTGCTCCTCGCCCCGGATCAGCACCTGCCCCCGGCGCACGGCGTCCCCGGGCTTCACGCACAGTATTCCCGAGCGCACCACGGCGCTGACGACGATGCCGTCCCTGGCGCAGACCAGGTCCCGGGGTGCCTCCACGTCGTACAGCGCCGGGGCCGGCGCTTCCGGCACGGCCTCCACCAGCAGCCGCACGCCCTGGCGGCGCGCGCCCACGTAGCTGTAGCGTTCGCCCTCCGCCAGCAGGCGCTGGGCCAGCAGCCCGGTATCGATGTCCCGGGAGCTCCCGGGGCGAATGCCCAGGGCCTCCAGCGATCGGGACAGCGCCACGGGGTCGCCCAGGGCCGCCCGCTCGCCGGTGAAGGCGATGTCCACGATCCACAGCCGGCTCAGGAACAGCGCGCACAGCGCCACGGCGACGGCGATGCCCACGGCCAGGGTGGCCCGTTGTCCCGCGAAGCGCCGCAGGGCGCTGACGCCCCTCAGCCGGGTGACCTCGGCGCTCAGGCTGAAGCGCCGGCACAGCGCCAGCAGCAGCCGCGCCGAGGCCGCGTCGCAGCGGACCACGAGGGCGCAGTCGCCGTCCAGCTGAACCGCGTCGAACCGCGCGCCCTGGGCCGTGGCCCGGTCGATCAGCTTCCCGGGCATCAGGCAGCGGACCCGGACGGTGACCTCATCCCTCATCGGGCGCGTCACCTCCCCGGCAGGGCAGCTCGATGCGTTGGATGTCGCCGCGAATGATCACCGCGCCCGCCCGGGCGCAGCTCAGCGAAAGTCCCCGCCCGAGGGCGCACACCCTGCCCATGCGGCTGTCCAGCACGATGCGGGATTCGGTAAATACCGCGATGCCGGTGTGGTTTTCCACCAACAGGCTGTGGCCGCCCACGGCGGTGATCCTCGGGCAGCGCCCGGTCATGTCCTCCGTCCATTCCAGCGCCGGCGGGTAGGGGCGATCGTGCCGCGTGGACCGCGGTCCGTGCGCCGCGTCCCTGGCGCGCCGGGAAATGCCCGATGGTCGCATATTCACATCCCTCCGCAACAGGTGATGGGTTCCCTGCTACCCTATGCGGCGGGAGGTCACTTTATCCGATATTTAGATAAACCCTATAATATTATACACGATATGGTAATGGAAATGCAAGGGGGAGCGGATTTTTGCCCGGGATGAACGTTCCCGTTTGACAGGAGGCGACAGGGATTGCTATAATGGAAGGGATCAAACACAAGGAGACGAGCATGTCATTTCATATCACGGATCTTCTGACAGCCGGCGGCGCGGGACTTGCGCCGATGGCGGGGGTGACCGACGCCGCCATGCGGCTGCTGTGCCACGAGCAGGGGGCGGCCTGGGCGGTGAGCGAGATGCTGTCGGCCAAGGGCTGGGTGTTTTCCGGGGGGAAAAACCGCAACGCCCAGGATATCCTCGCCCGCCTCAGCGGCGAGGGACCGGCGGGATTGCAGCTGTTCGGCAGCGAGCCGGCGTACATCGCCGAGGCGGCGCGCCGCCTGGAGGACAGCGGCTTTCAGTTTTTTGACCTGAACTTCGGCTGCCCCGCCCCGAAGATCACCGGCAACGGCGAGGGCAGCGCGATGATGCGGGAGCCGAAGAAGCTGGGCGCGGTGGTCAGGGCGCTGGCGGAGGCCACGTCCCTGCCCGTCACGGTGAAGATCCGGGCCGGTTGGGACAGCCAAAGCGTCAACGCCCCGGAGGTGGCCCGGATCTGCGAGGACAACGGGGCCGTGGCCGTCGCGGTCCACGCCCGCACCCGGGAGCAGCAGTACGCCGGCCGGGCCGATTGGGGCGTCATACGGGCCGTCAAGCGGGCGGTGTCGGTGCCGGTGTTCGGCAACGGCGATGTGCGCTGCGGCGACGACGCCCTGCGGATGATGGACGAGACCGGCTGCGACGCCGTGATCGTGGGCCGCGCCGCCCAGGGCAACCCGTGGATCTTCCGGGAGATCGCCGCGGCCATGCGCGGCGAACAGGTTCCGCCGCCCACCCCCGCCGAGCGGGTGAACATGGCGGCGCGCCACTTCGAGCTGGAGCGGCAGCTGTACGGCGAAAAGCTGGCGGTGCTGCAAATGCGCAAGCACATCGCCTGGTACGTCCACGGCATGAAGGGCGCCTCCCGCTTCCGGGACCACATCAATCAAATGAACAGCGCCGAAGATGTCCTTGCGGCGCTGAAGACGTATGCGCAGAGTGATTAGGAAAATTCTGATTTGGATTGATACTATTCAATCTAAAATGATATCAGGCAAGGAGCTGATTTTTCGTCGATGCAAGGATGAAAAACGCAGGCTTGCTGGCGACGCAAAGCCAGGCCTTTAGGGCGGCAGGTCAAGTTTTTCAGACACAGCAGCGGCGGAAAAGCAGCCCTTGATTGATGTTATTTTAGACTGAGAAGAGTTTGAGATTGCGATCAATCGTCAGTGCTGTCTTTCCCTTCAGGTACCATTTTCCCATGTGGCTCTTTTTGACGATATTTCGGAATAAATACAATACGGCACTGGCATTTCCATCTCAAATGTGATAAACTATGTTCGTCCATTCGTGGATGCCTCCTTTGATCGTTCCTGGCACTGGCTTTCGACGCCGGTACCACTCTGTCACAGGAGGCTTTCGCCCGCTTCTGCACTGCTGTCTATACCATTCTCCCCAGCACAGCCCGGGGTTTGAGTCTGGCAATCAGCATTTTCCATATCACTCCACCCAACAAGGAGGCATACATTTATGGCCATTGAGCTGCAATGGGACATTCCCGTGCCGGAGGGCATGGAGGAGCTGCAAGCGCTGCTGGAGCGGGTGGCGGAGGCCTGCTTTGACGTCGAGGGCGTCAAAAACGCCGGCTTCTGCGTACGCATCGTGGACGACGAGCAGATCCAGGCGCTGAACCTGGAAATGCGCGGCATCGACAGCCCCACCGACGTGCTGTCCTTCCCCACCGTCGCCTATCCCCAGGGCAAGACCGCCCGGGACTGTCCGAAGCGCGTCAGCCGGGAATACGACCCCGCCATGGACTGTGCCAACCTGGGCGACTGCGTGATCAACCTGGGCCGCGCCCGCGCCCAGGCGCTGGAGTACGGCCATTCCCTCCAGCGGGAGCTGGGCTACCTCACCGCCCACTCCGCCTTCCACCTGATGGGCTACGACCATATGAACGAGGAGGAACGCGCCGTCATGCGCAATATGGAGGAACGCGCCCTGAGCGCCGTCGGCATCACCCGGGACGGAGACAGGCCCTCCCACGAGCAGCTCTTCGCCCTGGCCTGCGAGGCCATGCAGAACAGCTACAGCCCCTATTCCCAATTCAAGGTGGGGGCCTGCATCCTCACCGAGGACGGCAGGACCTTCAAGGGCTGCAACTTTGAAAACGCCTCCTACGGCGCGACGATTTGCGCCGAGCGCTGCGCCGCCGGCTGCGCCATCGCCGCCGGGGCCCGCCGCTTTGCCGCCATCGCCGTGGTGGGCTCCACCGCCGTGGCCTGGCCCTGCGGCATCTGCCGCCAGGTGCTGCGGGAGTTCTCCGACCTGAGCCTGCCGGTGATCGTGGGCCAGTACGGCAAGGGCTTCACCGTCAAGACCCTGGGCGAGCTGCTGCCGGAATCCCTCAGTCCCGAGGATCTGGGCATTACGGTGGAGTAGGGCGTTTATTCGGTCTACCTGTATTGTGTAGGGGCGGCGTTGCGCCGCCCCTACATCAGTGTTGCCGTTTCCCTTACGTCGTTCGCCCGCGCTGCGGTACCGGCAGGTTGGACAGCACCGCCCCGGCCAGCGCGCCCAGGGCCGCGCCGATCAGGATCTCCCCCAGCATCTGGGTGGCGACGAAGGCGTTGCCGCCCAGGGCCACGTAGCAGCCGTAGCCGAGGGTCATGTACAGCATCGCGACGGTCATGCCCGTCAAGAAGCCCCGCCTCCCCCCGCGCCCCACGGCCACCGTCACGCCCAGCAGTATGCTCAGCAGCTTCATCACCTGGTTCAGCGCGGTCAGCATGCCGTCGGAGACGCGCAATCCCAGCGCCAGCGCCGCGACCCCCACCATCAGCAGCAGCGTCAGCGCCACCGCGCACAGCAGCCCCTTCAATATGGAACCCATGATCCGCATCCTGCTCTTTCCCATGCCCCGGCCCTCCATTGTTTTTTCCCATGATATGGCCCGGTGCGCCGTCGGATGCCAAAATTAATTTGAATTTTACCCTATTAAACTGCTAAATTGTTGAATATTCATGCCGTTATTGTATAATGGTATCAGTATTTTTATCTGATGGGGAGATAATTATGAACATTACAGAACTGATCGTATTTATCATCTACCTGGTGTTTATGATCGGCATAGGCATCTACTTCTTCGCGCGCTCCAAGGGCGCCAACGAGAAGGACTACTTCCTGGGCGGCAGGCAGATGGGCGCGTGGGTTTCGGCGCTGTCCGCCGGCGCCTCGGACATGAGCGCCTGGGTGCTGATGGGCCTGCCGGCGTCGGTGTACGCGGCGGGCATGGGCCAGACCTGGATCGCCATCGGCCTGGCCATCGGCTACGCGCTGAGCTGGATCTTTGAAGCGCCGCGGCTGCGCCGCTTCTCCATCGAGGCCAACGATTCCATCACCATCCCCCAGTACCTGACCAACCGCTTCCTCTCCAAGAGCAAGGCGCTGCAGATCATCTGCGCGGTGATCTTCATCTTCGCCTACACGATCTACGCGGCCTCCAGCATCAAGGCCTGCGGTACGCTGTTCAACACCGTCATCGGCATGAACGCCACCGTGGCCATGTACCTGGCGGCGGCCATCATCATCGGCTACACCTTCCTGGGCGGCTTCTCCGCCGTATGCTGGACGGACTTCTTCCAGGGCCTGCTGATGTTGGCGGCGCTGCTGATCGCCCCGATCTTCGCCCTGGGGATCATCAACAACAGCGCGGCCCAGACCGTGACCGAGCTGCCTGAGAACTACTGGCACTTCGCCCGGGACTGGCGGGAAATCGCCTCCGGCCTGGGCTGGGGCCTGGGCTACTTCGGCATGCCCCACATCATCATCCGATTCATGTCCGTGCGCTCCCAGAAGGAACTGAAGAAGTCCAGCGTGATCGGCATCTCCTGGACGCTGATCATACTGACCATGTCGGTGGCCGCCGGCGCGGTGGGCCGGGTGATGTCCTCCCGGGGCATCATTGAGATCACCGACTCCGCCACCGTGTTCATCCAGATGACCCGGGCCATCTTCCCGGCGCTGATCTCCGGCATACTGCTCTCGGCCATACTGGCCGCGTCGATGTCCACCGCCGATTCCCAGCTGCTGGCCTCGGCCTCGGCCTTCGCCAGCGACGTCTACAAGCCCGTTTTCCGCAGGAACGCCTCCGACAGGGAGATGCTGTGGGCGGGCCGCGTGGTGGTGATCATCATCGCCGTGATCGCGCTGGTCATCGCCTCCAACCCCAACAGCGGCACCATCATGGGCCTGGTGGAGAACGCCTGGGGCGTGTTCGGCGCGGCCTTCGGTCCCACCATACTGCTGAGCCTGTTCTGGCGCCGGCTGACCTTCGGCGGCGCGGTGGCCGGCATACTCTGCGGCGCGACGGTGGACATCCTGTGGCTGGCCCTGCTGAAGGGCACCGGCCTGTATGAGATCATCCCCGGCTTCGCGGCCGGCCTGATCGCCGCCCTGGTCGTCTCCCTGCTCACCCCCGCCCCCGGCGCGAAGGTGGAGGCCCTGTTCGACCGAGCCACCAGCCCGCGGGCGGATTGAACAAGGTCCATGAAAAAAGGATCCCGAGCCCAGGCTCAGGATCCTTTTTTCATGGGATTATTCCTGCTTTCTTATCTTCCTGTTGCGCAGCGCGATGTTCAGCGCGGCCCCGATGAATATAGCCTGGCAGACCAGGTACAGCCAGAGCATCAGCAAAATCAGCGAAGCCAGCGACCCGTAGACCAGCGAATACCGGGTGGAGGAGGCGATCAGCCGGGAGAATATCGTGCTCATCACCACGATGCCCGCCGTGGCAAAGGCCGCCCCGGGCAGCACCAGGTAGCGGTCGTTGCGGGGACGCATGAAGCCGAACATGCCCCAGAACAGCAGGAAAGCGATGCCGCCCAGCAGTATAAAGCGGGTCCAGACCCAGGATCGGTCCGCCAGCCGGATGGAGAAGGTCTGCTGCATCCAGTCCAGGAACCAGTGGCCGGTCAGCAGCACGATCATCGCGAAGTAAACCGCCAGCAGCAGCGCCACCGCCAGCACAAAGCTGATGGCAAAGTCCGTTATTGCCCGGAACCGGTGCCCACCCTGCAGTTCGTTGATGGTGCCCTGCAGCGCGCGCACCGCCGCGGAAGCGGACAGCACCAGCATCGTGATCGCCGCGATCAGCACCGTCCTGCCGCTGGTGCCGGCGACGTGCAGCAGGAAGGACTGGATCAGCCCGTCGGCCGAGGGTGTCAGAAACTGCTCCAGGTAGTTGAAGATGCTCATGGCCACCTGGTAGTTCTGCCCGAACAGCGCGTAAAGGCAGATGATCAGCGGAAAGATGGTCATGGTCAGGTAGTAGGAAAGCGCCGCCGAAGCGCGGGGCAGCATCCTCTTCAGATACATGTCGTAGACATCCCTGGCGATCTCAATCACGGAAGACACGCTCTTCCTCCTTGTCACGGATTACACCGGTAGTTTCCCCGAAGCAGACAAAGCCAAACCACCCCCGCTGCCGGGTTCCAATATTCTACCATATGTGGGAGGGAAAAGGCAAATTCTGATTTGTCGCACTGCGACAAATCATCCCATCGACACCCTCGTGTCTCCCCGGATTCCGGCGGCCATCAAAATACCCGCGGGGCGGCTTTGGCCGCTCCCGCGGGTGTCATGTGGCGTCAGGCGATCAGCCGATGCTGGCGTACTCGAAGTTCACGTGGCCGATGGGGTTCGCGATCACACCCTTGACCTCGGGCTTGACCAGGAACTGGGTCTCCATCGAGAACACGGGCATGGCGGGCATCTCGTCCACCAGGTACTTCTCCGCCTCGATCAGGGCGGCCTCGCGCTCGGCGGGGTCGGTCATGGCCAGAGTCTTGTTGAACATCTCGTCGTAGACCGGGTCGTCCCAGCCGTTCTCATAGGCGTTGGAGCCGGTGATGAAGATCTTCAGGTTGGCCGAAGGATCGGCGTAATCGCAGGTGTAGCCGTTGCGGTCCACCGAGAAATCGCCGGCGTCCAGCTCGTCCCAGTACACGGAGGACTCGCGGCTCTGGATCTCGTAGTTCACGCCTAGGTTGGTCTTCCACATGTCGCCCAGAACCTGGGCCAGGATGCTCTGCTGGGTGTTGTTCTGGACCTTGATGACGATGGTCGGGAAGCCCTCGCCATTCGGATAGCCGGCCTCGGCCATCAGGGCCTTGGCGGCCTCGATATCCTCGGTGAACAGGTCGCCGGCGATGTCGCGGTAGCTCTTGGCGGGGTCGGTCAGGGAAGGCTGGGCGTAGGGCACGAAGCCGTAGACGGGCTTTTCCACCGAGCCCATGGCCTGCAGCAACACGGCGCGGTTGATGGCCATGGCGAAGGCCTGGCGCACCTTCTTGTCGGAAAACTCCGGCAGCTTGGTGTTGAAGTCGCAATACTGGATGCCGATGCGGGGCAGCTGGGTCAGCTCCTCGGTGCCGGCGTAGTCCGCGATGCCCTGCTGGTCCAGATTGATGGAAACGTTGAGCTCGCCGTTCTTATAGGCCATCAGCTCGGTGGACGTCTCCTTGATGATGGAATACTGCACGCCGTCCAGCTTGACCTCGTCGGCGTTGTAGTAGTTGGGATTCTTCACCAGCACGATCTTGTCCTGGGAGGCATACTCCTTGAGCATGTACGGGCCGTTGCAGACGTAGGTCTCGGGGCTCCAGGCCCAGTTTTCGCTGGCCTCGACCGCGGCCTTGCTGACCGGCAGGAAGGTGGTGGTGGAGGTCAGCATCAGGAACCAGGGGGTGATGTTCTCCAGCGTGACCACGAAGGTGCGCGCGTCGGTGGCCTTGATGCCCACCTCTTCGGCGGAGCATTCGCCGTTGTAGAACTTTT
Source organism: Clostridia bacterium (assembly GCA_017512905.1). GTDB lineage: Bacteria > Bacillota > Clostridia > Christensenellales > Aristaeellaceae > UBA2862. Next base: position 12,166 of record JAFWEL010000145.1, read on the forward strand.
CGCCGTTCTTGACGATCCACATGTCGCTGGCGGCCTTGCTGAGCACGTTGGGGTCCAGCACCCGCAGCCAGGAATATTCGAAGTCATAGGCGGTCAGGTCGGAGCCGTCGGACCACTTCAGGCCGTCGCGCAGCGTGAAGGTGTAGGTCAGCTGGTCCTCGGAAACCTCGACGCTCTCGGCCATGGCGGGCACGACGCTCGCGCCGTCGGCATCCAGCTTGTACAGGCCCTTGAACAGGTTCTGCAGCACCTGGGACGAACGGGAATAGGAGTTCAGGGTCGGGTCCATCTGCTGGGGATCGTCGGCGATCGCCGTGACGACCATGTTGCCCTCCGCCATCGCGGGAATGGCCAGCATGGACAGCGCCAGCGCCAGGATCAGAAGCATTGAAAAGATCTTCTTCATTGCAGGTTCCTCCTTCATGGTTCTCGGTCAGAGCGCTCTGACCTTGATATGCCTATATTAATACAGGTGCCTCCGTCCTGTCAAGGTGCAAATCCCGAACATATGAATCCGCCCGACGAATATTATGCTTATTGTCATTGGCATTCCCCGTTTGGTTGTTTACTTTATATTAAATATGCAATCAAAACCGTTTTTGATTGCATTTGCGCTGCGCCAGGGTGTAAAATAAACCATATTATTATGGGATAATTGTATGGGAGTGGTTCCATGCTGAAATACATCATCAAGCGACTGCTGGCCGGCGTGCTGACGATGGTCGTGCTGATCACCGTGGCCTTCTTTATGATGCACGCCATGCCCGGCGGGCCCTTCAGCCCCTCGGAGGAAAAGAACGTGCCCAAGCAGGTGCTGGAGCGCATCGCGGCCAGCTACGGCCTGGACCAGCCGGTGTGGAAGCAGTACCTGAATTACTGGAAGAACCTGCTGCGCGGCGACCTGGGCATCAGCTACAAGACCATCGGCACCGTCAATGAAAAAATCGCCGGCCACTTCCCCTATTCCGCCCGGGTGGGCGGCCTGGCGGTGATCTTCTCGCTGTTGGTGGGCATACCGATGGGGCTCATCGCGGCGCTGCACCGGGGCAAGGCCGCCGACATGGCCACCCTGGCCCTGGCCACCATCGGCATATCGGTGCCGGTGTTCGTGCTGTCGCTGCTGCTGGGCTACCTGTTCTCCTACAAGCTGAAATGGCTGCCCACCTACGGCCTGGACAGCTGGGCCTGCTACATCCTGCCGGTGGTGTGCCTGTCCTTCAACCCCATCGCCTACATCGCCCGGCAGACCCGCTCGTCGATGCTGGAGGCGCTGGAGCAGGATTACATCCGCACGGCCCGGGCCAAGGGCGTCAGCGAGCTGATGGTGGTAGCCAAGCACGCGCTGAAAAACGCCCTCACCCCCGTCATCACCTACCTCGGCCCGCTGGTGGCCGGCCTGCTGACCGGCTCGTTCATCGTGGAGAGCCGCTTCGCCATTCCCGGCCTGGGCTATTACTTTGTGCGCAGTATCTCCGACCGCGACTACACGATGATCATGGGCATCGTGATCTTCTTCGGCCTGTTCGTGGTCATCTGCAACCTGGTCAGCGACATCCTGCTGGCCATCGTCGATCCCCGGGTGAAGCTGGAGAACGAGTGACAACGTTTTATGGCGGCGGCAACCTGCCGCCACCCCATACCGCCAACCCGTAGCGGCGGCAATCTGCCGCCACCGCATCCCAATCCAAGGAGGAAACGACCGTTGAGCGTTAATGTACCGGACCGCGACGCCTACGCGGCCCTGCCGCCGGAGATGTTCGTCATCGGCACCGACGACAGCCACGCCGAGGACATCCCCCGCCCCAGCACCACCTACTGGCACGACGTGTGGCAGCGCTTCCGCCGGGACAAACTGGCCATCGTCGGCCTGGCGGTCATCGTGATCATGACGGCGCTGTGCATCGTGATGCCGATGGTGTCCCCCCACACCTACGACGGCGCGGATTACCTGAACATGAACGCCGGTCCCAGCTGGCAGCACCCCTGCGGCACCGACCAGCTGGGGCGCGACCAGTTCATACGCATCATGTACGGGGCGCGCATCTCGCTGACCATCGGCTTCGTGGCCGCGGCCATCAACTTCGCCATCGGCGTGCTGTACGGCGGCCTGGCGGGCTACCTGGGCGGCCGGGTGGACATGGTGCTGATGCGCATCGTGGACATACTTTCCAGCCTGCCGAGCCTGCTGTACATCGTGCTGATCATGCTGATCTTCGGCTCCAACATGGGCTCGGTGATCCTGGCGCTGTGTTTCACCAGCTGGATCGGCACGGCCCGGGTGGTGCGCAGCGAGGTGATGGTGCTGAAGCATTCGGAATACGTGCTGGCCAGCCGGCTGGCCGGGGCGGGCACCTGGCATTTGCTGATCCAGCACCTGATCCCCAACGCCATGGGCCCCATCATCGTCTCCACGGCCTTCCTGATCCCCAACGCCATCTTCTCCGAGGCGTTCCTGTCCTTCCTGGGCATCGGCATCCAGGCCCCGAAGGCCTCCTGGGGCTCGCTGGCCAACGCCGCCATACCGGTGATGCAGATGTTCCCCCACCTGATGTTCTTCCCGGTCATCGCCATTTGCGTGACCATGTTTTCGTTCAACTTTATCGGCGACGGCCTGCGCGACGCGCTGGACCCGCGCCTGAAGAAGTGAGGAGCCGCCGATGAACCTGTTGGAAGTCAAGAACCTGAATACCTCCTTTCACATCGGCGTGGGCACCGTACACGCCGTGCGCGGCATATCGTTCCACGTGGCCCAGGGGGAATCCGTGGGCATCGTGGGCGAATCCGGCTCCGGCAAGAGCGTGACCATGCTGTCGGTGACGGGGCTGCTGCCCGACTACGCCGAGGTCAGCGCCGATACGATACGGTTTGACGGCCGGGAGCTGACGAAGCTCAGCAGGAAGGAGGTTCGCGCCCTCCACGGCAGCGAGATCGGCATGATCTTCCAGGACCCGATGACCAGCCTGAACCCGCTGTTCACCGTGGAGAACCAGCTGACGGAGCCGCTGAAGCTCCACCGCCGCATGGACAAGCGGGCCGCCCGGGCACGGGCGCTGGAGCTGCTGCGGCAGGTGGACATTCCCAACCCGGAGGCGCGCCTGAAGCAATACCCCCACGAGCTGTCCGGCGGCCTGCGCCAGCGGGTGATGATCGCCATGGCCATCGCCTGCGAGCCGAAGATGATCATCGCCGACGAGCCCACCACCGCCCTGGACGTGACGATACAGGCCCAGATCCTGGAGCTGCTGCAAACGCTGAAGCGGGAGAGCAACGCCTCCATCATCATGATCACCCACGACATGGGCGTGATCGCCAGCATGTGCAGCCGCATCCTGGTGATGTACGGCGGCGCCGTCTGCGAGCAGGGCGACGTGCGGGAGATCTTCTACGGCGCGAAGCACCCCTACACCTGGGGGCTGCTGAACTCCATCCCGAAGGTGCACCAAAAGCGGGGCGAAAAGCTGGTGCCCATCGTGGGCACCCCCCCGGACATGCTCCAGCCCCCCGCCGGGTGCCCGTTCTCGCCCCGCTGCCGCTACTGTATGCCCGTCTGCCGGGCGTACATGCCCCCGGTGACGGCGCTGAGCGACACCCACAGCGTGGCCTGCCACCTGATGCACCCGAAGGCCCCGAAAATCGGAAGGGAGGATTGACCGTGGCCCAGCCCCTGATCGAAGTCAAATCCCTGAAGATGTATTTCCCCGTGGGCAACAACCTGTTCGGGCGGCGCAGGCAGCTGAAGGCCGTGGACGACATGACCTTCGAGCTGTACCCCGGCGAGACCTTCGGCCTGGTGGGCGAATCCGGCTGCGGCAAGACCACCGTCGGGCGGGCGCTGGTGCGGCTGTACAGGCCCACTGGGGGGCAGATCTTCTACCGGGGCACCGACATCGCGCCCCTGGACGAAAAGGCCGTGCAGCCCTGGCGGCGCAAAATGCAGATGATCTTCCAGGACCCCTACGCCTCGCTGAACCCCCGGATGACCGTCTCCAGCATCATCGCCGAGCCGATGAGGCTGCAGCAGGTGCCCGAGGCGGAGATCGAAGCCCGGGTCGCGGAGCTGATCGGGCAGGTCGGCCTGAAGAAGGACCACCTGAACCGCTACCCCCACGAGTTCTCCGGGGGCCAGCGCCAGCGCATCGGCATCGCCCGGGCCCTGGCCATGCGGCCCGAATTCGTGGTCTGCGACGAACCCATCTCGGCGCTGGACGTGTCCATACAGGCCCAGGTGATCAACATGCTGGAGGAGCTGCAGCAGCGGATGGGCATGACCTACCTGTTCGTCAGCCACGACCTGTCCATGGTGCGCCACATCTCCCACCGGGTGGGCGTGATGTACCTGGGCCACATGGTGGAGCTGGCCGACGTGGAGGAGCTGTATTCCCACATGCAGCACCCCTATACCCGGGCGCTGATGTCCGCGGTGCCCATCGCCGACCCGGACCTGGCCGCCCAGACGAAGCGCATCGTGCTGCAGGGCGACGTGCCCCAGCCCATCGACCCGCCCCCCGGCTGCCCCTTCGCGTCCCGCTGCCGCGATTGCAGGCCGGTGTGCCGGGAAGCGCGACCGGAGCTGCGGCAGGTCGCCCCGGGGCACTACGTAGCCTGCCACCTGTACGACTGATAAAAAGGAGGAAGCCTATGTTGAACGAGAATATCACAAAGCGCAACGCGCTGCTGGCGCAGAAGGTCATCAAGGGGCTGGAGTCCCGGAACATGACGGGCTATTGGGCCGAGAGCAAAAGGGACGCGCTGGAACAGGCGCTGGCCCTGATCCCCGAGGGCAGCTCGGTGACCATGGGCGGCGCGATGAGCGCCCACGAGATCGGCCTGGTGGACGCGCTGAAAAAGGGCGACTACAACTTCATCGACCGGGACGCCTATGAGGACAAGCGGGCGGCCATGCTGGCGGCCTATGAGGCCGACGTGTTCCTGGCCAGCGCCAACGCCATCACCGAGGACGGCATCCTGGTGAACATCGACGGCAATTCCAACCGCGTCTCCGCCATCGCCCAGGGTCCCCGGAAGGTGATCTTCATCGTGGGCATGAACAAGGTCTGTCCCGACCCGGACAGCGCCATGAAGCGGGCCCGCAACGTGGCCGCGCCCATCAACGCCCAGCGCTTCGGCCTGAACACCCCCTGTGCAAAGACCGGCGCCTGCATGGACTGCAAGTCGCCGGACACCATCTGCTGCCAGTTCCTGATCACCCGCTTTTCCAGGCACAAGGACCGGATCCACGTGATTCTGGTCAATGGGAATCTGGGGTTTTGATCCATGCAATTACAGCAGCGGCGGCGCATGCGCCGCCGCTGCTGTAATATTTCGTATGTGTACAGGCATAGGCAAATTCTGATTTGTCGCAACGCGACAAATCAGAATGGTGTTAGTCGGGAAGTAGGGTGATGACTCCCTCAGTCAGCCTGCGGCTGACAGCTCCCTCTGGGAGGGAGCCTTAAAAAGGCCCTGTTTCCAGCACTTTCCCAAAGCCTCCCTCTCAGAGGGA
>JAFWEL010000146.1 GCA_017512905.1 Clostridia bacterium
AATGGAAAACCCCTGCCGGATTGCTCCGACAGGGGGAGGTATGACGGGAATTTTATCCTTCGATCATGATGACCTTTTTCTCGGGAAGCTTCTTCTCATCCTTCTTGGGGATGTTCAGGCTCAGCACGCCGTGCTCCAGCTTTGCGCCGATATCCGCCTCCGTGAGCGCATCGCCCACATAGAAGCTTCTCTGCATCGTACCAGCCCAGCGCTCCTGCCGGATGACTTTGCCCTTCTTTGTGGTCTCGTCTTTATCGAGGCCCTTCGTGGCGGTCACGGTCAGGTAGCCGTTCTGCAGCTCCAGCGTTATGTCTTCCTTCTTGAAGCCCGGCAGATCAATATCTACTTCGTAGTGATCCTCATGCTCATGCACGTCGGTCTTCATTTCGCGGGCGGCGTTCTTGCCGTACAGCTGACGGTCCATCCGCCGCATCTCACGATCCCAGTCACCAAAGAACTCGTCAAACAGATTTTCACCAAAGATACTCGGCATCAACATAACTCTTACCTCCTTTGACCCTGTTGCGCTGGTCGCGCACCCGTTGTTGGTGTGCCCCCTTGCGGGTGGCATCCTCAGACGAGCTGTCGTGTCGGCGTCGGTCTTTGTATGTTGTTACCTGAACCTCCGGGGCTCTTTCTTTCCTTCCCCCTCGGTTCATATATTATTATACTCTTTTTGTTAGCACTGTCAAGAGGAGAGTGCTAATTTGACCATGAACAATTCATGAACGTTTTTGCAGAGGATTATTCAATCCAGCATAAAACTGTTCATCGAAACAAAAAGCCTCCTCTCGCCTGGCAGCCGCGAGAGGAGGCAAAAAGGGACGTTTTCGCTTATTTGACTGTAATACGGTTCTCTCCCCTGAAAAGGAACACATAGGGGACGGTTCTCTGTGTTGACGAGAACACGTTTTCTGCACGGGTGAAATCCATCGTTGCCAGACAATGGATCGTCGATTGCTTTTTAGAACAAGAATAGTATCAGTGCCACTATCCCCGATAGTAACGAACGCCCATTGTAGAACAATAGGCACCGCAGGTGCCCGGGCACGTCTTATTTACTACAATGGTGGATTCGCGGAAAATGGATAATCGACATACCGGCACTTCAAATACCATGCTATCATTGACAAATAATACAAATAAATGAATCAGAAAGCATTTCAAAATTCAAATATGGTTCTGGCTTCTGAATTGAACAGAACAGCGATGCCGACTTCAAATTCCGAATTGACCTCATTTTTCATTCCTGGTCCTTCTCTACCTGTCTCCATGTGATGTTGCTATCCCGGCTTTTTTGCCATGTCACAATTCTACCCAAATTAGCTTGTGGGTGTTTCGTGCCCTTTGAGAAGGGAACAGTTTTTTTCTTCGGGCCCACGTCGGCCCATGTCGCAGCGGATTAGTAGCTCTGGGGAATCGATCGACCGAAACGCTTAAGCCTGCGACAGGGGCCAACGTGGGGCCTACGTGCGGCGGAAGCTCTATCCCCCGTCACCCTTCCGCACGGTGCGGAAGGGTGACAGCGGATAGAACCTTTTTGTTTTGCAACTCAATTATACCTCTTACTGCTGGGATTTGTCTTTCTCTTTTGCGTCCTGATCCCTTCCTCATACGGAAACTCAAGTATGTATATCTTGCTTTTACTATGTATATTTGGTATAATTTACTCGTTCAGCACTTTTTAAATGCCAACAACAAATCAAGGAGGAATATCCCACGATGAAGCGCATTTTGTCTCTGGTACTGTGCCTGCTGCTCGCGGTCGGCATGGCTGCCATGGCGGAGGAAGCCGTCCAGGCCGATACCACCACCGGAACGCCCTGGATGGACCCGGAGGTCCTGGGGAACGTGACAGAGGATACCCCCACGGACCCGAAGGACAACTTTGCCCTGTACGTAAACAAGGATAAGATCCTGACCACCGAGATGCCGGCGGGCCTGCCCATGGCCGGACAGGGGGTGAACGGTCAATTGCAGGCGATCTACGACGTGCTCGGCATGTACATGCAGGAAGCGCCCGAGGAGCACGACGCCCTGCTGGCCTACAACCTGTACTGGATGCTGATGGACTGGGACAGCCGCAATGCCGTCGGCGCAGCGCCGCTGAAGCAGCTGACGGATCAGGTCGAGGCCCTGTCATCCATCGATGAGATGTCAGAGTATATCCTGCAGACGCCCACCGAACTGCAGCTTCACAGCGCCTGGGAGTGCGGCATCACGATTAACCCCAATGATTCGACCTCTTTGGTCCTTGCGGTCGCGCCCAAGAGCCTGATGCTGGAGGATGCGGGGGAATACGTCCAGGAGACCGAGCTTGGCGCGCTGACCCGGCAGGCCGAGAGCCAGTTGGCGCAAAAGCTGCTGGTCAAGCTGGGCTATACCGAGGAGGAAGCGGCGGCAAAAATCCAGAACTGCCTGGCATTCGAGGGCATGCTCGCTTCGGCCATGCATCCCGATAGTTTTAAGCATTCACCGGAATATGCTGCATCGGTCAACAACTTCTTCTCCCGCGAGGAGATGAAGGAATTACAGGGCAGCCTGCCGATCCTGGAGGCCTTCAGCGCCGCGGGATACCCCGAGATGGACCAGTATATAGTCAAAGAGCCGGAGTATATCCAGAAGCTGAACGAGCTGTGGACTGATGAGAACCTGCAGCTGATCAAGGACTGTTTCATCGTCCGTGGCAGCGCCGCTTTTGCCTCAAGGTTGGATCGGGAATGCTACGACTGGATACAGGAGAGCAACAACATGAAGAACGGCACCCCCGGCGCCGTGCAGCCCGATGAAATGAGGTTTTCCGCCATGGTCAGCAGACTGCTGCAATGGCCCGTGGCGCAGTTGTATACCCAGAGCTACCTGAAGCCGGAAGACAAGGAACGCATCGCCGGAATGATTGAAGAGATCCGGCAGGCCTATCACGGCATCCTGAACGAGGCGGACTGGCTGTCGGAGGAAACCCGCGCGAAGGCCGTTGAAAAACTGGACGCCATCCAGAAGAACGTACTGTATCCGGACAGCTGGGAGCCCTACAGCTGCGAGGAATTGAACTTCGCCGGTCCCCAGGAGGGCGGTACCCTGTGGGAGGCCATGATGGCGATCGACCGGTATAACACGAAGCAGATGGTGGAGCAGATCAACAAGCCGTTGGATCACAGCCAGTGGCCCGATGCCAGCACGCCGCACACCTACAACTGCTTCTACCTCCCGAATTTCAACGCCATCTACATCCTTGGCGCGTATGTGCGCCCGCTGGGCGACCTCAGCGCGGTGAGCGACGAAGAGCTCTACGCGAAGCTCGGCGTCACCATCGGACACGAGTTCTCCCATGCCTTCGATCCCACCGGCTCCCAGTTCGACAAGGAAGGCAACATGAACTTCTGGTGGACCGGGGAAGATGGCGCGGCCTTTAGCGAAAAGGCCGATAGGCTGGCCGCGTTCTACGACGGTATCCAGCCCTGGAAGGGCGTAAACTGCCCTGGCAACATCGTTTCGGGTGAGGCCTGCGCGGACCTGGCCGGAATGAAGGTGATCCTGCGCATCGCAGCTCAGAAGGAAGGGTTCGACTACGACGCCTTCTTCCGCGCCTATGCCGACAACTACATGAGCGTCATGACGCCGGAGGTTGCCCGCCAGCTGCTGGGAGATCAGCACCCGCTGAGCTACCTGCGGATCAACGTCGTGCTCCAGCACTTCGACGAGTTCCTGAACCTCTATGACATTCATGAGGGCGACGGGATGTATCTTGCTCCGGAGGATCGGGTGGACATCTGGTAATTGAACTGTATACAATAAGGGAAGGACGGGAAGAGATGCACAAATAGCTGGACCGGAAGGAAAAGCGGCGTCATGCCGCTTTTCTTTTGCCCTCATTAGATAATTACACGCAGACGGCGATACTCCGTTTTTTTGCTTCTTTGGAGATAGACAGCTATCCCAGTTTTGTGATAGAATACTAACAGCTTACTGAGAACACATAGGGGACGGTTCTCTGTGTTGACGAGAACACGTTTTCTGCACGGGTGAAATCCATCGTTGCCAGACAATGGATCATCGATTGCTTTTTAGAACAAGAATAGTATCAGTGCCACTATCCCCGATAGTAACGAACGCCCATTGTAGAACAATAGGCGCCGCAGGTGGCTCTGGTGAGCAACTTTGATACAATCGCTGTCAGGGTGCAAAACGGGTGCAGATGGGTCCGTCCGGGCACGATTGTGCTGGTTTTTCGACTGATGAAGGATTGAGACCAAAGCGTGTTTCTAAATGCCGGAGATGCATTTGGAAACACGCTCTGGTACAATCTGTGATACGGCTTCAGCTTTTCTTGAATCTGGACTTGAACGCAGCGAAATCGGCGCTGATCTCGGCCTTTTTCGCTTCCAGCTTGTCCTTGCGCTCTTCCTTCTTGGCCTCGCGCAGCTCCTTGCGGTCCAGGCGTTCCTTTTCCTTCTGGGAGTCTTCGATCATTTCAACCTCGCTGGCGATCGCGGCGGCGTCGAATCGGGCGATGGTTACCTTGAAGCCCTTCAGCGCATTGTCGACCTCTTCCTCGTTGATCTCCTCCGCCAGCATGATCAGCGCGATGTCGCCATCCTGTAGCTTATCGGCGACCCTTTCCATGAGCGTTTGGGTGTCGAGGGCATCGCCCGTGTCCACCAGGCTGCCGACCAGCGCGCCATAGGAGCCCATCAGCAGCATGCCCACGGGGCCGCCCAGAACGCCGACCAGGCCGCCCAGCAAGCCGCCGAGGAGCGTGTCGTCAGTGGTGTGGGTGCCGGAATCATAGCTGTCGCATACCTTCAGAGTGCCGTTTTCGCGTTTTACCAGGACCATCTGGAGGATGCTGGTCTCCTCGATGATCGGGGTCCTGGACAGCTGGGTCATCGCCTGATAGCCTTCGCTCTCCACATCAAAGATTGCCGCTATGATATTATACATACTGTATACTTCCTTTCTGCCAGGTTCTATGGAATTCTGCCGTATACTGAAACGCAGGATCCGGCCGGCCTTGCTCAGCGGACGCGCTATCCCGTGCGGGCGAACACAGAGCCACCCTTATCGTGTTGGTAAAACAATAATAACATATATGGATGTGTATATGCAAGAAATACGAAAAAATAACATAATAAAGAATGCAGGTGCATCATATGCCTATACCGAAGGAGTTTTATCGGTTGAACGGCCGAAAAACACAGTCGTCAAAATGAGACTTGGGCGCTATCTCGTCATTAAAAGGACCTCCAAACGGGTGGATGGAAAAGCCAAGCCTGTTGATTTGGGAACCATAGGTGAAATCATTGACTGGAAATACGTAGAGATTCGTACTGTGCCGAAGAAGAGGAAAAGGCAAGTCGATATAAAAGATTAGACTTAAACGTGTCCGACTCGCTGATTCTGTTTCGTGGTCCCTCAACGCTTCCGCAAAATATGCCGCTGAACTCGCTAATGCTCTCTGTACAGGGGACTGATTTGGGATTTCTTTATTAACTGAACAGATACGCTTCAGGAAACATGTGGGGCGGCGCATTGCGCCGCCCCTCGCGCGTCGATATCATGAGCGCCTGTCCGCCAGCTTGAAGCCGGTGACGGTGGCCTGGGCGATGTCGCGGCCCAGGTCGTCGGTGACGTCCACGTTATAGACGCAGCTGGTGCGGCCGTCCTTGCGGCAGGCAGCCCGGGCGGTCAGGCGGCTGCCACGGGTGCCGCTGAGGAAATTCATGCTGACCTGCTGGGCGACGGTGGGGCGGTATACGTCGTTGGCCGCGGCCGCGAAGGCCAGGTCGACGAGCGTAAATATGGCCCCGCCCATCACGCCGCCCTCGGCGTTGCGGTGTCGGTCGGCGAGGGTCAGGCTGCATACGGCGCTGCCCGGGGCGATCGCGTCGAGGGTGACGCCGTTTTCCAGCGCGAAGCGGTCGCCCTCGAAATACGCCCGGGCCTGGTCGATGGTATCAAATACGGCCATATCTTTTCATCCTCCTGTCATTTTTAACATTATACGCCAACAATGGAAAAATGCAATAATAATTCACCGCTTGCCTCTGAGGATAATTTATGGTAATATACTAAATGGATATAACAGGGAGGGATGAAACATGGCTGAGATCATCGGCAAGCTGGACAGCTTTTTATGGGGCTGGCCGCTGATAATCCTGCTTTTCGGAACGCACATCTTTATGACGATCCGCACGGGCTTTATCCAAAAGGACATCTTCAAGGCGATCCGCATGAGCGTGACCAGGGATGAGGGCAGCGAGGGCGACGTGTCCCAGTTCGGCGCGCTGACCACGGCGCTGTCATCGACCATCGGCACCGGCAACATCGTGGGCGTCGGCACGGCTATCGCCCTGGGCGGCCCGGGCTCGGTGTTGTGGATGTGGCTGACCGGCGTGTTTGGCATCGCGACAAAGTACGCCGAGACCCTCATCGCTGTCAAATATCGCGTAAAAAGCGAGAACGGCACGATGATCGGCGGCGCGATGTACGCGTTGGACCGGGGCCTGCACGCCCGCTGGGCCGGCATACTGTTCGCGCTGCTGGCCGCGCTTTGCGGCTTTGGTATCGGCTGCATGGTACAGGCGAACGCGGTGGTGGGCAACATCACCCAGAATTTCCACGTGCCCTCGATTGCCGTGGCCATTGTGCTCAGCGCACTGGTGGGCCTGGTGATCATCGGTGGCATCAAATCCATCACCCGGGTTTCCGAGATGCTGGTGCCCTTCATGGCGCTTTTCTATTTCCTGGGCTGCCTGGTCATACTCATCATGAACGCCGATGTGCTGGGCCAGACCGTCGGGGTCATTGTCAAATCCGCGTTCAGCGCCAGGGCCATGGGCGGCGGCTTCATCGGCAGCACCATCACCATGGCCTGCCGCTACGGCTTTGCCCGGGGCCTGTTCTCCAATGAATCCGGCATGGGCTCGGCCCCGCTGGTGGCCTCCGCGGCCAAGACCCGCAACCCCAAGCGCCAGGCGCTGGTTTCCATGACGGGCACCTTCTGGGACACCGTGGTCATCTGCCTGATGACGGGCCTGGTGCTGGTGAGCTGCATCATCAAGTATCCCCACATCGACGGCCTGTCCGGCGACGGCTCGGTGCTGACCAGCCAGGCGTTTTCGATGATCCCCGGCGTGGGCCTGCCCGTGCTGGTGGTCGGCCTTGTGACCTTCGCCTTCTCCACCATCCTGGGCTGGTATTACTATGGCGAGCGCTGCTCGGTGTACCTGTTCGGCGAAAAGATCATCATGCCCTACAAAATCCTCTGGGTCATCGGCGTGTTCGTGGGCTCGATGCTGAAGATCGGCGTGGTCTGGGACCTGGCCGACTTCATGAACGGCCTGATGGCGATTCCGAACATCTTCGCGGTGCTGCTGCTCTCCGGCGTCATCGCCAAGGAGACCCGGAAGTATTCCGGCAGCCATATCAACGACCTGGACAACACCCAGATTCCTACCCTGAAGAACGCGGACAAGGGAATTTTGGGATAGAGTTCAGAGTGCAGAGCGCACATAAAGGGACGGCTTTGGGCCGTCCTTTTATGCGCGTATTTTATTGAGGATGCTCCTGTTTCATATATTCGGCGTACCACTCGGCGAACCACCGAAGCCCGTCCCGGATGCCGATGACGGGACGGAAGCCGTAGTCGGCCTCCAGGGGCCCGCTGTCCGCGAAGGTCACCGGCACGTCACCGGGCTGCATGGGCGCCAGCTCACGATGGGCGTTGAAGTCGTAGTCCCCGGGCAGCACCCCGGCGCGGACCAGCTCCTGCTGCAGCACCCCGATGAAGTCCAGCAGGTTCTCCGGCTTGCCGCCGCCGATGTTGTACAGCGCGTAGGGGGCCACGGGCAGGCCGTCCTCGCCCTTGCGGCGCTCCGGCGCGCCCTGCAGCACCCGGTAGACGCCCTCGACGATGTCGTCGATGTAGGTGAAGTCCCGCAGGCAGTTGCCGTAGTTGAATATGCGGATGGTCTCGCCCCGGAGCAGCTTTTCGGTGGCGGAATAATAGAACATGTCCGGCCGTCCCGCCGGGCCGTAGACGGTGAAGAAGCGCAGGCCGGTGCAGGGGATGTCGTACAGCTTTGAATAGCTGTGGGCCATCAGCTCGTTGGACTTCTTCGTGGCAGCGTACAGGCTGACGGGATGGTCCACCTTGTCGTCGGTGCTGAAGGGCACCTTTTTGTTGCCGCCGTAGACCGACGAGGAGGAGGCGTAGACCAGGTGGGCCACGGGATGGCGTCGGCAGGCCTCGAGGATGTTGAAGAAGCCTATAAGATTGCTCTCGATATAGGCGTCGGGATGGTCGATGCTGTAGCGCACGCCGGCCTGGGCGGCTAGGTTGACCACGGCCCCGGGCCGGTATTGCTCAAAAACCCGGTCCACCAGCGCCTTGTCGGCGATGGACCCCTTGATGAAGATGTGCTGTGCCGGGGAAGCCTTCGCAGCCTGCTCGATCAGGGCCAGCCGGTAGGCCTTCAGGCCGGGGTCGTAGTAATCGTTCATGCTGTCAAGGCTGATTACGGTGCCACCCTTCATCGTCTTGAGCAGCTTAAGCACCAGGTTGGCCCCGATGAAGCCGGGGGAGCCGGTGACCAATACCGTCCGGCCATCCAGGTTTACGTGAATCTTGGCCATGTTCGTTCCCTCCCAAACCTGTTGTGATGGTTTGATGATACCCGAATTGATGCCGCTTGTCAAGGTGAGGGAAGGCATTTCGCCATCAATGTTATCTGTGGGTAAATTATCAAGAAGGGTATTGACTTTCTTTGACTTTTGACTATAATAAATATTGTCAGCGGGAGGGCATGGAAAGCGCCTCCGCCGACCACAATAACAACAGCGCTCCAGCCCAATGGAGCGAAAGGAGGATATGAATATGTTCGGAATGATTCCCTATCGCAGCAATCGCAATGTAGCGCCTCGTGGTTTTTTCGATGATTTCACCAGCGACTTCTTCAAGCCCTTCTTCGACAGCTTCGGCATGGTCCGGCCCGACCAGGCCATGAAGGTGGACGTCCGGGATGAGGGCGACCATTTCACCCTGGAGGCCGACATGCCCGGCGTCAGCAAGGACGCTCTGAAGGTGGAGGTTACGAACGGCATGCTGACCATCAGCGCCGATTACGACGAGAAGAAGGAAGAGAAGGGCGAGGACGACAAGTACGTCTATCGCGAGCGCCGCTGCGGCAGCATGCGCCGTTCCTTCAACGTGGAGGGCATCCGCGAGGATGACATCACCGCCGAGTTCAAGGATGGCGTTCTGAAGCTGACCCTGCCCAAGCAGGAGGCCAAGGCCCTGCCTGAAGCCAGGGCGATCCAGATCCAGTAAAAAACGCACGGCGGAATATCCAGCCGCCTCATATTGACAGGCTCCCTCCGGAGGGGACAGTGCAAGAGCTGTCGCTGAAGGAGGGAGCATTCTTGTTGCGTTTATACAGTCGGCAGATTCTGATTTGTCGCGCTGATGACGAACTCCCCTTTGGCTAACTTACCGGGGGTATCGGGGGCGGTAGCGCCCCGATCTTTAATCGTACGCGGCGGCGTGTACGCCGCGGGCGGGGCCTTTTTTGCGACGCGAAGCTAGT
>JAFWEL010000147.1 GCA_017512905.1 Clostridia bacterium
GATTCTCGATACCGATTGGGCCGGCACCTTCGAGAAGGAGGCCCTGTCCTTCGGCAAGGTTGATGCGTCCTATGTCATCCGCAAGTCTCTCGGCACTCTGCGTTCTGTTGTCTGATTCCCCAGAACTACTTGACACGATCCGGGGATTGTATGATGTTGCGCATGCTGCGCCATTCTGATATAATCGCGGTGTGCTTACAGAAATCTTCGTTCAAAGGCGGTGCGCCCATGGACTGCATACGCATGATCGGCTATGACGCCGTACATCCCTCCGATTTCATCTATGACGTGCCCGGGAATCACGGCCACTACCTGCTGATACTCACCCATACGTCCCTCCGCTTCCGCGACGGCGACGGGGAGCGGGTCTATCCCGCTCATCACGCGGCGCTTTTTTCCCCCGATTCCCGGATTCATTACGGCGCGTGCGAGGACAGCTACAGCAACGATTGGATGATCTTCAACTCCGACGAGCCCTACGTCGCCCAGTTTCCGCTGCAGAACCGCCCGTTTCCCGTCCCGGACGCCGATTACTGCCACAACCTGTTCCAGCTGCTCACCTGGGAGCACATGCAGAACAGCCATGAAGCCGTCACCGCCCAGCTGATGGCACTGCTGTTTCAAAAGCTGCGCGCCGGGCTCGATCTGCCCGGCGACACCGATTACCGTCTGGAGCTGGCCACCCTTCGGCGGCACATCATGAGCCACCCGGGAAGGCGTTGGAGCGTTTCCGGGATGGCCGAACAGCTGCACATCAGCGTCGGCTATCTGCAGCTGCTGTACAAGCGCCAGTTCGGCGTCTCCTGCATCGACGACGTCATCGAGAGCCGGATCCGGCAGGCCAGGGACTACCTGTCCCACACCCAGCTGCGCATCCAGGAAATCGCGGCGCTGTGCGGCTACAACAGCGCCGAGCACTTCAGCCGCCAATTTCGCAGGCAATGCGGCATGAGCCCGGGGCAATACCGCAGGGCCACATCGTCCCCCGAACAGGGATAGCGAGGTCACACCGCCGCTTTCACCTTCCGGCTCCAGGAGAGATAGCGCAGCAGGCAGGCGATGGCGCTGATGGCCCAGGTCAATCCCGTGGTCCACCAGATGGCCCATACGCCCACCGAGGGGATCAGCGTCAGCCCCATGGGCAGGAGGATCCGGCACAGCATCTCGATGATGCCGTTGATGAAGGAAAACAGGGTGTCCCCCACGCCGTTGAGCGTGCCCCGGCTGACGAAGATCGCGCCCAGGAACACATAGAACCAGCTGGTCAGGCGCAGGGCCCTTCCACCCAGCGCCACCACCTCCCCGTCGCTGACGAACGCCTTGACGATGTTGGGCCCCAGCAGCTGGATCACAACCAGCATCGCCCCGGAAAACACGGCCATCGCCAGCATGGCGTCCCGATAGCCCTCCCGCACGCGGTCCAGCCGCTTCGCGCCGTAATTCTGCCCGGAATAGGTGGACAAGGCCATGCCCAGCGAGCTGAAAGGCTGCTGGGTCAGCTGGTCGATGCGGTTGGTCGTCGTAAAGGCCGCCACCGCCACCGTGCCAAACCGGTTGACCACCGTCTGCAGCGCCGTGGTGGAGATGGCGATCATCGACCATTGCAGCGCCAGGGGCAGGCCGAGGCGAACCGCGTGGCGGACGATGGCCCAATCCACGCCCAGCCGGCTACGATCGAGTCTGAAATAGGGATTAGTGCGCAGCGCGAACACCAAGCAGCCCACGCCCGCCAGCAGCTGGGCCAGCATCGTGGCCAGCGCCGCGCCGAACACGCCCAAGCCAAGGCCGCGAACGAACAGAATGTCCAGCCCTACGTTCAGCAGACAGGCCACCACCAGAAAGTACAGCGGCGTCCGGGAATCCCCCAGCGCCCTGAGCATGGAGGCGGCGTAGTTGTATACCCCGATCATCGGCACGCTGACGCACATCATGCGCATATAGGTGACGGCGTCGGGCAGTATGTCCCCGGGGGTGCCCAGCAGGCGCAGGGCCGTGGGCGTCAGCGCGAAGGCGATGGCCCCCATGGCAAAGGACGTCGTGACCGTAATGTAGGCCGAATTCACGATGGCGCGGCGTACCCTGTCGCCGTCCCCCGCGCCAAAATACTGCGCCGTGACGATGCCGCCTCCGCTGCTGATGCCGTTGCACACCGAGAAGAACAAAAAGGTTATAGAGCTGGTCGCGCCCACGGCAGCCAACGCCCCCGCGCCGATAAACTGTCCCACGATGATGGAGTCCGCCAGGTTGTAGGCCTGTTGGAACAGGTTGCCGATGAGCAGCGGTATGGCGAACAGGGCCAGCAGCTTCATCGGCCTGCCCTGGCTCATGTTCATGGTCCTGGTATGCGCCACGCTTTTTTTCCTCCATTGTATGAAAGTGACCCAATCTCATGTACATTACACCGGCTCCATTGACATTTCAATGAACTATTCTTGCATTTTCTTGATCTATTCTCATATTCTCCGGAAATTGGTTGTACGGATTCATAAATTATTGTTATAATGCATCCAGAAGCATTGAATGCAGGACAGGAGTGAGCCGCATGCTGCTTGGAGGCACCGTAACCGGAAGCTGGAAAACCCCGGAGGAGTGGGAAGCGCTGCTGGTCAAATCCCGCTTCAGGGCCATCACCGCGCCCTTTGACTGTCAGACAGACCCGGAAACGATCGCCGCCTATCGGCGGATCTGTGAAAGGCACGACGTCGTCATCGCGGAAATTGGCGTATGGAAAAACCTGTTTGATCCTGACCCGAGGAAGGCCGCGGAGGCGCAGGATTATGCCAGGGGACAGCTGGCCCTGGCGGACGCGGCGGGCATTGCCTGCTGTGTAAACATCGCCGGAACGTCCAGCGCCGCCGGATGGGACGCGGCAGACCCCGACAACTTTACCGAACAGACCTACGCCCGCATCGTCGAGAGTATACGGGGTATCATTGACGCCGTCAAACCTGCCCGGGCATTCTACTGCCTGGAGCCCATGCCATGGATGGTTCCCGACAGCCCGGATGGCTATTTGCAGCTGATACGGGACGTGGACCGGCCGCAGTTTGCCGCCCACATGGATTTTGTCAACATGATCAACTGTCCGCGGCGTTATCTCGCACCCGAAGCGTTCATTGACGAATGCTTCCGGAAGCTGGCCCCTTATATCAGGAGCACCCACATCAAGGACACCCGGATGCATCCCACACGCCTGACGACGATACTCGAGGAATGTGCTCCGGGCGAAGGAACGCTCAATTTTGCCGATGTTTTAGGCATTATTGATCGTTGGCTTCCCGCGGACGCCCCGGTGCTGCTGGAGCATATGACGACCTTCGAGGCCTACGCAGCCGCTTACGATTATCTCTGCGCCGCGGCAACCGGGGCGGGGATCGCCCTGTAACGACAAGCCACAATCATCCGAACACCATAAAGGAGGCACTGTCATGAACAATTTTGATTTCTACTCCCCCACCTATTTCGCCTTCGGCAGGGACCGCGAACAGGACGCCGGCGCGTTGGTGAAGCGCTTCAGCGGCCATTCCGCCCCGGGGAAAACGAAGGTGCTGATCCACTACGGCGGCGGCAGCGTGATACGCTCCGGGCTGCTGGATCGTGTGAAGGCGTCGCTGGACGCCGAGGGCATTCCCCACATCGAGCTGGGCGGCGTGAAGCCCAACCCCCGTAGCGGCCTGGTATATGAGGGCATCGACCTGTGCCGGCGCGAGGGCGTGAACTTCATCCTCGCCGTGGGCGGCGGCAGCACCATCGATTCCTCCAAGGCCATCGCCGCTGGCGCGGTGTATGAGGGCGATTTCTGGGACTTCTACTGCGGCAAGTACATCGACAGGGCCCTGCCCGTGGGCACCATCCTGACCATCGCCGCGGCGGGCAGCGAGGGCAGCCCGGATTCCGTCATCACCAACGAGAACGGCATGTACAAGCGCGGCGCCACCGGCGACGCCATCCGCCCGAAGTTCTCCATCCTGAATCCGGCGCTGACCCAGACCCTGCCGCCCTACCAGACCGCCTGCGGCATTACGGACATCATGGCCCACCTGTACGAGCGCTACCTGACCAACACGAAGGAGGTCGAGGTCACCGACCGGCTGATCGAGGCGCTGCTGCTGACCATGATCCACGAGGGGCCGCGCGTCATAGAGAATCCCGAGAATTACGAGGCTCGCGCCAACATCATGTGGGCGGGCATGATGGCCCACAACAATGCCGTTGGCGTGGGCCGCAGCCAGGACTGGACCAGCCACGACATCGAGCATGAGCTCTCGGCGCTGTACGACTGCGCCCACGGCGCGGGCCTGGCCGTCACGCTGCCGGCCAACTTCACCTATGTGATGAACCACGACGTGATGCGCTTCGCGAAGGTCGCCGTACGGGTGTGGGGCTGCCAGATGGACTTCGATCATCCCGAGGCCACGGCGAAGGCGGGCATCGAGGCGCTGCGCCGGTTCTTCATTTCCATCGGCATGCCGAAAAACTTCGCGGAGCTGGGCGCGAAGGCGGAGGACATCCCGAAGCTGGTGGAATCACTGTGCCGCGGCAACGGTCGCCAGGGCAGCCTGACCGGCTTCACCACGCTGAATGAAGAAGACTGCGCGAACATCTACCGGCTGATGCTGTAACCGGCGGATAACTGTTCAGTCTTATGCAAATTCTGATCTGTCGGGGGGGAGATCATGCAGCCATTTGAGCCTCCCTTGAAAGGGGGAGGCGGCCCTTCGTAGACGGGTCGGAGGGGTTCATCACCCCATATCCTGACTAACGCCATCAGAATTTATATGACAGAATGAGTTACACCGGCAGGATGGTTTAAGGAGAATCATCGAGAAACAAGGAGATATGATATGAGCATTGATTTGAGCATGATGCCGAAGCTGGACTTCGGACTGATGCGACTGCCGGAGCAGGACGGCAAAATCGACCTGGATCAGGTCTGCCGGATGGCGGACGCCTATCTGGACGCGGGACTGACTTACTTTGACACGGCCTATGTCTACCACGGCGGCAATTCCGAGAAGATCGTCAGAGAAGCCCTGGTGAAGCGTCATCCGCGTGACAGCTTCACAGTGGCTACGAAGCTGCCCGCCTGGTGCATGAAGGAAGAGGCGGACAGGGATCGCATCTTCAACGAACAGCTGGAGCGCTGCGGTGTGGATTACTTCGATTTCTACCTGCTGCATTCCATAGAGGACGGCGGCAACGGCGAGACCTACGACCGGCTGAACTGCTGGGACTGGGCGATGGAAAAGAAGGCGCAGGGCAGGATTCGTCATTTCGGCTTCTCCTTCCACGGCAGCCCGGAATACCTCGAAAAACTGTTGGATGACCACCCGGAGGTGGAGTTCGTGCAGATCCAGCTGAACTATGCCGACTGGGAAAACCCGGTGGTCCAGTCCGGCAGGCTGTACGGGATTCTGCGTCGCCGCGGCATTCCCATCGTCGTCATGGAGCCGGTCAAGGGCGGCACGCTGGCGAAGCTGACGCCGGAGCTGGAAGCCAGGTTCAAGGCAATCCGGCCCGACGCCTCCATCGCCTCCTGGGCACTGCGCTTTGTCGCCTCTCTGCCGGGCGTTATGACCGTGCTCTCCGGGATGTCCACCCCTGAACAGGTTGCCGACAACCTCAGGACCATCACGAACTTCGAGCCGCTGACCGATGGGGAAAAGGCAGCGGTGGAGGACGTGCGCAGGATCATCATGAGCGCGGAGCAGATCGGATGCACCGCCTGCCGCTATTGCACGGACGGATGCCCGATGAACATCGCCATCCCCGACGTGTTCCGGGCCGTCAACACCATGAAGCTGTACCATGAGGAGTTCCGGCCGAAGGCGTTCTACGGGGGCCTCATCGGCCAGGGACACGGGCGCGCCGCCGATTGCGTCGCCTGCGGCCAGTGCGAGGGCGTCTGTCCCCAGCACCTACCCATCATCGAGCTGCTGAAGGACGCCAGCGCACGGCTGGACGCATAATAAAAGCGACGATATGCAGGGAAAGCCTCGCGCATGCCCATTGACCACGATGATATGAAGATATATTGAAAAATAACGCTTTATATGTTACAATGGCATTGCGACGCAGGGAATCCGCGTACTGTCGGTCTTTTGCGCGCCATCTTCATCATAAGGAGGAAACCCCCATGAAGAACCGTATCCTCGCGCTGCTCGTGGCCATCGCCATGCTGCTGGCCCTCGCGCCGGCAGCCCTGGCCGATGAGGTCACCGGCACCGGCACCGCCAAGGGCTTTGGCGGCGACATCACTGTCACCATCACGATGGACGACGATCGGATCGCCAAGGTCGAGGCCGTCGGCGACGACGAGACGGACGGCATCGGCAAGAACATCATCGCCGAGTGGCCCCAGGCCTTTGAAGACTACGACGGCATCGTGGACACCTACACCGGCGCGACCTTCGCGTCCATCACCCGCGCCGGCTTTATCGAGGCCGCCCGCGCCGCGCTGGCCGACGCCGGCAAGAACCCTGACGACTATATGAAGGAATACGTCGCGGAGGAGGCCGAGTCCTTCACCCTGGACACCGACGTGCTGATCATCGGCGCGGGTGGCGCGGGCATGACCGCCGCCATCACCGCCGCTAACGAGGGCATGAAGGTTGTCGTTCTGGAAAGCCAGCCCGCCGTGGGCGGCAACTCCGTGAAGTCCACCGGCGGCATGAACGCCGCGCCCACCAACTATCAGCAGGGCAACGACTTCGGCGAGGAGGCCGGCGTGGAAAAGACCCTGGCCGCCGCGAAGGAGAACTGGGCCGACAACGAGACCATCACCGCCCTGGCCGCCAAGGTCCAGGAGCAGTGGGATGCCTACAAGGCCGACCCCCAGGGCTACTTTGACTCCACCGAGCTGTTCGCGCTGGACACCATGATCGGCGGCAAGGGCATCAACGATCCCGAGCTGGTCAACACCCTGGTGAACAACTCCGCCGCCGCCATCGAATGGCTGCACTCCGAAGGCATCGACCTGTTCGACGTGGCGGCCTTCGGCGGCGCGTCCGTCAAGCGCATCCACCGTCCCACCGACGAGGATGGCAAGGTGATCTCCGTCGGCGCGTACACCGTGCCGCTGCTGGAGGAGGGCGTGAAGTCCCGCGAGAACATCACCCTGCTGACCGACGTCACCGCCACCGAGCTGACCACCGACGAGTCCGGCGCCTGCAACGGCGTAATCGCCACCGGCAAGGGCGGAAACACCGTCACCGTGACCGCCAAAGCCGTGGTGCTGACCACCGGCGGCTTCGGCGCGAACCTGGAGATGGTCGTCGAATACAAGCCCGAGCTGGCGGGCTTCATGACCACCAACGCCGCCGGCATCCAGGGCCAGGGCATCCTTATGGCCCGGGAGCTGGGCGCGGCCACCGTGGACATGGAGCAGATCCAGATCCATCCCACCGTGCAGTATGACACCGCCTCCCTGATCACAGAGGGTCTGCGCGGCGACGGCGCGATCCTTGTGAACGCCAACGGCGAGCGCTTCATCGACGAGGTGGGCACCCGCGACGTGGTCTCCGCCGCCGAGATTGCCCAGCCCGATTCCTTCAGCTGGCTGATCGTCGATCAGAAGATGGTGGACGCCTCCTCCGTCATCCAGGGCTACATCAAGCGGGACCTGATGCTCTCCGGCGAAACCTATGAGGACCTGGCCAAGGCGCTGGGGATTCCCGCCGACACCTTCGCCAAGACCATGGAGACCTGGAACGGCTACGTGGCCGAGAAGAACGACCCCGACTTCGGCCGTACCTCCTTCGCCAACCCGCTGGATACCGCGCCCTTCTACGCCGTGAAGGTCACCGCGGGCATCCATCACACGATGGGCGGCCTGAAGATCGACCCCGAGACCCACGTCATCAACGAGTCCGGCGAGATCATCCCGGGCCTGTTCGCCGCGGGCGAGGTCACCGGCGGCGTCCACGGTGGCAACCGCCTGGGCGGCAACGCCGTGGCCGACTTCGTGGTGTTTGGCCGCATCGCCGGCGCGCAGGCCGCCGCCTGGGCCGAGTCCCTGGCCGACGTCGCCGCCGCCGCGTAAAGCACACAGGCATCGACAACATTATGGCGGGGAGCGCAGCTGCGCTCCCCGCCTCGTCTTTGGCCCCGTGATAATCCGGACGTCATTATGCCGCTGGGGCCTCCGTTGCCTCCGTCCCGTCCGCTTCGGGCAGGATGATGGTCAGCTCGCCGTGGGAGTCATTGGAATGGAGAATCACCGTCTTGCTGGCAAATTCCAGCGGGCGGGTCTTGATAATGGGAAACAGGCTGGAATAGTCGTCTGCCAGCGCGGCCGGACCTACGCTCAGCACCAGTGCCAGGATGACAGTAATATCCTTTACGGATGCGGATCACTCTTTTTCTCTGCCCCGTTTTGCAACCGGCAAACCGTTCCCTTCTATTTGAAACGCTTCGTAATGACCAGCTCGATCCGGTCGCCCTTCACGCCCACCACCACATCGTCAGCCAGGTTGGCCACGATGGATTTTTCCAGGTCCTCCTTCGCCTGCTCCAGCGCGTCAGCGCTCAGGCGGCCCTTCTCCACGTTGGCCCTGTACTGCTCCAGGGTCCACACCGGGGTCAGGTCGTACAGGTCCGGCGTGCCCAGGCCCGCGGGGGCGATGACGCTACCCGAGACGGCGGTTTGGCCGTAGGCGGTGTCCACCGCGTGGCCGACGTTGTGCAGCGCGTTGGAGATCACCTCGCCCAGCATCCCCATGAAGCCCTTCGTGGCGGCGTTCCTGCCCGAGCTGGACACGGACAGCAGCGCCTGCTTCCGGTCGGAATCCATGTTGGCCGTGGCCTCCAGGTGGATCTCGCAGACCCCGTCGTCTCCGCAAAACCACAACCGGCCGTAGAAATCGGCCACCATGGCCTTCATCATGCCCAGGGTCTCCTCCACCAGCAGGCTCAGCCGCAGCGTGGCGCGCTTGTCCAGCCTGGCCTGCCAGGCAAAGTTTTCCGTCGCGTACCGCGCCGCCGCCATGCGGCCGGCATCGCTGTTGACCATGAATTTATCCGATACCAAACGCTTTCCCTCCAATCTGTATGGCGTTGACGCCCTATGACTGTCATTATACACGATCAGAGCCCCCTTGTCCAATAGACAAGCTAATTTTTCACTGGACACGGCGTCGATTCTGTGTTATGCTTTTGTTGGTGCGGCAAGCCCGTCCCCATGCCCGACGGCGGGGACGCGGCTGCCATCGCGATCGTTATTCACCCCACGTCGCAAGGAGGAAAGAGAAAAATGCTGGTCAATACCAAGGCAAAAGTGGGCGTATTCGCCATCGCCCTGGGGGCCTACCTGCCCCAGTTCCCGTCGCTGGTGCCCGAATTCGAGGGCCAGTACGCCAAATTCAAGACGCGCATCCCCGATACCGTCGAGCTGATCGACGGCGGCATCGTCACCACCAAGGAGCTGGCCATGGCCGCAGGCGACAAATTCCGCGCCGCCGACGTGGACCTGGTGATACTCCAGTTGCTGACCTACGCCACGAGCTACAACATGCTGCCCGCCGTGCGGGACCTGGACGTGCCTGTGGTACTGGTGAACATCCAAAAGAAGCGGGCCCCCGAATACGCCACCACCGACACCCCCACCTGGCTGGGCGAGCTGTACGCCTGCGGCGCGGTGGGCGAGATGGTGGCCGACCTTGAGCGCGCCGGCAAGCGCCACGCGGTGATCACCGGCGTGGACGAGGGCGGCGACCCCCACCTCCAGGCCGAGATCGAAGACTGGTGCCGCGCCGCCCAGGTGCGCCGTCGCTTCCGGGACACCAACATCGCCCAGATCGGCCGACCCTATCCCGGCATGATGGACCTGTACATCGACGAGACGAACCTGTACCACCGCATGTGGCTGTACACCAAGCAGTTCGACTGGGAGAAGATGTGGGCCATCGCCGACGACATCACCGACGAGAACGCCATCCGCGCCAAGGCCGAGGACATCATCGACACATTCGACATCGAGGGCGGCGGCACCGTCGAGAAGGTCTGGGATATGGCGAAGTACGTCGTGGCCTTCGAGCAGTGGGTGAAGGACGAGCAGCTGGGCCTGGTGGCTTCCCACTACGACGGCTTCGCCCAGGGCGTGGCCGGCAAGCTGGACTCCATGCTGATCCCGGCCTTCTCGATGCTCATCAAGCAGGGCACCGCCTGCGCCGTGGAGGGCGACATCAAGGTGGCCATGGCCATGAGCATCATGAAGACCATCAGCGGCACCGGCCAGCTCTCCGAGATGTATTCCATCGACTTCAACGAGGACATCTGCATTATCGGCCACTCCGGCTCCGGCGACGCGGACATCTCCCAGGCGAAGAAGCCCACCATGAAGATCGTGCCCGTGTTCCACGGCAAGACCGGCGGCGGCTACCTGACCCAGTTCTATCCCCCCACGAACCAGCCCATCACCTTCCTGGGCATCACCCAGGACCGGGACGGCCACTTCAAGTTCGTGGTGGCCGAGGGCGTCAACGAGGAAGGCCCCATCTTCATGTTCGGCGACACCAACATGCGCATGCGCTTCTCCTGCTCCGCCACCGAGTTCTGCGACAAGTGGAGCGAGGCCGGCCCCACCCACCACATGGCCGCGGGCGTGGGCAGGCACATCGACACCATTTTAAAGGTCGCCAAGATCTTCAACGTCCCGGTGGACATCATCACGCGGTAATCCGACGCAGCAGGCGGTCATTCTTCACGAATGGCCGCCTGCTGTTTAACCATCGCGCACGATTCCACCCGGGATGGCGGGCACATTACGGAAAGGTCGCTGTTCAGGCGGAGGCAAATTCTGATTTATCGGGGTGTTGGTGGAATCGCAAAGTGTAGTGCAAAGGGAACAGGGAACAGTCAACAGGGAACAGGAATGGCTGCTGCCGCGAACACATCGAAATCGTTCGTGTTGTAGCGGCGGCCCCTGGGCCGCCA
>JAFWEL010000148.1 GCA_017512905.1 Clostridia bacterium
CCCTAAAGGACTAGCTTCGCGTCGCCCTGAAGGACTAGCTTCGCGTCGCAAAAAAGGCCCCGCCCGCGGCGTACACGCCGCCGCGTACGATTAAAGATCGGGGCGCTACCGCCCCCGATACCCCCGGTAAGTTAGCCAAAAGCCTCCCCTGAAAGGGGAGGTGGCCCCGCCAAAGGCGGGGTCGGAGGGGTTCCGCGTGCTCAGCGTCAGCGCGACAAATCAGAATTTGTAAGCTTCATATGCATCCAAATTCGGCGACGGCCCGGAGGTCGTCGCCGAATAATCAGGTTTAGCCCAAAACCGCCCTCGCGGCTTCCTTGCTGACGAACGGTCCCGGCAGGGCGTCCACGCCCCGGTGGTTGCCCAGGAAATCCCGGTCGAAGGTGATGGGGGTGCCGTCCCGGTTCTCGAAGCGCTGCTCCGGCTGGAAGGCGCGGCCCAGGCTCTCGGTGGTGAGGATGGCGTCACGGAAGTCGCCCAGCAGGTCGTAGACGTTCGTCTCCAGCGTCCACTTCCCGTCGGCCTGCTTCAGCTCGACGGTGACCTTGTCCTGGGCGTTGACCAACCCGCCCTGCTCGTGCTTGCTGACGGTGGCGCCGCCAAAGTAGGCGTTGCCGCCGATCCACACCGGCAGGTGGCCGAAGTGGTACTGGGCCAGGTGGCCCATGTCCGGCTCGAGGCCCATCATGAAGTTGGAAATCCATTCGTCGTAGGCCGGGAAGATATCGAAGGGCGCGGTGCCGGCGGCCTGGTGGTCGGGGGAATCCGGACCGATGGACGGGTCGGTGACGGGGTACTTCTGGACGATGATGTTGTTGTACACCCGGTCGTCGCCGTGGAGGATGGTCATGAAGCCGGCTACCTCGGTGCGATGGCGGATGTGGTAGGGGGTGTAGCGGGGCTCCCGCTGGCCGTTGACGACGCTGTCCACGCCGGAGTTGATCAGCCCGAACGCGCCGCACATCAGGTTGTGGATCACCGCCAGGCCCTCGCTGGGCATGATGACCGAGGCCTTCGACAGCAGCACGTTGTTGTCGATCAGCGTCGGGCCGTGGCCCACCTCGATGAACACGTCGCAGTTGAACATCGCGCCCTGGGCCTGGCCGATGCCCTCGGGGCGATGGTTGTCGTGCATCAGGTTCTGGGTGATGCGCGCGCCCTGGGCCTCCCAGTCCAGCCACACGCCCTCGATGCAGTGGTGGATGTGGTTGCGGCGGATGGTGACGTCGATCGCCGCGTGGAGCTTGATGCCCGCGGTCTCCGCACCGCCCAGCTGCTGGCTGTTGCAGACGTGGTGGATGTGGCAGTCCTCGATCGTGGAGAACACCGCGCCCATGCGGCCCACGATGCCGGTCTGCTCGCAGTGGTGGATCTCGCAGCGGCGCACGATGTGGGAGCCCACCTTTTCCTTCAGCCAGCCGTGGTACTGGCCCCGGCACACGGCGTCCCGCTCCATCTGGGTGGGGGACTTGACGTGCTTCGTGTAGAAGTACATATCGTTTTCCGGGTCGCGGTACTTGCCCAGGCTGATGCCGCAGCAGCGGCTGCCCCACACGGCGCAGTCCTCGATGATCCAGCCCTTGGACCAGTGGGGGCCGATCAGGCCGTCCTGGTAGGCGGCGGGCGGGGCCCAGGTGGTCGCGCCCTTGTTGATGTCGAAGCCGGACACGGTGATGTAGCTGATGCCGTTTTCATCGGGCATGAAGCAGTTGCGCCGCACGGCGATCTCCACCTTCTGGGCGTTGGGGTCCAGGCCGTGGAAGTTGGCGTAGAGCACGGTCTCGCCGTCGTCCTGCTGGGTGAACCACTTCCAGGTGGATTCCTCTGCGTTCCAGGCGAAGGGGTCCGCCTCGCCGGCGAGGCATTCCTCCAGGGAATCGGCCTCGTACATGGCCAGGTCGTTCAGGTACACCGAGCCGGTGTGGCGCACGTTGGGGGCGAAGTACCAGTCGCCGCAGACCCGGGTGGTGTAGGGGTTGTAATCCCCGAACACGCCGTTGTTGACCCGGTTGACCCACACGTCGCCCTTGAACCTCTGCCAGCCGGTCAGCGGCTCCGCGCCGGTGATCACCGCGCCCAGGGGAACCTCTGAGCGATAGACGATGGGCGCGTCCTCGGCGCCCGGGTTGCGGGGGGTTACCTTCTCGCGGTAGACGCCGGGGGCGACGAGGATCTCGTCGCCCGCTACGGCCACCCGCGCCGCGTCGTCGATGTGTCGGAAGGGCATCTCCTTCGAGCCGTTGCCGTCCCGGGACGCCTGTGCATTGACGTAGTAAAGCATGGGGACCTCCTTTATCGTTGACCGAAGGTCATTCCTCGGTTCTCTGGATGGAAGCCATCGACACCACAGCCCTGCCCGTGGACCACTCATCCGCGTTCATGTGGAAGTAGTGGATCATCAGGAAGTCGCCGTCGCCGGCGCCGATGCACACGGTCATGTTCTCGCCGTTGTTTTCGGTCAGCAGGAGGGCGTTGTAGTTATTGACCTTGGTGAGGGTGGGGGCGTCGTACTTGGACGCGTCGATGTTGTTATACAGATCCTCGGCGTTCTCGAGGCCCTCGCCGAGGTTGGTGAACTGCACGCCGATGGCCAGGGGATGGTCATCGCTTCCGAACAGGTCGATGTAACCCTGGGACTTATAATCCTCGCTGATCTGATCGTCAGGCGCCTGCTCGTACCCGGCGGGGATCCACAACTTGAGGCTGAATTGTCCGTAAGTGGCCCAGTTGCCCTCCGCGCCCATCAGCTCGGCTATCTGCTCGTACTTGGACCATTCGTAGGTCTGGGGGCCCTCCTGAGCCTCCTGCTCGGCCACGGCGGTGAAGGTGAACAGCAGCATCGCTGCAAGAATCAGACTGACAAACTTTTTCATCGTGGTATCCTCCTTGTTTTTTATTATCGGATTTCGGTCTTGTTGCCTATGTACATGCGCAGGGCTTCGGGGATGCGGATGCTGCCGTCGGCCTGGAGGTTGTTCTCCAGGAAGGCGATGAGCATGCGCGGCGGGGCGACGACGGTGTTGTTCAGGGTGTGGGGCAGGTACTTCTTTCCGTCCGCCCCCTTGACGCGGATCTTGAGCCTGCGGGCCTGGGCGTCGCCCAGGTTGGAGCAGGAGCCTACCTCGAAGTACTTCTGCTGGCGGGGGCTCCAGGCCTCCACGTCGCAGCTCTTGACCTTCAGGTCGGCCAGGTCGCCGGAGCAGCACTCCAGTGTGCGCACCGGGATGTCCAGCGTGCGGAAGAAGTCGACGGTGTTCTGCCAGAGGCGGTTGTACCACATCATGCTGTCCTCGGGCTTGCAGACCACCACCATCTCCTGCTTTTCAAACTGGTGGATGCGGTAGACGCCCCGCTCCTCGATGCCGTGGGCCCCCACCTCCTTGCGGAAGCAGGGGGAGTAGCTGGTCAGGGTCTGGGGCAGCTCGTCCTCGGTGAGCATCTGGTCGATGAACTTGCCGATCATGCTGTGCTCGCTGGTGCCGATCAGGTACAGGTCCTCACCCTCGATCTTGTACATCATGTTCTCCATCTCGGAGAAGCTCATCACGCCGGTGACCACGTTGCCGTGGATCATGAACGGCGGCACATAGTAGGTGAAGCCCCGGTCGATCATGAAGTCCCGGGCATAGCTGAGTATGGCGCTGTGCAGCCGGGCGATGTCGCCCTTGAGGTAATAGAAGCCGTTGCCGGACGTGCGGCGGGCGGCGTCCAGGTCGATACCGTTCAGGCGCTCCATGATGTCCACGTGGTAGGGGATCTCCCACTCGGGCACCACGGGCTCGCCGAAGCGCTCGTTCTCCACGTTTTCGGAATCATCCTTGCCGATGGGCACGGATGCGTCGATGATGTTGGGGATCACCAGCATGCGCTTGCGGATCTCCTCGGCGTACTCCACCTCCTTCTGCTCGATGGCGGCCAGCTCGTCCTGCATATCCTTGACCTGCTGCTTGGCCGCCTCGGCCTCGTCCTTCTGGCCCTTGCCCATCAGCGCGCCGATCTGCTTGCTGATCTTGTTGCGCTGGGAGCGCAGGTAGTCCGCCCGCTGAATGGCCTCCCGGTTCCGTTTGTCAAACTCCACGACCTCGTCCACGAGGACCAGCTTTTCGTCCTGGAATTTCTTCTTGATGTTCTCCTTGACCAGCTCGGGGTTCGTGCGAATCAGATTGATGTCCAGCATGGTTGCTTTTTCCTCCTTGAAATGACTGCGAAAAAAGAAAAGCCCTCCTGTCCCGTATGCCTGGGACGGAGAGCCTCCGCGGTGCCACCCGGCTTGCCCATCAAATGGGCCAACTTTATATGCGCTGTAGGGGGCGCGCCCCTCCGGCTCGTCGCCGGACGCTCGGAAAGCGGAAGCAAGGACCCGCGCCGCCGGTTCGCACCCGCCACCGGCTCTCTGAACGCGCCAGGTCGTCGCCTTTTTCCTCAATCGCATTGTATGATTGTGACTATTATAGTGCCAAATAGGGGATTTTGCAAGTAAAGAAACGTTACAGCTTGCGCCCCGGACAGGCGGCTCACCAACGCTCGTATTTCCGCAGCTCCACATACAGTATCGATTTTTTGAGCAAGGACAGGCTCAAAAACCACGGTGAGATCCCGCAGTTCTATGTAGAACAGGATCACGACGCCATCATCCCGCCGACCACCTTCAAGCGGGTGCAGGACGAGCTGGAACGGCGGAAAGGCTGCCATGCCACAGGAAAGAGCATCTTCTCAGGCAAAATCTACTGCGGCGAATGCGGGGAGATTTACGGCTCCAAGGTCTGGCACAGCAACGCCCCATACAGGAAGGTCGTGTGGCAGTGCAACGGGAAATACGACGGGGAGAAAAAGTGCGGCACGCCGACGGTCACAGAAGAGGATATAAAAAGGGGCTTTGAACGGATGCTCTGGCAGATGGACAAGCAGGCTCAGATTGCCAACCTGAGAGAGATTTATGCCGACGTTATGGCCTATGGGGATCTGGAACAGGAAAAGGAACGGCTGGAAGCGGAGCGGGGCGGAGTGAGTGAAAGGTATCAGAAAGAAATCGAGCAGAACGCCAGGGTCGCGCAGGATCAGGGCGAATACCAGAAGCACGCCGATGAACTGGCCGCTGAATACAACCGCTTGGATGCCGAGGTGAAAACGGTGGAAGCCGAGATCCAGAAGCGGCAGCTCTGCGGTCGGCGGATTGAGACGCTGGTTGTCGCCCTGGAAACTGCCGGAGAGGATTTCACGGTAAGCCTCTGGGGCAGCATGGTCGAAAAGGTGACGGTGTTTGAAGATGCGCTGGTGTTCACGTTGACCAGTGGTGAAGATATACGAGTGGCTCCCTGCTGACGGCGGGGAGCTCTTTTTTGTCTTATGTATTTCTTGCAGAAATACACCCACCCGCTGGTGGATTTAACCTGCCATCCCTGGACAGTATACTTTCTAACAGATAGCCTACTGCCTATAAGGGGGAATTGTGTGGACGCTCAGAAAGTGGGCAGACGGATACAGGAAGCGCGGAAAGCCCGCGGTCTTACGCAGGCGGAGCTTGCACAAATGGTTGATCTGTCTACCAAATATATCAGCAATGTTGAGTGTGGATTTAAGACACCGAAATTGAACACGTTCGTCGCCATAGCCAACGCGCTCCAGTGCGACGCCAATCAGCTTCTTGCCGACGTGTTGGACATTACAACGAGTCAGGAAAGCGGCTCCATCTCCCGGAAGCTGCAGGATCTCCCGGTTGACGAGCAGCGGCGGTTGTTGAGAGTTTTGGAAGTCATGATCGATGAACGCTGAATCCATCCCTGCGCCTTATTTCGGGGCGTGGGATATTTTTTATCCTTTGTTACAGGATTCGGCATATTTCGACTATATGCCAGCGTATAATAGTATTTCTAAAAGAAATACTTCATTCCAACTGTTAGCATTGCTATTTCCCTTAGCAGACATACAGACAAAGGAGATAGAAGAATGTACACAAAGAGAGAGCTGAAGCGGACGGCAGAAATCATCCGCCAGATTGCCCGAGGGCACCAGGTTACTGAGGAAGAGATGCGAAGGGACATGAAGGAAGCCATGGACGTGGGCAGGAGCAATCCCGATCCGGCAGTGCAGGCGAAGTGGGCCGATTTTGAGTATGCCGGGGACGAGCCGACGCTGGAAGAGTTCATTTTGTGGATGGCGGGACAGATCAAGGAGAGTGGTGATTGAGGCATATAGAGGGCTTTTCCTGCCTTGCTTTTCTTCTGTTATTCGCATATAATGTATAAAGGAGGGAAATCCTACACGCTGCTATTCCAGATGCTGAAGAAAGGATTTCCTGGTCAATGCCGACGTACTGGAAAGGCAAGAATATCATCCATTTCGCCGCGTCAAAGAAGCATCTGGGTCTGTATCCGGGTGGCGAAGCGACCACGGTGTTTGCGAATGAACTGAAAAACTTTGATGTGAGCAAGGGTACGATCCGTCTGCAGTGGAATAAAGCACTGCCAACGGAGCTGATACAAAAGATTGCCCGTTGGTGCTATGAGAATTACTCAGGCTGGCAGAAGGTTGAGGCCGAACCAATGAACGTCGTTCTCGTGAACGGAGAGAAGAAGGCGTAAAATCGAGATTTTTGGAGGAATATATGGAACAAAAGCTGTTTTCGGAATTGCGTCCGTTATATGTGACAACCAAAGAAAGCCCTAATGAAATCAGAATCAGGATTCGTATGCGGGATCTGATCGCCCCGGACGCTCTTCGCCATGCCGTGGATACTACCATGGAAAGATATCCGTATTTCTGCGTGGAATTGCAGAAAAAAGACGGTCAATACATTTTTGCGGAAAACCATCGCCCTGTGGTGATTACAAATTCGCTCCATGGCGTGGCTTTGAACTCCGAGGCTTCCAATTATCACATGATTGCGTTTTGCTGGCAGGACAACTGGATTATACTGGATGTTTTCCACGGGATGACAGATGGGACGGGCGCCTATGAAGTGGTGAGAACGCTTCTCTATTACTATTGTTCAGAGCGGTACGGCGTCAAGCTGAATGACGAGGGCATCCGTCTGGCCGGGGATGAAATATCCGCGGAGGAGTGGGACGACCCTGTGGCGAACAGAGCCGATTTACCAAGCCCAAGGCGAAATGACCAAATGACTGACGCACTGAATCTGATCGCATCTGCGGGTCTGGAGGAGGATCACCGGCATACTGTTTACAGCATCGCCATTTCCGAATCCGAATTCATGAAATTCAATCTGGATAACGACGGCAGCCCCGGCACCATGGTTTCCCTGCTGCTCAGCCGGGCCATCGCGAAGCTGTATCCGAGCGCAAAGAACACCATTCGCATTGCCCTGTGCGTGAACCAAAGGAAGGCCCTTCACGCGCCGCTGGCGCACCAAAGTCTGGTGGGCGGAGTGATGCTGGAATACAGGGATAAGATGCGCGATTGGCCGTTGGACATGCAGGCCACCGCTTACCGAGGCATGGTGTTTGCCCAGACCCAGGAGGAAAATGTGCTGATGGGAGCAGCCTCCATAAAGGGGATCAATGGCTTGATTCTCTCCAAAGGGAGCGACCAGGAACGCCTGGGGGTGGCAGGATATATCAACGCGCTGGCGGCCAGGGTCGTCACGGCCACCGTGAGCTATGTCGGCAAGGCCAACTATCAGGAAGCCGAGCAGTATATCCGTGATTTCCGGCTGTGGACGTCCTCGGCAGCAAATGGCATGACCGTTGAAATATCCGCAGTGAACGGGCGCTTCACCCTCGATTTTCTACAGACGTTTTCCAATCCCATATTCGTCAATGCGTTTCTGAAAGAGCTGGAGGAAAATGAGATCGTTTACGACCTCCAGGATGTCAATGAATTGGAGCTTGCGAATATAAAGTTACCCTGGACAGAGTGAAACCGGGTTGACGAGAAGTATTGATATGACCCGCAGACACATGACCTTCTATGGCTGGGTCCAGGGCGTCGGCTTCCGCTACCGGGCGAGACACGCGGCTGAACTGTACGGCTGCACCGGCTGGGTGAGGAACGAATGGGACGGCAGCGTAACCATGGAGATTCAGGGGACGGAGGAGAACATAGATCGCGTGATCCTGGCAATAGAAGCCGGGAGATATGTCAAGATAGAGAACATGGACAGCCGGACGATTCCGGTGGAATCCGAGGAACGAGGATTTAGGACGAGGTAAAAGAAGCCCAGTCGCTTTCTTGCTCGCGGTGAGCAGGTTAGCGGCTGGGCTTTTCTTATCTCACTATTGACAAAACCATTCTGTCATTATATAATGTAATTGTATCAGATACAATTACGAAAGGAAGAGCACAATGGTTACTGATCTCATTCGGCAAAGAAAGAGTATACGAACCTTTGACGGCCAACCTCTTAGCGTGGAGGATCGCAGCGCACTTGAGTCTTATACGGCTTCTCCGACGAATCCCTTCCCCGTTCCCATCACCTTCCGGCTGCTTGACGCGAAAGAATATGGATTGTCCAGCCCCGTGATCGTCGGTGCGGATACCTATCTTGCGGCAAAGGTCGAGAAGGTTTCGAATTTTGAAATCGCCTACGGATACAGCTTTGAAAAGGTCTGCCTGTATGCGCTGTCCCGCGGAATTGGGACCGTAATGCTGGCCGCTTCGCTGAACCGAGCGGCCTTTGAAAAAGCCATGGAAGTGAAGGACGGCGAGGTCATGCCCGTGGCGAGTCCTGTCGGATATCCTGCGGAAAAGAAGTCGATCCGGGAAAGCCTGATGCGCAAGGGCCTGAAAGCGGACGCCCGCAAGCCATTTGATCAGCTGTTCTTTGAGGGCGACTTCAGTCATTCCCTCCCACAGGCGGATTTCTATGCGAAAGCGCTGGAGATGGCGCGTTGGGCTCCATCCGCCGGAAACGGCCAGCCCTGGCGGGCGGTGGTGGACGGCGACAGTGTTCATTTCTATGAGGCCAAGACCATGAAGGACAGCCCTCTGGGAGATATTCAGAAGGTAGATGTAGGCATCGCGCTGGCGCATTTCGACATGACTTTGGAAGAGGAAGGCGTCAAAGGAACCTACAGCTTCTCCGATCCGGAGATAGCTGCCCCGGAGAATACGCATTACATCGTCACCTACAGGAGGGCATGATGGACACAAGGTTTTCATCCGCCATTCACATATTGATTATGATCGCTGGCTCTGAGCAGCCTCTCACATCAGAGGCCATTGCCAACAGCGTTGGCACCAATCCGAGCTACATCCGCAAGGTAACGGGCCTTTTGAAGAAGAAGGGCATCCTCGACAGCCGCCAGGGTATCCACGGCTTTTCACTGTTGATCCCTCCGGAGGAGCTTTCCCTGTTTGCGGTTTACCAGGCCATCAATGAGTCGGATGAGGTTCACGTCTTTGACCTGCACCAGAATACCAACGATGAATGCATCGTCGGACGGCATATCCGTCCGGTACTGAATGAGACCTTCCGCGAGGTTGAGGAGAAGGCGGAGCAGCAGCTCAGGGAGACCACCCTTGCGGACTGTATGGAAAAAATGCGTATCAGGATAGGAGAAGAGCAATGAAGGCAGCGGTTTTGACCGGTTATGACAAGAACGGGCGCACTTTGGAGATTCGGGACGTCCCCATGCCCGAAATGAAGGACAACGACGTATTGGTAAAAATCCACACGGCGGGCGTCAATCCCCTGGACAACATGATCATCAAGGGCGAGGTCAAAATGATCGTGCCCTACAGCTTTCCGCTGGTCATGGGAAATGAATTTGCAGGGATCGTGGAGAAGGTCGGCAAGAGCGTCAGGAAGTTTCAGCCGGGTGACCGGGTGTATGGCAGAATGGAACTGAAGCGCATCGGCGCGTTTGCCGAATATGCGACCATCGACCAGGGCGCGATTGCCAGGGTGCCGGAGTACCTCTCGGACGAGGAGGCCGCCTCCGTACCGCTGACCGCCCTGACTGCGATGCAGGCCCTTGCCTTGATGAAGCCGAAGAAGGGAGAGACCATTTTTATCTCCGGCGGCACGGGAAGCCTTGGCGCGATGGCGATTCCCGTCGCCAAGAGCTATGGACTGACCGTGATTACAAACGGAAACGGTGCCAGCGAGGAACGAGTCAGGCGGCTTGGGGCAGATCGTTTCATTGATTACAAGAAAGAGGATTATGCGAAAGTCCTCTCCAACGTGGACTATGTGCTGGATACTCTGGGGGACCGGGAGCTTGAGAAGGAATTCAGCATTCTGAAGGACGGCGGCAGCCTCGTTTCCCTGCGGGGCATGCCCAACGGGGAGTTTGCCGCACGAACCGGCATGTCGATGATCAAGCGCCTGCTACTGAAGGTCGCCGGAAGAAAGTATGATCAGATGGCTGCCAGGCGGAACCAGAAATATTACTTCGTCTTTGTCCATGAGGACGGCGCTGCGCTGGAGCGCATTTCTGAAATCTTTGGACAGAATCATCTGGAAGCATCGGTGGATGGCGTGTTTAGCTTGGATGACGTGAATGAGGCCCTTAAAAAGGTGGCTTCTGGTGGCTCAAAAGGTAAGACGATTTTGAAAATCTCTGAATAATAGAAGCCCAGTCGCTCCCTTGCTCACGGCGAGCAGGTTAGCAACTGGTCTTTTTTGTACCCACGGATGCGAAAATAACCCGTCTCGATTTTCTTTACGAATGAGCGCACCCTCCTATTTTGTGCTATAATCTGTTTATGTGATTAAACCAATCATCACGGGAGCGACAAACGATGGAAAAGATATGGGATGAAATTGAGGACCTGGCGATGAATTATGAAGCCTGCCAGAAAACGCTTACAGCAATCGGAGACGAAACTCGTCAGCATATCATTCTTGAAATGATTCGCATGGATTACAACGGCTCCCGGGTTCCGGAAATCACGGCAAGGACCAACCTGTCCCGGCCTGCCGTTTCCCATCATCTCCAGATTTTGAAGGACGCTGGGATCGTGAAGATGCGCAAGGAGGGGCGGATGACCTATTACTATCTCGACCCGGACATGGCATCCTTTACGCATCTTAGCAACACGCTCCTGCAGGCAATCGGCATCTGCGCCAAGCTGCCGAACAGGGACGAAAGCAAGCTGTGAGGTGGAAGAAAGATTGAATGCAGTTATTCTGGCCTGCACAACCCTGACCGACTATGTGCTGGCAGCCCAGGAAGCCTGCCACACGAACTATCCCATCGTATGGCTGGATTGTCAATACCATGTCGAGCCCAGGCAAATGCGGGAACAGATTCTGTGTGCTCTGTCCGAGGTGCCGGAGGGCATCGACACGGTATTAGTCGCTATGGGCTTTTGCGGCGGCTCATGGCAAAACGTGACCTGCTCAAAACGCCTTGTCATCCCTCGGGTGGATGATTGCGTTTCCCTTGTCATGACGACGACCGACGTCTGCAACCCTTGCACTAAGCAGATGGGACATATGTATGTGTTCGGCGGCGATTCAGGCGGCTTTTCCATCGGCGGGATTTACCAATCCCTTCTGAAGAAGTACGACGAGGAAGCGGCGAAGACCGCGTTTGACATGATGTTCGCAAACTACAGGCATGTGGACATCGTGGATACCGGGCTATATGACTGTTACGATCCGAACTTTGTCGAATCGGTGCAGGTGGACGCCGATCTTATCTCTGCGGAACTGGACTATGTGGAAGGAAGCAATCTGCTGCTCGAAAAGTTGTTGTCAGGCAGATGGGACAGCCAGTTCTTCGTCGTGGAACCAGGGACGATCATTGAGCAGGGCGCGTTTTTTGATGTGTGAAGGAGCGATTGACATGGATAAGCGGGAATCCAATTATGAAATCATGAAACATCAAATGCAGACACAGTTTGCCGCCTATGATATGGATGCCGTTTGTAGAGAATGGCAGCTGGAGCGAAAGAATGGCGCACCGCAGCTTACCCTCCTGGACCGTCGATATTGGATCGACCCGCAGAGCGGCGCGGTGCTGTGGGAGAAGGATGGCACAGTCCTCGAAGCGGATTACAACGTCAGCATGACGGTCTTTGACTTACTGACGCGGTCGCGCCAGACGGCTTCCGGCGAGATGACCTCCATAAATGGCCTTTCGACGGTGCATACCGCCACCGCGCCCACTGGTGGGTTTTTTGACCGGACGGCAAGACGGTTTTCCAATCGCTGCGAACTGCTTTCCGCTGCCTGTGAACGCCTGGGCGGGGTTCATTATGGCAAGGGCGATGTGGCTTATATGCTCCCGGTCTTTCGCGACCTGCAAATCGCCATTCAATTCTGGGATTGCGATGATGAATTTCCTCCGGAACTCAGTTTTCTGTGCGATAAAAACATCCTGCGCTTCATGTATTTTGAAACCATGATGTTCCTGCTGTGCCACGTAGCGGATCGGATTACCGAATTGTGTGATGAGATGGAAAGGGAGGGACTGAATGAGCATTGAGAGTGAAACCTTTTCCAACTATCGCATTCAGCAGGATCGGTTGTTGGAATACGGATTTATATCCGACGGCGATAAACTGATTTACAGAAAGCCGATGCCGGAAGACAGCTTTGAGATTATGCTCGAATACGATGGTACGCTGCGCGGCAGGATCATGGATTTGGCTACAGGCGAAGCGTATACCAATTATCGGAGAGAGGGCGCCACAGGGTACAGCGCAGGCATCCGCCAAAAGTATATCAACCTTCTGCTGGACATCCGGGAAAACTGCTGCCACAACCAATATTACAAAACAGCGCAAGCCCGGCGGATATGTGAATCCATTTATGAAACCTATGACTGCACCCCTGAATTTCTGTGGCCAAACATCCCGTCCTATGCGGCCTTCCGGCTGAGGGGGACAAAGAAATGGTACGCCATCATGGGTAGCGTCCCCAGATACAAGCTTGATCCGGATTCTGAAGACCACACGAATGTCGAAGTCATCAATGTCAAGGTAGACAGTGATCAGATCAAAAGCATCCTTGCTAAAAAAGGCTACTATCCTGCGTTCCACATGAACAAGAAATGCTGGGTTTCCATCATTCTGGAGGATGCGCTGACTGACGAAGAGATAGAAAGCAGAGTACGCGATAGCTATGAAAGTCTGTGACGGAGGGCAGAAGCATGGGACATTGTGATTGGGTGTTTGCCAGCGAGAGAGATAAAAAGTACCACGATACCGAGTGGGGCGTCCCCGTCCATGACGACGACCGTCAGATGTTTGAGCATCTGACGCTGGAATGCCTGCAATGCGGTCTCTCCTGGGGGCTGATGCTGAAGAAGCGCGAGATCTTCCGCCAGTGCTTTGAAAACTTTGAATTTGACAGGATCGCCGCCTACGGTGAGAAAGATGTGCAAAGAATCCTCACCACTGATGGAATGCTGAAGTCTGAGCGCAAGATTCGGGCTGTCATCAATAACGCCAGGTGCTACCGGAAGATACGGGAAGAATTCGGCAGCTTTTGTGCTTATTTATGGCGCTATACGGACGGGAAAACCATTGTGTATGATGGTCACGCAGAGGGAAAGGTTCCAGTCAGCAACGGGTTGTCCGATAGAATCAGCAAAGACCTGAAAAAGCGGGGATTCAAATTCATCGGTACGGTGACGATCTATTCCCACCTGCAGGCCTGCGGGTTGATCAACGACCATGCCGCCGACTGCCCGTGCTACCACAGAATCAATGCAGAGTATCCAACGGTGAAGATGAAGCCGGATGAAGAAGGTGCGTTACAGCAAACCAGGTGATAATACCGTAGGGAGCATAAACCTCGAACTACATAGAAGCCCAGTCGCTTCCTTGCTCACGGCGAGCAGGTTAGCGGCTGGGCTTTCTCTATACCTTTTTCTCTTCCATGCACCCACGGATGCACCCATTTGCACCCCACCTTAGACATTATGCACCCATGAAATGCACCCATGAAATGCACCCATGGATGCACCCATGATGCACCCATTTGCACCCACGGCGCACATCGTATCAACTCCAGTATACTTCGGAACGAGAAGTACAAAGGCGACGCGCTGCTCCAGAAAACCTTCACCGTGGACTTCCTGACGAAGAAGCACAAGCAAAACGAGGGTGAGGTACCCCAGTATTATGTGAAAGGCAATCACGAGGCCATAATCCCGCCGGATGAGTTTGAGCAGGTGCAGGCGGAGCTGGCCCGGTGGAAGCGTGCCAGTCGCGCGTTTAGCGGGAACAGCGCGTTCGCGTCCCGCCTTATCTGCGGGGACTGCGGCGGGTATTACGGCCAGAAGGTCTGGCACTCCAACGACCCGTATAGTCAAACGCAAGAGGTCAATGACCAAACGCAAGAAAGCCCCTGCGTTTGACCATTGACCCCATTTTTGCTATAAGGTGCTGTTCTCGACCTGCGAACACAAGCATTATCCAAACGGAACAAAGCGTAGAACGCCCATAGGCCGGGCGCTTTCAGTCAAAAAGTAACAACGCTGATTTCGTATCAAAATCAGCGTTGTTGGGTGGCGGACCCTAAGGGATTCGAACCCCTGACCTTCTGGTCCGTAGCCAGACGCTCTATCCAGCTGAGCTAAGGGACCACGCTTCGCTTCTCTCAAAGCGCTTAATTATAATACACCCAAAGGCCGGATTTGTCAAGGGTTTTTCAATGTAAAATAAAAAGGCGTGACCGTGTAAATCAAAGGGAAAGATCCTTCGCTGCACTCAGGTTGACAGTGGCCCGTGGCCGGTCATCCTGAGGGAGCCGAAGGATCTTCATCAGAGGATCATGGCTACAGCGCTTCCAGGGCCTCGACGATGTCGCCGATCATGTACAGCGAGCCGCAGGCGCAGACCACGCCGTCCCTGCCGGCCCTTTCGATGGCCGTGCGCACGCCGTCCGCCACGGTGGGGCAGGGGGTGGCCTTCGCGCCGAGGTTTTCGGTGATGTAGGCCGCCAGGTCCTCCGCCGGCAGCGACCGGGGATTGCGGGGGGTGACGGTCACGAATTCCCGGGCGTAGGGAGCCAGCCAGCGGAACATGTCGCCGTAGTCCTTGTCGGCCATGCAGCCGTTCAGGAACACCAGCTTCTGTCCGGGCAGGTAGGTCTTGATGGCGTTCTCCAGCGCCTCCAGGCACTGGGGGTTGTGGCCGCCGTCCACGATGAACAGCGGGTCCCGGCGCATCAGCTGGAAGCGCCCCGGCCAGGTGACGGTGGCCAGGCCCTCCCGCACGGCGGCCTCGGGGATGGACCAGCCCCGCCCGCGCAGCACGTTCACAGTGGTCAGCACGTTGCAGGCGTTCTTCAGCTGGTGCTCGCCCAGCAGCGGGATGTGCAGGTCCTTCATGTCGCCCCAGTCGAAGCGCTGGCCGTCCAGGCCGGCGTAGGTGGGCCGCAGGCTGTCGAAGTCGGCCAGG
Organism: Clostridia bacterium; assembly: GCA_017512905.1. Classification (GTDB taxonomy): domain Bacteria; phylum Bacillota; class Clostridia; order Christensenellales; family Aristaeellaceae; genus UBA2862. Next base: position 15,316 of record JAFWEL010000148.1, read on the forward strand.
GTGAAGGGGGCGTCCAGCTTCCGACAGACCTCCGCGAACACGGCCTCCACCGAGGGCTTTTGCCGGTACATCACGCAGGGGCAGCCCCGCTTGACGACGCCGGACTTGGTCAGGGCGATCTTCTCCACCGTGTCGCCCAGCACCTCGGTGTGGTCCAGGCCGATGTTGACGATCACCGCGGCCTCGTTGTTCTCGATGACGTTGGTGGCGTCCCATTCGCCGCCCATGCCCACCTCCAGCACCACGATGTCGCACTTTTGCCGCTTGAAATACTCAAAGCCGATGGCGGTGACGATCTCAAACTCCGAGGGATGGTCGGCCATGGCCTCGGCGTGGGGTTGAATGAACTCCGTCAGTTCGCAGACGGCCTCGTCAGGGATCTGCTCGCCGTCCACCTGGATGCGCTCGTTGAAGCGGATGATGTAGGGCGACGTATACAGCCCCGTGCGGTAGCCCGCCCTGCGCAGTATATTGGCCAGCATCGCCGCGGTGGAGCCCTTGCCGTTGGTGCCCGCCACGTGGATGTACTTCATGCCCTTGTGGGGGTCGCCGATGCGGCTGAGCAGCTCCTGCTCCCGCTCCAGGCCGGGAATGGTGCCCAGCCAGCTGACGCCGTGGATGTATTTCAGGGCCTCGTCGAGATTCATGATATCACGCTCGCTTGATTGTTATTTTCCTGTTGGGGGGCCTGGACGCCCACCGGCGGCCACAGGTGCAGCACGTCGAACACCCGGCTCTTGAACAGGCCGAAGATCACCGCCGCGTTCACCAGTGACGTGATGGCGAACTGCACGGCCCGGGAGCCCAGGAACCAGACAAAGCTGTGGGTGCCGTAGAAGAAGGACAGCCAGTAGCTCTGCCACAGCACGCTGCCCACGACCACCGCCGGCAGGAAGGTGGCCAGGATGCGCGGGTAGCTGGCCTTCTTGTAGAGCAGCGGCCGCAGCAGCCCGGCGCACAGGCCGATCAGCATCGGGGGCACGGCGAACAGCGGGTTGTAGCCGTAGCCGGAGAACAGCGTGCCCACCGCGTCGCCCACCAGGCCGACAATCGCGCCGGCCACGGGCCCGTACAGGTAGCCGGCCACGATGATGGGCACGGCCTCGATGGAAAAGCGCATGGTGGGGTTGGGCATCGGTACGATGAAGCGGGCCAGCACGACCTCGATGGCGGAAAGCAGCGCCATGGTCACCAGCATGCGGGTGGTGTTTCTTCCCTTGAACATAAAAAATCCTCCGTTCTTCATGGAGGAGGTTGATCGTTGGTATGCGCGTCACGCCCGAGGGCGCGCGCCTGTGATTGTGTTAGCGGATGCGATAATGGCATCGCGGAGCCGTGAAGCTCCTTCGCCCGGCGGCAACCTCCCATCCACCGGTACTTGACGCGCCATTCCTACTCATACAATCGGTAAAATGGAAACCGTTGAGCGCGTGATTTGACGGTTTGTGGCATCTGTTCCCGCCAGCGCTGCGCCATTGCCCTTCCTTTCGCGAATATTATAGCGTAATTGATGGGGGATTGCAATGGGGTAATGGGAATTAACGTTATGTTAATAATTTGCCGCTCCAATGGGCATCGCGAGTCGGAACCGCTGTGGTGCATGTTCAGGCGGGCGAATTCTGATTTGTCGCGCTGACGCGCAGGGATTAGGGATTAGGGATTAGGAAAAGCCGTGCACCAACGTAGTACGAGGGATAAAAGGACCGTTATCGCGAAGGAACAGAGCCCTTTCACGGTTTATAAGATAGCATTTGTTTCTGCCACGCGGTAGCCACTATTTCTAATCCCTAGTCCCTAATCCCTAATCCCTCTCCCCGATAATACAAATCCCGAATCAATTTCGGCGTCTCTTCCGCCTTGCTTTGACGGGAGACTTTCTCATCCCGGGCTTTAGAAACGCGCCCGGGCCTGAGACTGAGGTGACCGGGGAGCTTCCGATTTATCCCGGCAATCGGAAATCATATCCCGAATAACGCCTTCAGAATGGATCAATCCAACGCTTCCTTGGCAATCCGTCCCTCCCGCAGGACCGGCAGTACCTTTTCCGGGTCGCCGGAGGCGAGGGCGTCGCGGTACTGGTTCAGGCGGTAGATCAGGTCGTCCAGGGCGGGCAGCAGCAGGTCGTTGTTCTCCAGGAACAGCTCGGTCCACATGACCTCGTTCATCCGTGCCACCCGGGTCATATCCAGGAAGCTGCCGGCGGAGAAGCCCTTGTGGCTGGGGGCCAGGGGGTTTTTGATGTACGCGCCGGAGACCACATGGGCCAGCTGGCTGGTGTAGGCGATCATCTGGTCGTGAGCCTCGGGGGTGCAGAAGCGCACCATCTTGAAGCCGGCCTCCAGGAAGAAGGCCTTGGCCGCCTCCCGCTGCTCGATGCCCACGTCCGGGGCGGGGCACAGGATCATCGAGGCGTTTTCAAACAGGTTGGCCCGGGCGCTGGCGAAGCCGGAGAACTCCCGTCCCGCCATGGGGTGGCCGCCGATGTAGGTCCAGCTGTGCTTTGCCGCCACCGGCTCCACCTGGCCGCACACGCAGCGCTTGACCCCCGCGCAGTCGATCACCAGCGCCTTTGGCCCGAAGGCGTCGGCATGACTGATGATCCAGTCGGCGCACAGCTGGGGGAACAGGGCCACCAGCACGACGTCGCAGCCCGGCAGCATATCCTCCGTCAGGTCGTCGTGGATGGCCTCCACCGCCTTGGCGCGCAGCATCACCTGGGGGTCGATGTCGTAGCCGAACACGGTGTGCTCGGTGTGCTTGCGAATGCTCATGGCCAGGGAGCCGCCGATCAGGCCCAGGCCGACAATGCCGATCTTCATGGTGAAGCGCCTCCTTATCGCACAGCGAAGGGCAGCACGTTGCGGATGCCCTTGGCCAGCGCGTCGAACTGCTCGGGAGTCAGGGATTGCTTGCCGTCGCACAGGGCGTGGGGCGGGTCGTTGTGCACCTCGATGATCAGCCCGTCGGCCCCGGCCACCGTGGCGGCCATGGCCATGCTCTGCACCAGGTAGGCGTGGCCGGTGCCGTGGCTGGGGTCCACCACCACCGGCAGGTGGGTCAGCCGCCGCAGCACCGGCACGGCGGACAGGTCCAGCGTGTTGCGGGTGTAGGTCTCGAAGGTGCGGATGCCCCGCTCGCAGAGGATCACGTTGTTGTTGCCGCCGGCCATGATGTACTCGGCGCTCATCAGCAGCTCCTCCAGCGTGTTGGCCAGGCCCCGCTTCAAAAGGATCGTCTTGCGGGTCTGGCCCAGCTCCTTCAGAAGCTCGAAGTTCTGCATGTTCCGTGCGCCCACCTGGATCACGTCCACGTCCTCGAACAGGGGCAGGTGGTTGGCCTCCATGATCTCGGTGACGATGGGCAACCCGGTGGCCTTCTTGGCCTCGCTGAGCAGCTCCAGGCCCTTTTCGTGCAGGCCCTGGAAGGCGTAGGGCGAGGTGCGGGGCTTGAACGCGCCGCCGCGCAGCATCCCCGCGCCGCTGGCCTTCACGGCCCGGGCCACGTCGATGATTTGATCCCGGGTTTCCACGCTGCAGGGCCCGGCGATGATCTGGAAGTTTCCCCCGCCGATCTTTACGCCCCCGCAGTCGATCACCGAGTCGTCCTCGTGGAACTTCCGGTTGGCGCTCTTGAAGGGCTCCTGGATGCGCTTGACCGTCTCCACGATGTCCAGCGAGGCGATCAGGTCCATGTCCACCCGGCTGGTGTCGCCGATCAGGCCGATGATGGTGTGGTTCTGGCCCTTGGAGATGTGCAGCCCGAAGCCGTTGCCCTCCAGCCAGTTGGTCAGGTTCTTCACCTGGTTTTCGTTCACCTTGTCCTTGAGCAGTATGATCATCGTCGGTGCTCCTTTCCATGTCGTGCGGGCGAAAAAAACGGCCCGCAGTGAGTTTTACTGCAAGGCCGTTTGTCGGGGCTTTCCCTTGAATCCGCGGTACAGCAAAGCTCTTTATCTGCGCGTGCCGATAAAGTAATAGTCGTAATAGCTGTAGGCGCTGTGGTTCACGGTGCGTTCCTCCGAATTGCGTTAATGCTTTAGTCGGGTAAATTATAAGCGAGCAGGGAAGGTTTGTCAATGTGTGCGCGAAGTTTTAACGCGGAGGATTTGTCCGACAGAAAAACCCCCGCGGCGGGGCCGCGGGGGTTGGGGTTGGGGGTCAGCGTGTACCGAATCAGTACAGCTTGGCCATCTCCTCGATGTTGTCCTGGTTGAACTGCAGCGGCAGGCCCTGCACGATCTCGGTGCCGCCGTCGTCAGCCTTGGTGATGGAGAAGTCGCCCAGGCCTTCCACGGTGAAGGTCTCGCCCTCAGCGCCGGTGATGTCGCCGTTGATCAGGGCGATGGTGGCGTAGGCGGACAGCTTGCCCAGCAGCTGCATATCCCACAGATAGAAGTAGGGGCAGGACTTGCCTTCGCCGGTGTACTCGAGCATCTCAGAGGGCAGGCCAAGGCCGGTGATCTTCACGTTGCAGCCTTCGGTATCCTGCACCAGCTTGGCGGCGGCCATGATGCCGACGGTGGTGGGGGCGCAGATGACCTTCAGGTCGGGATAGTTGTCCAGCAGAGCCTGGGTCTGGTCAGTGGACTTCTGGGGCTCGTCGTCGCCGTAGGCGATGGGCACCAGCTCCAGCTTGGCGTACTTCTCGTCCTTGGCGATCTCTTCCATCGCGGCGATCCAGGCGTTCTGGTTGGAAGCCTGGGAGGTGGCGGACAGGATGGCCCACTGGCCCTCGCCGCCGGCCAGATCGTACACGGCGTCGATCAGCGCCTGGCCCACGGCCACGGTGCCGGCCTGGTTCACGAAAACCTGACGGCTGGCCGGATTGGGAGCGGAGTCGAAGGAGCTGACCTTGATGCCGGCTTCCATCGCCTCTTCCAGCTTGGCCTGGAGGGCGTTGAAGTCATTGGCGGAGATGCAGATGGCATCGGGCTGCTGGGAGATCAGGTTGTCCAGAACCTTGATCTGGGCGTCAGCGGTCGCTTCCTCGGGATAGACGACGTCGATGGTGGCGCCTTCGGCTTCGCCGGCCTCTTTGAAGGCCGCGGCGGCGATCTCGAAGAAGGCGTTGCCGGCGGATTTGCCGACCAGCGCGATCTTCTTGCCGTCGGCGGTGCCCGCCAGCGCGGAGGTCATCAGACCGGCCACCAACAGGGCCACGAGCAGGACAGAGAGCAGTTTCTTCATGGGTTGTTCCTCCTTTGATTATATATCGCAACTGCGTATGCAGTTACAATTCGGTTTGTATGGCGCCTGATAGGCGCCGCTACGGTGGGTTTGCGGCCTGTAGCGGCGGCAACCTGCCGCCACGGTTCCTGTGGTTCTTACTTCTTGACCGCCTTCCGCAGGGAGCCGAAGATGTTCGGCAGGGCGACCGCGGCGATCAGCAGCACGCCGATGATCAGCAGGATGACCTGGCCGTTGACGTTGCGCTGGCCCAGGCCGATGCGCAGGCACACGATGATGAACGCGGAGATGAAGCCGCCGATCATGTTGCCCTTGCCGCCGGTGGAGGAGATGCCGCCGAACACCGCCATGGCGATGGCGTCCATCTCAAAGCCGGTGCCGGTGGTGGTGTTCGCGCCGTAGGACGAGGCCACCATGAACAGCGCGCACAGGCCCGCGGCGGTGCCCATCAGGGTGTAAATGATGAAGCGGATCTTTTCCACCGCCACGCCGGAATACCGGGCGGCCAGCCGGTTCGTGCCGATGGCGTAGACCTTGCGGCCGAAGGTGCTCCGGCCCAGGATGATGCCGGCGACGACCGCCAGGAGCACCACCAGGAACAGGATGTAGGGCACCGAGCCGATCTTGCCGCTGATGGCCTTGAAGCCGGCGGTGTTGGCCACGGAGACCGAGCCGCCGCTGCCCAGCACGATCTCGGCGATGCCGCGGAAGATGATCTGGGTTGACAGCGTCACGATCATCGGCGGCAGCTCCGGGAACCGGGTGAGTATGAAGGCGTTGACCAGGCCGCAGCAGGTGCCCACCGCCAGCGTGGCCAGTATCACCAGCGGGAACGGCGCGCCGGCGTTGCTGATGATACAGGCCAGCGTGGCCGCCAGGCACACCGTGGAGCCCACGGAGATGTCGATTTCGCCCATGACCAGTATGAAGGCCATCACCAGCATCAGGAAGACCTCGGCCAGGTAGACCGGCATCTGCCGCAGCAGGTTGAACATGTTGTAGTATTCCGAGAACCACTTGCAGAAGATGTTCACGCCGACGAACACCAGGATCAGTATGCCTTCCCAGCCGAAGATCAGCTTTTTGATCGGCGACTCGGGGATATTGTTAATGCTTCTTCCGGATTTGCCCGCCATGGATCACATCTCCCTTCTCGCCAGAGCGTTTCTGTTGGCAATGCGCTGCAGGATCACGTTGATCACCACGACGGCCAGGATCATCACGCCCTTGATCATGTTCTGCCACAGCGCGTCGATGTGCAGCAGCGGCAGCGCCTTGGGAATCATGGCCATGATCAGCGCGCCCAGCAGCGCCCCGACCACCGAGCCGCGGCCGCCGGACATGCTCACGCCGCCGATGACGCAGGCCGCGATGACGTCCATTTCACCGCCCTGGGCCATGTTGGGCATGGCCGAGGCGTACACCGCCACCTGGAGCGACCCGGCCAAGCCGGCCAGCAGGCCCATGACCGTGTGCACCATCAGCTTGATGTTCTTGACCTTGATGCCGGAGACCTCGGCGGCCTCGGCGTTGGAGCCCACGGCGTACACCTGGCGGCCGATGCGCGTCCACTTCATCACGATGAAGAAGATTACATAGCATGCGATGATGACCCATATGACCTTGCTCAGGCCCAGCAGCTTATCGGTGCCGAAGTTTTTGAAGCTGCCCAGGGCCGCGGCGCTGGCCCATTCGCCGCCGTGGGAGATCAAATAGCCCATGGCGCGGTAGATGTACATGAAGCCCATCGAGGCGATGATGGGCGGCACCCCCGCCCGGGAGATCAGCAGGCCCACCAGCGCGCCGCAAACGGTGCCGATGCCCATGGTGATCAGGAAGCAGAGCAGCGTGGACTGTATGTGGCCGTACTTCAGCAGCATGCCGATGGCCATGCCGGAGAGGGCCAGCGTGGAGGTGATGGAGATGTCGATGCCGCCCACCAGCATCACGCCCAGCATGCCCAGCGCCATGACGAGGGTGACGGCGTTGTTCCTCAGCATGTCGGTGACCGCCTTGAACGAGAAGAACGCCGGGTTGATGATCGACACGATGGCGAACATCGCGATGACGATGATGAACAGAAGGAACTCGCGGGAGCCCGTCAGCTTCTTCAGTTTCATGCCGCGCCTCCTTTCGTCGTGGAGCCCTTTTCCATGGCCAGGTCGAGGATCTTCTCCTGGGTGGCCTCGCCCCGGTCCAGCACGCCGGTGATGCGGCCGTTGCACATGACCACGATCCGGTCGGCCATGCCCAGGATCTCGGGCATTTCAGAGGAGATCAGTATGATGGCGTAGCCCTGCTTGGCCAGGTCGCCCATGATGCTGTAGATCTCGGCCTTCGCGCCCACGTCCACGCCCTTGGTGGGCTCGTCCATGATGACGACCTTCATCTCCTGGCCCAGGGCCTTGGCGACGACCACCTTCTGCTGGTTGCCGCCGGAGAGGGACGACGCCGGCTGGAAGATGTCCACCGCCTTGGTGTCCACGTCCTCCAGCAGCTGCTTGGAGATTTCCCGCTCCTTCTTTTCGTCGTTCAGGCCGCCCTTGGCGTACTTGCCCATGATGGGCAGCGTCACGTTGCGGCCCAGGCCCCAGCTCATCAGCAGGCCCTCCTTCTGCCGGTCCTCCGGCAGCAGCACGATGCCCAGGTCCATGGCGTCCTTGGGCTTCCTGACGTGGATCTCCTTCCCCTCCAGGTACACCCTGCCGGCGTCGGGCTTCGTGATGCCGCAGACGCTCTCGATGACCTCGGTGCGGCCCGCGCCCACCAGGCCCGTGAAGCCCAGGATCTCGCCGGCGTGGACAGTGAAGGAGGCGTCCTTGAAGAAGCCGGTGCGGCTCAGGCCCTCCACCTTCAGCATCTCCTTGCCGATCTTTACCTCGGGCTTGGGGAACAGGTCGCTGATCTCTCGGCCCACCATGGCCTTGATCAGGTCGGCGTTGGTGATCTCGTCGACGTTGTAGGTGCCGATGTACTGGGAGTCGCGGAACACGGTCACCCGGCTGGCCAGCCGGTACATGTCCTCGAAGCGGTGGGAGATGAATATGACGGAGACGCCCTCCTCCCGCAGCTGGTCCACGATGCGGTACAGCTCCTCGGATTCCCGCTTGGTCAGCGATGCGGTGGGCTCGTCCAGTATGATGATCTTCGCGTTGGTGGAAAGGGCCTTGGCAATCTCGACGATCTGCTGCTCGGCCACGGAAAGGGTGCCCATTTCGGCGGTGGCGCTGAAGTCGGCGTTCATGCGCTTGAGCAGCTTGTTCGCCTCCTCGTTCATGGCCCGCCACTGGATGATGCCGTGTTTGATGATCTCGTGGCCCATGAAGATGTTTTCGGCCACGGTCAGGTCGGGGTAAGAGGTGGCGTGCTGGTACACCGCGGCGATGCCGGCGGCCTGGGCATCCCTCGGGCCCTTGAAATCGACCTTTTGGCCGTACAGGTACATTTCGCCCTCCTCGGCCTTGTGCACACCGGTGATGACCTTGATAAACGTGGATTTACCGGCGCCGTTTTCGCCCATCAGCGCATGCACCTCGCCGGGCCTCAGCTGGAACTGAACCCTGTTCAGCGCCTTGACGCCGGGGAAGATCTTGGTAATCCCCTTCAATTCAAGGACGTACTGCGATTCTGGCATTTCTCCGCCTCCGTTCTTGTCAGGCGTTCCGCGCCGCATGTTCCCGGCGCGTTTCGCTACATATGGAATAAACCCATTGATAATAAATGAACCAAACCCATTAGATTATATACTCCAATTGGGCAGGTTGTCAAGAAAAAACCCACGGTTATGAGTAACTTTGTGCGCTTTGTGTAGCGGCGGCTTTAAAATATGACGGCCCTGCGGTGCGACCCTTGCCTGATTTCGGTTCTTCTGATATCATACACTGGATGTGACTGTTCGGTCGTTGGCTATTTCTGACTGAACAGTTACCGCTGGACAGGAGGCATGGCACATGAACAACGATTATATCGCCATACTGGCGGGGGAGCTGGGGCTGCGGCCCGGGCAGGTGGAGGCGGCGGTGGCGCTGCTGGACGGGGGAAACACCATCCCCTTCATCGCCCGCTATCGCAAGGAGGCCACCGGCTCCATGGACGACCAGGTGCTTCGGACGCTGGCCGAGCGGCTGGAATACCTGCGGGGGCTGGACAGGCGGCGGGAGGAGATCACGAAGGCCCTGACGGAGCAGGGCGTACTGACAGAGGCGCTCTCGGCGCAGATCGCGAAGGCGGCGACGCTGGCCGAGCTGGAGGACCTCTACCGGCCCTTCCGGCCCAAGCGCCGCACCCGGGCCACCGTGGCGAAGGAACGGGGCCTGGAACCGCTGGCGAGCTGGCTGCTGGTGCAGCCGGAGAGGGGCGACCCGTTGGCTAAGGCGGCGGATTTCGTCGACCCGGAAAAGGAGGTGGCCGACGTCGACGCGGCCCTCGCCGGGGCCCGGGACATCATCGCCGAGAGGGTCAGCGACGACGCGCCTTTGCGCAAGCGGCTGCGGGAGCTGCTCACCCGGGAGAGCGCGGTCGCCACGAAGGCGGCAAAGGACGAGGACAGCGTCTACAGCAACTACTATGACTACCGGGAACCCCTGCGGAGCATGGCCGCCCATCGGGTGCTGGCCGTGAACCGGGGGGAGCGGGAGGGCTTTTTGAAGGTGGCCCTGGACGCCCCGGAGGAGCGGGCACAGCAGACCGTCCGCGCCGCCTTTGTGCGGGGGCGCTCGGCCGCCTCGGAGCAGGTGGGCCTGGCCTGCGACGACGCCTGGGACCGGCTGCTTTTCCCGTCGCTGGAGCGGGAGCTGCGCGCCACCCTGACCGACCGGGCCAATGAATCGGCCATCAGGGTGTTCTCGGACAACCTGCACCAGCTGCTGATGCAGCCCCCCATCCGGGGCAAGGTGACGCTGGGGGTCGATCCCGGCTTCCGCACCGGCTGCAAGCTGGCCGTGGTGGATGAAAACGGCAAGGTGCTGGACACCGGCGTGGGCCACTTCACGCTGCCCGGCAACGACGCCGGAAAGGCCGCGGCGGCGCGGCTGATCAAGGGGTATGTGAAAAAGTACGGCGTGACGGCCATCGCCATCGGCAACGGCACCGCCAGCCGGGAGAGCGAGCAGTTCATCGTGGGACTGCTGCCGGAGCTGCCCGGTGTGGCCTACATCATCGTCAGCGAGGCCGGGGCCTCGGTGTACTCCGCCAGCCCCCTGGCCGCCGAGGAGTTCCCGGATTTCGACGTCACCCAGCGCAGCGCCGTGTCCATCGCCCGGCGGATGCAGGACCCGCTGGCCGAGCTGGTGAAGATCGACCCGAAGGCCATCGGCGTGGGCCAGTACCAACACGATTTGAAGCAGAACGCGCTGACGGCGGCGCTGGACGGCGTGGTGGAGCAGTGCGTGAACCAGGTGGGCGTGGAGGTGTCCACCGCCTCGGCGGCGCTGCTGAGCCACGTGGCGGGCATCGGCCCGGCGCTGGCGAAGAACATCGTAGCCTATCGGGAGGCAAACGGCATTTCCAGCCGCGCGGCGCTGAAGAAGGTGCCCAAGCTGGGACCCCGGGCCTTCGAGCAGTGCGCCGGCTTCCTGCGGGTGAGGGACAGCAAAAACCCGCTGGACGCCACCGCCGTGCACCCGGAGAGCTACGACGCCGCGAGGGCCGTCATTGCCGCCCTGGGCTGTGACACAAAGGCCGTGCGGGGCGGCATCCCCGACATCGGCCGGCTGGCCCAGCTGTACGGCCCGGAAAAGCTGGCGGCGGAGGCGGGGGTGGGCCTGCCCACCCTGCGGGACATCCTCGCCGAGCTGCAAAAGCCGGGGCGGGACCCCCGGGACGACCTGCCCAGGCCGGTGCTGCGCACCGACGTGCTGGACCTGAAGGACCTGAAGCCGGGGATGGAGCTGACCGGCACCGTGCGCAACGTGATCGACTTCGGCGCGTTCGTGGACATCGGCGTCCACCAGGACGGCCTGGTGCACATATCCCGCATGGCCCAGCGCTACATCAGGCATCCCTCCGAGGTGGTGAAGGTGGGCGACGTGGTCAAGGTCTGGGTGGTCGACGTGGACGAAAAAAAACAGCGCATCGCGCTGAGCATGGTCAGGGAAAAGGCGTAGGAGGGATTGAGAGCTGGATGGATATGATGGGTGTTTGTTCAGACTGACAAATTCTGATTTGTCGGGGAGATGAGGGAACAGGGAACAGGGAACAGGGAACAGGAAAAGCCGCGCACGGAACGTTACAGCCAGGATAAAACATATGTTCCCGCGAGAAAACGATGTACGGAATTCAAAGTCCCATGTAGCGGCGGCGCCTGCGCCGCCATACATTCTAATCGTCAAGAGAACCGATGGCGGCCCAGGAGCCGCCGCTACAACACGAACGATTTCGATGTGTTCGC
>JAFWEL010000149.1 GCA_017512905.1 Clostridia bacterium
GGGGCCACCTCCCTCTGAGAGGGAGGCTTTGGGGAAGTGCTGGAAACAGGGCCTTTTTAAGGCTCCCTCCCAGAGGGAGCTGTCAGCCGCAGGCTGACTGAGGGAGTCATCACCCTACTTCCCGACTAACACCATCAGAATATACCTTCCTCTCAGACACGTTATACTTCCGCCATGAATTCGTCATTTGTAATGGGGGTGGGGGTGTGATATAATACGGGCAGGACGCGGGAATTGCCCGGGGGAGGTGTGCGTATGAAAAAGAAGCTGGTGTGCCTGGCCGTGGCACTGTGCTTGTGCGCGATGTCGGCGTTTGCGCTGGCGGAGGCAGGGTCTTTCACTTTGCGCTTTGATGAGGGCTTTGCGTTGACGCTGCCCTCGGGGTGGGTCAGCTATCCCGCCGGAGAGGATCCGATCCGCTATGCCTTGGGGGCGGGAGACGGCGCGCGCTTCCTGTACATACTGGCCCAGCCCACGCAAATCGTGGACTTTGACGCCATGCGGGCGGCCATCGAGGCCCGGGGCGATTGTGGCAAGACCAGTCCGCTGGAGCTGAATGGCCGCGATTTTGCCGCGTTTATCGCGCCGGAGCTGAACGCCAGCGGCTGCGCCACGATCCACAACGGCGAACTGATCACCTTCCTGTTCACCCCCCAGGACGATTCCGATTACATGCTCCTGGCGGCGCAGATCATGGCGGGGATCAAATTCTGACTCTGATTTCCTGCACCGAGAATGCGTGAAAACGCCTGCCAGTACAGGGTAGTGAGCGGAAAACAGTCGAGCAGCGCCTAATGGAGCACGAGAATGTTCCGGCAGACGCGACATGAACGCATCCATCAGTCGTGAGCACTGCTCTTATAGTCCTGCCGCCGGTACGGCGTGTCGTCCACGATGAACACGTCCTTTCGTCGTTTTCCCTTGCCTTATCGCGGGTTTTCCCGCTTTGGCCTATGGGAAGTTTGAATTCTGATATATCATAATCGTCCGGCAGATTTCCCGACGGCGTCTATGCCCTTACAGGTATTCTCTTCGGAGCACACGGGGACGCTCCTTTTGTGTCAACATAAAAGGAGCGTCCCCGTGTGTTCCTTCTGTTGCGCGGTCCCTTAATATAAAATGTTGTCAAACCTCACAAACCTGTGGTATAATGTAGAATAGGCTGTAATATGCCGTATTATGGCAACCGGCGGCAGGTCGTCTGCCGCACTTCATAGATGCAGTACCCGGAGGATATTCCATGTTTGAATTTTTAAAGAATCTGTTAAAGACTTCCAACGAAGCGCAGATCAAGAAGCTGCAAAAGACGGTGGACCAGATCAACGCCCTGGAGGGGCAGACGAAGCAGTTGTCCGACGACCAGATGCGCGAAAAGATCGCCGAACTGCGCAAGAGGGCCCAGGGGGGCGAGGACCTGGACGCGCTGCTGCCCGAGACCTACGCGCTGGTGCGCGAGGCGGGTGTGCGCGTACTGAACCAGCGGGCCTTTGACGTTCAGCTGATCGGCGCGATCGTGCTGCATCAGGGCCGCATCGCGGAGATGCGCACCGGTGAGGGCAAGACCCTGACGGCCACCTTCCCGGCCGTGCTCAATGCCCTGCCCGGAAAGGGCGTGCACGTCGTGACCGTCAACGACTACCTGGCCAAGTTTCAAAGCGAGTGGATGGGCAAGGTGTACCGCTTCCTGGGGCTGACGGTGGGCCTGATCGTCCACGACCTGGACGCCGCCGAGCGGCAGGTGGCTTACGCCGCGGATATCACCTACGGCACCAACAACGAATTCGGCTTCGATTACCTGCGGGACAACATGGTCACCTATAAGGAGCGCATGGTCCAGCGGGAACTGAACTTCGCCATCGTGGACGAGGTGGACTCGATCCTCATCGACGAGGCCCGCACGCCGCTGATCATCTCCGGCCAGGGGGACAAGTCCACCGAGCTGTACAGCCGGGCCAATCAGTTTATCCTCACCGGCCTGACCGAGGCCAAGGAGGACAAGGAGGCCAAGGACGGTTCGCTGCTGGTGGAGGGCGACTTCCTCCGGGACGAGAAGGACAAGACCCTGTCCCTGACCGAGCGGGGTGTGCGCAAGGCCGAGCGCTTCTTCGGCGTGGAAAACCTGACCGACCCGGAAAACCAGGAGCTGTACCACCACATCCTGGGGGCCCTGCGCGCCCACAAGATGATGAAGCGGGACGTGGACTACGTGGTCAAGGACGGCCAGGTGGTCATCGTCGATGAATTCACCGGCCGCCTGATGGTGGGCCGCCGCTATTCCGACGGCCTGCACCAGGCCATCGAGGCCAAGGAGGGCGTGAAGGTGGAGCGAGAATCCAAGACCCTGGCCACCATCACCTTCCAGAACTACTTCCGCATGTACCACAAGCTCTCCGGCATGACCGGCACGGCCAAGACCGAGGAGGAGGAGTTCAACGGCATCTACAAGCTGGATGTTGTTACCATCCCCACCAACCGGCCCATGATCCGCAACGACATGAACGACGCCGTGTTCGTGACGATGAAGGCCAAGTACGCCGCCATCATCGAGGAGATCGTCAAGCGCCACGCCACCGGCCAGCCGGTGTTGGTGGGCACGGTGAGCGTGGAGAAGAGCGAGCTGCTCAGCGGCATGCTGGCCCGCCGGGGCGTGGAACACGTGGTGCTGAACGCCAAGTTCCATGAAAAAGAGGCCGAGATCGTGGCCCAGGCCGGCAAGGTGGGCGCGGTGACCATCGCCACCAACATGGCCGGCCGCGGCACTGACATCCTGCTGGGCGGCAACGCCGAATTCATGGCCCGAAAGGCCATGCGCCAGCTGGAGTATGACGAGGAGGTCATCGAGGAGGCCATCGGCTTCAACGAGCACGTGCCCCAGGAGGTGCTGGACGCCCGCAAGGTGTTCCGGGACCTGCTGGCGAAATACGAGGTGGAGACGAAAGCCGGCCACGACGAGGTGGTCAAGCTGGGCGGCCTGCACATCATCGGCACCGAGCGCCACGAGAGCCGCCGCATCGACAACCAGCTGCGCGGCCGCGCCGGACGCCAGGGCGACCCCGGCTCCAGCCAGTTTTTCATCTCCTTTGAGGACGACCTGCTGCGCCTGTTCGGCAGCGACCGCTTCCGCCCGATGCTGGAGAAGCTGTCCGGCGGCGATACGGAGGAGGCCATCGAGTTCGGCCTGGTCTCCAAGCAGATCGAGAACGCCCAGAAGCGGGTGGAGAGCCGCAACTACGACATCCGCCTGCACGTGCTGCAATACGACGACGTGATGAACCAGCAGCGCGAGATCATCTACGGCCAGCGCAAGGACGTGCTGGAGGGCGGCGACATGCATGACAAGATCATGGAGATGCGCCACACCCTGATTACCGAGGCCGTGGACCGCCACATCGCCGACGAGGGCGACCGGGACAACTGGGACATCGCCGGACTGGACGAATACCTGTCCCGGCTTTGCCTGGATAAGGGCGGCGTCCAGGCGGTGTACGAACAGCTGGGCGACAAGACCAAGGCCAACCTGGTCAAGGCCATCGAGGAGAGAAGCGACCGCATTTACCAGCAGAAGGAAAAGATGTGGGCCGACGCTAACCTGGATATGCGTGAATTTGAGCGCGTGGCCCTGCTGGGCGCGGTGGACCGCCGCTGGATGGACCACATCGACGCCATGGACGAGCTGCGCGACGGCATCGGGCTGCGGGCCTACGGCCAGAAGAACCCGATCATCGAATACAAGCGCGAGGGCTACGACATGTTCGAGGAGATGGTTCACCTGATCCAGGAGGACACCCTCAGAAGGCTCTACTTCACCGTGCTCGCCAGGCCCGTGGAGCGCAAGCAGGTGGCCCAGCCCACCAGCGCCAGCCACGGCGAGGAGGAAAAGAAGGCCCCCGTCAAGAAGACCGACAAGAAGGTCGGCCCCAACGATCCCTGCCCGTGCGGCAGCGGCAAGAAGTACAAGAAGTGCTGCGGGCGAGGAGAATAAAACGAAATGCCGGACAGCTATCTGAAATATGGCGAGTTGCGCTTCGTGTGGGACGAGGACAAGAACAGGAAGAATATTCGGAAACATGGTATCTCTTTCAAGATCGCAGCCCAGGTATTCGATGATGATTTGCGCTTGGAATACCCTGACCCGGAGCATAGTCAGGATGAGGAACGCTACCTTACCATTGGGTTGGTCCATGATGTGTTGACAGTTGTGTATTGTGACCGTGAAAATGCATTTACGGGAGAGATGGATATTCGTATTATTTCTGCGCGATTGGCGACTAAGCTGGAACGAAACGCTTACAATAACAGCATTATCGGGCGTTATTGATTGGAATGAGAGGAGGCTTGACGATGGGAAGGGATGTTCATTATACCTATAAACGGGGAACCCCGCTGACCCCCGAAGAAATTGCCATGATCGAAGCGGCGCGCAATCTGTCCGTCGAAGCGGACGAGGACAACCCGGAAATTGACCCCGTAAAGACTCCCGAGCAATACGCCGCGTTGATGCGGGCCGTGGCGGAGCGGAACCGGCGCGTGGTGGAGAAGTTGCGGCAGATGGGATAAGCCGGTGTTCGGAATATAAATACCCAACACAAAACAGGATGTGATAAATATGTTGGAAATGGACGTTTTCAAGCAGGACCTGATCGCCGTTCGAAAGATGCTTGCGGAGGCGGGAGAATCCCTGCAGATCGACCACCTGCGGGAGCAGCTGGTGGAGTACAACGAGGACATGGGGTCCCCGGGGTTCTGGGACGACACGGAGCGGGCCCAGAAGGTGTCGGCGAAGGCCAGCAGCGTGGAGAGCCGCATCAAGCACTACGAGAGCCTGAATACCCGGGCCGACGACATCGAGGTGCTGATGGAGCTGGCGGAGGAGGCCGACGACGAGGGCATGGCCGATGAGATCCGCGCCGAGTTCGACAGCCTGAAGGCCGATTTGGAGACGCTGCGGCTGCAGACCCTGCTGACCGGTGAATACGATGGCTGCAACTGCATACTGTCGCTCCATGCCGGGGCGGGTGGAACCGAGGCCCAGGACTGGACCCAGATGCTCTACCGCATGTATACCCGCTTTGCCGAGCGCATGGGCTTTGCCGTGAAGCTGTTGGACCTGCTGGAGGGGGACGAGGCGGGCATCAAGTCCGTCACCTTCGAGGTGTCCGGCGACTACGCCTACGGCTATCTGAAATCCGAGCGGGGCGTGCACCGGCTGGTGCGCATATCGCCCTTTGACGCCAACGCCCGGCGGCACACGTCCTTCGCGTCGCTGGACGTTTCGCCCATCATCGAGGACGACGGCGAGATCGAGATCCGGCCCGAGGATTTGCGCATCGACACCTACCGCGCCTCCGGCGCCGGTGGCCAGCACGTCAACCGAACCGACTCCGCTGTGCGCATCACCCACCTGCCCACCGGCATCGTGGTCCAGTGCCAGAACGAGCGCAGCCAGGTCCAGAACAAGGAGATGTGCTTCATCTGGTTGCGCGCTCGGCTGGCCGAGCTCAAGGAGCAGCAGCGCCAGGAGCAGATGGGGGAGATCAAGGGCGAGCTGAAGAAGATCGAATGGGGCAGCCAGATCCGATCCTACGTGTTCCAGCCCTATACAATGGTCAAGGACCACCGTACCGGCTACGAGATGGGCGACGTGAACGCGGTGATGGACGGGAAGCTGGAGGGGTTTGTGACCAGTTATTTGCAGAAGCTGTAAGGACCGATGGAATGAGGGGACGGTTCCTTATTCCATATCAAATTATGGAATAAGGAACCGTCCCCTCATTCCGATTTTGGAGATCGCATGAACGGGAAAGAAAGGGCTGGCTTTGGCGCGATCGGCCTGGTACTGGGGCTGGTCGCGCTGATGCTGATACTGGTGCTGACGGCGGTGCACGGCGTGGGTACCGACGACGGGATGTATTTCAAATTGCAGACGGAGGCCGGAGTGTTGCCGGGGGCGAGGATCTCCGAATCGGAGCTGCGGACGCTGGACGGCCAGCTGGCGGACTACCTGCGGGGGAACGTGGCTCCGCTTTCCCAGGCCGGGGTGTTCAATGACCGGGAGATGGCTCACATGGCGGACTGTCTGCGGCTGTTCACGCTGCTCAGGAAGGTACGCTCGCGCCTGATTCCCTGGGCGGTGCTACTGATCGTGGGCGGAGCCTATCTGCTGCAGGACCGACGCAGGGCCCGAAGGTGCGCGTGGCTTGCGCCGCTGATCCTGCTGATTCCGCTGGGAGCCTTCGCGGTGTGGGCGTGCATCGACTTTGACGGCGCGTTTACCTTCATGCACCGGATGCTGTTCACCAACGACCTTTGGCTGTTGGACGAGCGCACGGACCTGCTGATCCGCATCTGCCCGGAGGAGATGTTCGCGGCCATGGGGCTGCGCATCGCGTTGTTAAGCGGGGTGGCGATGGCGGGCGTGACGGCGCTGGCCGTGCTGCTGACTCACATCTGGCCGAAAATGAATAAGAACGAGGGAAACACATGGAACGACAATCGAGCTACGCGGCGCGCTGCCGTGCAAAGGCCGAAGACCTTCGACGTCGGGGGGAAGCGCTGATATTATCGGTGGAGTCCAGCTGTGACGAGACCGCCGTGGCCGTGGTGCGCAACGGGCGGGAGCAGCTGGCCAATGCCATTGCCAGCCAGATCGACACCCACGCACTGTACGGCGGCGTGGTGCCGGAGATCGCCAGCCGGATGCATGTGGAGGCCATCGACCCGCTGCTGGAGGCGGCGCTGGCCGAGGCCCATATCACCCTGGACGCCATCGACGCCGTGGGCGTCACCTACGGGCCGGGGTTGGTGGGGGCGCTACTGACCGGGGTCAGCTGGGCCAAGGCGCTGGCCTACGCCATGGACGTGCCGCTGGTGGGCGTGAATCACATCGAGGGGCATGTATCGGCGAATTACATCGCCCATCCGGACCTGGAGCCGTCCTTTGTGTGCCTGGTGGCCTCTGGCGGGCACAGCCACATACTGAACGTCACCCGCTACGGTGAGTATGAATTGCTGGGCCAGACCGTCGACGACGCGGCGGGGGAGGCCTTCGATAAGGTGGCCCGGGTGCTGGACATCCCCTATCCCGGCGGGCCGTTGCTGGACAGGCTGGCGGACACCGGTGACGACCGTGCCTATAAATTCCCGCACCCCCACACCCAGGGGAAGTATGACTTCTCCTTCAGCGGCCTGAAGACGGCGGTCATCAACCAGGCCCACAACCTGCGTCAGCAGGGCGTTGAGATCAATGCCGCCAACTTCGCCGCGTCCTTCCGGCGCAGCGTAGTGGACCTGCTGGTGGACAAGACCGTCGCCGCGGCGAGGGATACCGGCGCGAAACGCCTGGCCGTGGCCGGAGGCGTGGCGGCCAATTCGCTGCTCAGGAGCGAGCTGCAGCGCCGGGGCGAGAAGGCCGGCATGCGGGTGTTCATTCCCCCCAAAGGCCTGTGCACCGACAACGCCGTGATGATCGGCTCCGCGGCCTTCTATCGGCTGATGGCCGGCGAGGTGGCGGGGCTGGATCTGAACGCCGTGCCCGCGCTGAGGATGATCGGGTGAGGGGAAAATTCTGATTTATCGAGCTGATGACGAACTCCCCTTTGGCTAACTTACCGGGGGTATCGGGGGCGGTAGCGCCCCGATCTTTAATCGTACGCGGCGGCGTGTACGCCGCGGGCGGGGCCTTTTTTGCGACGCGAAGCTA
>JAFWEL010000011.1 GCA_017512905.1 Clostridia bacterium
ATACATCCTCCTCAGATTTGCCTGAAATCGCAAGCGATTTCCGGGCGGCAAATCTGAAAGGAAACGATTTTTGCTCTGGTCGGCAGGCTCCCTGCCGCAAAAATCGCCCCGCCCGCGGCGTACATGCCGCCGCGTACGATTAAAGATCGGGGCGCTACCGCCCCCGATACTCCCGGTAAGTTAGCCAAAAGCCTCCCCTGCGACGCGAAGCTAGTGGGGAGGTGGCGCGTAGCGCCGGAGGGGTTCCGTCTCCCCGATAAATCAGAATCTGTCATCCCTCCAAATCCGCCCTAAGGGCCGTATCCCCGGCCAGCGTTTCGGCATTGTAGAGGACCAGCACCTCATTGACGCCCTCGGCCGCCATCAGCACCTCCAGGTCGCCGGTATAATACCGGGGGTCGACCACCACCAGCTTCTGGTATCCCCGCGTCAGCAGCGGAATCATGCAGTTGGCGTAGGAGTCCTTCAGCACCAGCAGCGTTCGCCCGTTCGCCACGGTGGTCTCGATGCGGATCTCCGGAAAGTTGCCCCCCAGGAACACGGCGTACCGGTCCCGGGTGTCCAGGCATTCCTCGGCAAACAGCGAGGCGCTGCGCCGGTTCTCGCTGACCCAGGTGGCCACCAGCTGGGGCGCGCTCTCCCCGGGGATATAGCCCCACAGGTCCTCGCTGTCCTCCATCCTGAAGCCGCTGACGGCGCTGAGGGTGCCCTGGAAGCCGTCGGACAGCAGGCGGCGTTCAAACCCACCGGTGTCCGCCGGCAGGTCCGCCTCCCGCGCCAGCGCCAGGTAGGCCAGTCGTGCGGCGTCGCTGGTCCAGTGGTGGTCGGTGCGGTAGTACAGCTGGGTTTCCGCCCGTGCCGCGAAAAAATCGGGCCGAAGGTCGATGAAGGTCGCCGGGGTCTCCGACAGGTCCTCCGCCAGCCGGTCGATGTAGCCGCCCTCGTCCCCGGCGTCGGCCAGCGAGGGCAGCCTGTCCGCCAGCACCGTCACCGCCGTGGGCACGACCATCACGTATTCCGCCAGGTCGTCGTGCCGATCCAGAAAGCCCACCAGGGCGTCGGTCGTGCGGCGGTAGTCCGCCTCCGACGGCGCACCGAAGTCCTGGATCAGGCAACCGTCCTTCCCCAGGAACACGCCGTTGGATTTCGTCCGGCCCGCCAGCCGGTCCAGCGTGGATTTCAGCGCGACCCAGTCGTCCCGCAGGGGAAACTGGTCGCTGATGTAGCTGTCAAACCGGCTCTCGAAGCGCCCGGACAGCAGACCCCGGACCGTCAGCGCGGGCCGCTGCTGCAGGCTCCGGTTCTCCAGCGGCGAGGTCGCCCGGTCCCGGTGGAGGATGAAGGCGACGTCCAGCAACGCCACCAGCGCCAGGACCATGACGGCCGTGGCGCGCAGGAAAAACAGGCGTTTCTTCTTCATGCCGGACACCTCGATTGGCAGATGGATTCATGGGGTGCTGGGGACGGTCGCAACGTCGGCAATCTGCCGCCACCCATCCTAAAACCGGAAATAAAGGAACGGATTGTAGCTCCCCTGCACCAGGTACGCAGTGCACGCCACCAGCAGCCCGGCGAACACCGCCAGCGCCACCGCCGGCAGCTTCCCGGTCAGTCTCAGCTGCCACTGCCGCAGCCCCGGCCCGCAGCACAGCGCCGCGAAGGCCAGCAGCAGCCCGTGGCTGCGCAGGGCGTACAGGAACGTCCGGTCGGCGAATCCCCCGGCCCCGACGCCCACCAGGCAGCCCAGGTAACGGCCCATGGCGGCGAAGTCGGTGTTGCTGAATATGATCCATCCCACTGTCACCAGCACCAGCGTTATGGCTCGGGCCAGTCCGGCGGGCAGCCGGCCCAGCGCCTTGCCCGTGATATGCTTTTCCGCGATCAGCAGCAGGGCGTAATACAGTCCCCACACCACGAAATTCCAGCTGGCCCCGTGCCAAAGGCCGGTGAGCAGCCACACCGCCAGCAGGTTCAGTATGTGCCGCCCCGCGCCCACCCGGTTGCCGCCCAGGGGGATGTACACGTAATCCCGGAACCAGCCGGACAGGGAGATGTGCCAACGCCGCCAGAACTCGGTGACGCTGCGGGCGCGGTAGGGATAGTCGAAGTTTTCGGCGAAGCTGAAGCCCAGCATCCGCCCCATACCGATGGCCATGTCGGAATAGCCGCTGAAGTCGAAGTAGATCTGCAGCGTATAGGCCGCCGCCCCCAGCCAGGCCGACAGCACCGACAGCCCCGGCGCGGCGCGCATGGTGTCGGCCAGCAGGCCCAGGTTGTTGGCCAGCAGCACCTTCTTCGACAGGCCCAGGATCACCCGCTCCAGCCCCTGGCCCACCTGGGCCAGCGACGCGCTTCGCTTTTGCAGCTGGGCCTCGATGTCGGCGTACTTCACGATGGGGCCCGCCACCAGCTGGGGAAACATGGTGATGTAGGTGGCGAAGTCGACGAGGCTTCTTTGGGGCTTCGTCGTCCCCCGGTACACGTCGATGATGTAGGACAGCGCCTGGAAGGTGTAGAACGATATGCCAATGGGCAGCGGCAGGTTGTAGTCGGGCAGCCGCAGCCCCAGGGCCCCGTTCAGGGTCTGCACCAGGAAGCCGTAGTATTTGAAGAAGCCCAGCACGGCCAGGTTCACCGCCACCGCGCCGGCGAGCACCCGCTTTTTCCGGGAGGGCCGCGCCGCCGCGGCCAGCTGCAGCCCGGTCAGGTAATTCCAGGCCACGCTGAACAGCATCAGTCCCACGTAGACCGGCTCGCCCCAGGCGTAGAACCAGACGCTGGCCGCCAGCAGCACGCCGTTGCGCCAGTGCCGGGGGGCGAAGCGGTGCGCCAGCATCACCAGCGGCAGGAAGATGTACAGGAAGTGCAGGCTGCTGAATACCATGTGCCGTCCGCCCTCCTATCGTATACAGGCGAGGAAGGCGTCCTCCCACGGGTCCGCCCGTTCCCCCACCGCGTAGAAAAGATAATCGCCCCGCCGCAGGACTCTCGCCCCCTCCAGCAGGTCCTTCTGGTTCACGCCATAGCTGCGGAACACCGCCAGCTGGGCCTCCAGCCGCCGCTGTACCGCCGATTCCAGGCGGTCCAGCGTGGCTGCGTCCGCCTTGGCGATCATCAGCTCCGACACGTCCATGATGTCCTCGGAGCCCACCATCAGCCAGCCCTCGCAACCGTCCGGGGCGGTGTCCAGCCGCTCCTGGAAGCCGTTTTCGTCCAGGCTTTTCAGTTCGGCGACGCCGGGGGCGGCGGCCATGGCGCTTCTGATGACGGAGAAGTCCACGTTCCTGGCGGCGTTCATGCCCACCACCAGCACGGCATAGACCACCAGCGCCGCCAGCAGCCCCCACTTGACGAGGGCATAGCGGCGCTCCGCCCCGGCGCTTCCCGCGCCGCGCCGCCGGGCCGTGGGTCTCGCGTTGTTTCGGCGCTCAGTCATGGTTCAGCCCCGCCAGGTCTGCCAGATAGGTCAGCCACATCGGATAATATTCCTCCCTGGGATGCCGGCCGTCCACGTTGTAGCGCTCGGGATGGCCCTCGAGTATGAAGCTGGAATCGACGAAGTAGGCCCCCAGGCCGGGACAGGCCTTCTCCATCTCCCGGTTGTAAAGGTCCAGATAGCCGTACTTGGGCTCCTCCGCCAGCCGCTCCGCCGTCACCGGCAGGGCGGCGCAGACATAGATGGCCGCGTCGGGCAGGCTGGCCTGCAATCGCCGGATCACGTTGGAATAGCGCTCCACGTACCGGTCCACCCGGTCCTCGAACACGCCCACGTCGTTCATGCCGAAGCACAGGAACACCACCGACGGATGGGCGGCCTCCACCTGGTCCAGCAGCGGCAGCTCCACCGAAATGTGGATGCCACCCTCGGCGAACACCGGCGCGTCCAGGAAGTGGAACAGCCGCACCTGGCGGATAATGGAATCGCCCACGATGGCGGTGTTTTCAAACCAGCGGACGATGTCCGCCGCGTTCCAGTCCGCGTCGGTCATGGCCAGGATCTTCTGCTTCTCCGCCTCCAGGTCGTCCACCAGGATGCCGTTTCGCGCCCTCAGCTCCTCCCGGCGCAGGCGCTTCAGCTCGGCGTTCAGGTCGATGGGCTCCCGCTGGGCCAGCTCGGCCAGCACCGCCCGGTTGGCGGCGATTTCGGCATCCGTGCCCCGGGTTCCCCGATGGGGCTTCACGCCCCCGGACAGGTACATCAGCCCCGCCGCGACAGCAAAGGCAAACAGGATCAGACCCATGTGCCTCCCGGGCCGCGCTTTCGCCCCGGCGGACGCCTTTGGCTTCGCGGCGGGCTTTTTCCCCGCTGCCGGCCTTGCCGCCTTCGCGGGCACTGCCTTCGCACCGGCCCGGTTCGCCGGGGTTGCCTTCTCCCCCATCCGCGTCCGCCTCCCTTCATCGCCGTTCATGATATGCCCGGTATTGTATCAGATAAATGATAAATCTACAAGAGCAGCCCGAAGAAAGTCGCGTCAAGCCCATAAAGCGACAAAAAAACCTTGTTGACCTCCCAAAGCCGTGATATAATAGGGGGTGTTTACGGCGAATAACAGGTTTCAGGTATCTGTTCAGTCGGGTAAATCACACTCTCCCACACAAGCGAGGTACACATGAAAAACGTGGTCAGGCAGGTGGCGATGCTGGGCATGCTGCTGTTGCTGGCGTGTATCACGGGGCGGCTTTTACTGGGAAACACCTACGTGGACCGCATCCCCGTGACCCGGGCGGCGGGCGATGCCGTCACGATGCGTCCGCTCTCCGGCGGCGAGGCCCGGGGAGCGCTGAGCCCCGGCGAGCCGACGGCGGCGGGCGATGATGTGAGGGTGGCCCTGCAGGCGACGAAGCCCGGGGAAACCTGGTACGAGGTACGGGGACCCGGCGGCGAGCGGGTGTCCACCCAGCACTACCGGGTGGGCCGCTTCCTGACGGTTTACGACTACGACACCGGCGGCTTCACCGGCGACTATGTGGTGATGATGGCGCTGACGGTGTTCTGGCTGGGCACGGCCTTCATCATGGCCCGGGCCTTTTTCGGGGCGCGGGGGCCGGCTTTCTACGCCTATGACACCATCTACTACGTGGGCTTCGGCCTGTTCGCGCTGGTATCCGGAACCATCATGCTGAACCTGACCCTCCGCCGCCTGGTCCAGCCCCGGAATTTCCAGATGCTGGACGTCTACGCGGCCCTGTCCGGGGCGGGCTTCAACTTCATGATGGTGACGCTGCCGCTGGTCGTGGTGTTCGCCGTGGCCATGTGCGTGAGCAACATTGCCCTGCTGTGCCATGAGCAGGCGAAGCTGAAGAACGTGCTGGGGCTGCTGGTGGGGCTCTCGCTGCTGGCCGGGGTGGCCCTGGCCATCTTCCTGCAGAGCCACAGCCTGTTCCACACGTCCCAGGGGTTCCGCAGCCAGATCGTGGTCCAAGACGTCTACTGCACGGTATTCGCCTATTTTGAATGCATGCTGATCGGCGCGGCGGTGTGCGGCCTGCTGGCGGCGAAGCACGTGCCCTCGCCGGACCGGGATTTCATCATCATACTGGGCTGCATGTTCCGCAAGGACGGCACGCTGCCGCCGCTGCTGCGGGGGCGGGTGGACAGGGCGCTGGAATTCTGGCGCGACCAGCGGACCCGCACGGGGCGGACGGCGGTGCTGGTGCCCTCCGGCGGCCAGGGGGCGGACGAATCCATGGCCGAAGCCGAGGCCATGCGTCGCTACCTGCTGGCCCAGGGCGTACCGGACGCGCTGATCCTGCCTGAGGATCGCTCGAAAAACACCTTCCAGAGCATGGCCTACTCCAAGGCCCTCACCGACGCCGCCCACCCTGGCGGCAGGGTGGCCTTTGCCACCACGAACTACCACGTCTTTCGCAGCGGCGTCTGGGCGCGGATGGCGGGGCTGGAGGCCGAGGGCATGGGCAGCCGCACCCGCTGGTGGTACTGGCCCAACGCCTTCATGCGGGAGTGCGCCGGTCTGCTGGCGAAGCGCTGGAGGCAGGAGCTTTTGATGGTGGCGGGCATGGCGCTGTTCTTCGGCGCGCTGACCGTCGCCGTGACCTGAACAATCACTTGATCACACGCACGACTGACCAGGAGGGATGCGACATGAGCCAATCGCTGATCGACCGGGACTTCTACGACGCCATCGTCCACTTCAACCGTTCAGAGGCCGCCCGGGACCACTTTTACCGGGTGATGGACACCCCCATAGACCGCTATGGCCGGCAGGACACCGTGCGCAACCAGGTGCTGCGCACCTACGCCATGCTGTTCTGCGACGACATGGACCTGGCGCCGGGCCAGCCGGCGGGGCCGGAGGAGGTGGAGGCCACCGCGGACCGGCTGTATACAGGCGGCATGGGCTTAGACCCAAAGCATTGGTACCGCATGCGCCACCACTTTCCGAGGATCGACGAGGACAACTACGACCGCTTTGCCGCGCTGGTCATCGCCGACCTGCGCTCGGGCCCCCTGCACGACGCGGCCGTCAACGGCGGCGATATGCTGATGGTGGGCGAACCCGACCCGCTGCACATGACCCCGGAGCAGCGCTCCAACCAGAAGCTGCGGCCCATCAGGATCGGAGGGAACGGCCAATGACGATCATGCTGGTTTGCGAGGACGCCCAGACCCTGAAGGACGCGGCGGCGCTGGTGGCCGAGCTTCAGCCCGACGCCGAGGTGCTCCAATTCACCGACAGTCCGGCGGCCCTGGCCGAGGCCCGGCAGCGGCCCGTTGACGTGGCGCTGCTGGCGACGAATATGCCCGAGCTGGACGGCCTGGACCTGGGCCAATACCTGAAGGACCTGCACCCGGCGGTAAACCTGGTGTTCATGGACCCGGACGACGCCCAGGCCCTGGACGCCCTGTCGCTGCACGCCAGCGGGTGCCTGCTGCTGCCGGTGAGCAGGTTTGCCCTGTCCGCCGAGCTGGACGACCTGCGCTATCCCGTGAGCGGCGGGCCGTCCCACCGGGTGTTCGCCCAGACCTTCGGCAACTTTGAGCTGTTCGTGGACGGCGAGCCGGTGGCCTTCAAGTACAGCCGCACCAAGGAAGTGGTGGCGCTGCTGGTGAACAACCGGGGCGCCCAGACCACTAACGGCGAGATCATCGCCGCCCTGTGGGAGGACGACGGCGACCCGGAGAAGAAGGCCTCGTACCTGCGCAACCTGCGCCAGGACCTGCAGAACACCTTCACCCGGCTGAAGCTGACCGACCTGATCCACAAGCAGCGGGGCAGCATGGCCATCGCCACCGACCGCATCGACTGCGACCTGTACGACTGGGTCGCGAAGAAGGACAAGTCCCGCTACCGCTACATGGGAGATTACATGAACCAGTACAGCTGGGCCGAAACGGTCCACGCCGAGCTGGACGAGATGGCGGACGGATATTGACGATAATTATACTGTTCGCCGTTCCAAAAAGAGGACTGACGCCCGTCAGTCCTCTTTCAGCATGCCGTTTTCCACCCGCCAGGTCTTTCCCACTTCGGCCCCGGCCAGGTCGGCGGCGTCGGTACAGGTGATGAAGGTCTGCACCCCCTTCAGCCGGCTGACCAGCTGGCGGCGGCGGCCGGGGTCCAGCTCGCTCATCACGTCGTCCAGCATCAGCATGGGCCACTCCCCCATCGTCTCGCGCATCACGTCCAGCTCGGACAGCCGCATCGACAGCGCCGCCGTGCGCTGCTGGCCCTGGGAGCCGTAGGCGCGCACGTCCCGGCCCTCCACCAGGATCTGCACGTCGTCCCGGTGAGCGCCCACGGTGGTGGTCATGCGCCGTGCGTCGCTCTCCCGGGCGGCGAACAGCGCCTCCAGGAAGGCGCTGGCATCATCCCCCGACGACACGCTGGGCAGGTAGCGGATCTCCAGCCGCTCCCTGTCGTCGGCGATGTCCCGGTGAATGGCGGCGGCGGTGTCGCTCAGCCGGCGGATGTACTCCCGGCGATGGGCCATCAGCTCGACCCCCGCGGCGGCCAGCTGTTCGTCCCAGGCGTCCAGCGTGGCCATCAGTTCGGGCCGGGCGGCGATGGCCTTCAGGGCCTCGTTGCGCTGCTTCAGGGCCCGGGCGTAGCGCTGGAGGGCATAGTAATAGGCGGGCTTCACCTGGGAAAGGGCCATGTCCACAAACCGCCGGCGCTCAGCGGGACCGTCCTTCACCGTGCGCAGGTCCTCCGGAGAGAACAGCACACCGGTGACGTGGCCCATCAGCTCGCCGGAGCGGGATATCTCCTGCCCCGAGACCTTGATCCTGCGCCGCCCCAGCGCCGGCAGGGCGATCTCCACCTGGTGGGTGCCGTCCCGGCGCAGGGCCTCCACCCGCACCGCGGCGAAGTCCGCCCCCCAGCGAATCAGCTCCCGGTCCTGCCGGGTGCGGTGGGAGCGCCCCGTGCAGCACAGGTACAGCGCCTCCAGCACGTTGGTCTTGCCCTGGCCGTTGTCCCCCAGCAGCACGTTCACCCCCTCGCAGGGCTGGATTTCGCAGGCCTCGTAGCTGCGAAAATGGGTAAGCTGGGCTTGTGTGATCTTCAAAGAATCCCCGCCGCCTTCCGGTGAATATGATATTATTATAGGCGATCTGAGCGGGAGAATCAAGAGCTGAGGGAAAACCATTCAGGCCAAGCACATGCGATACAGAAGTGTTTACGATACGGGAAAACACAGCTGCAGGGACGCTGACGCATCGCCGCCCTTTACTTTTCATAAACTGTAATTCCTCCTTGAATTCCCTCACCCGACCATGCTATAATGTTTATGGAAAGTTTAAAAAAGAAGGGAGCCCATCCATATGCCGACGTTTGACATGATTCAGCAGGCTGTACAGGCCGCCGCGGCACAATATCCCGTCAAGCGCGTGGATCTCTTCGGTTCCTATGCCAACGGGACGGCGGATGAGAACAGCGACGTCGATTTTCTCGTGGAATTCTCGGAAAACCCGACCTCTCTGCTGCACATATGCGGCTTTCGAGAAACGCTGTCCGAATTATTGAAGCGCGACGTTGATATTGTCAAGCTGCCGCGCAAACAGAACGATGGACTAACGATTGACAGGACGGTACGTATCTATGGAGCATGAGGTCAGAAATGAACGCATCCGCGAAAAAACGCTGATGAAATCAGAGACATTGAAGCTTTCATCGCCGATTGTTCTGCCGAAGACCTGTTCAGCGACAGAATGTGTCAAAAGCCCATTGTGATGAGCTTGATCAATATCGGCGAATTGTCCAAATCTTTCACGGACAGCTATCTCGCTTCCATGACGGGTATCCCATGGAAGGCCATTCGCGGCTTTCGCAATATCGCCGCCCACCAATATGGCGCCATTGACTTCGAGGACGTGTTCAAGACCGTTACTGAGGATATTCCCTCGCTGAAGGCAACCTTGATCCATCGCGCCGATACAATGTAAAGCCGCTCCAAAACATACAGCCCGCCGCGGGAGAAGAACATACAGGGACGGCCCTATTCTGCTCAAACATTTCGTACCACAAAAGAGCCGTCCCCATGTGTTTTTTCCCCTCCGGAATCAAGCGCCGGCCCAAATCCAATGCCCAAGGGGCATCATCCCCAAATCTTTACGCGCCATTTCCCCATTCCCTGAAATTTCGACTTGACAAATCCTCCCGGAGGATGTATAATGCTTTATGTTGTCAAGGTGATTCGAGCGTAGTCTTGAATGCCGAGACGATATGAATTGAATATCTGGGTGTAGCGCAGTTTGGTAGCGTGCTTGAATGGGGTTCAAGAGGCCGGAGGTTCGAATCCTCTCACCCAGACCACAGCAAATAGCCTGAAAACACAGTGTTTTCGGGTTTTTTGCTTATTATAGCTAATCTCTTTATCAGTTCCATTTGGTGAATAAAGCCAGAAAATCCTTCCATTTTTTCCGCGTTTTCCGCATACTGGCAACCCAGGTTGCCACCTTATTTGATTTTGACCTTCATTGATTATTAACACATTCTGTTTTGTAACGAATAGTATGAAAATAACCGCCATCCTGAAGGGTGGCGGCAACTGTTCATCTTCCTCGTAGTATTTCCCCAATGTCTATCCCAAATCCCATTGCATCTATCTTTGTTTGTCGGTCCTCTTTTTTCTTCTTCGCATAAAACACAACAATGCCCGTCAATTCTTCTGTTTCCATATCCTTCATAATCTCTATGCCCACTGGTCCATCTGTTCCATAGGACATTCCTCTATCGCTAGGAAATCTAATATAAAGAATATCATTGATTGCATCGTAGTCAATCATCTGGATACGTTCGCTCACCAATGTTACCACCTTCTTTTTCATGTGGGAAAGCTGTAACAATATATCCTTCTTTTCTTGTTGCATCAAATTCAACTATAGCTTTCGTATAGTATTTCGTTCCATATGTTGCTAGTTCGCTTCTTTTAAAGTAAACTTCTCTATTGTCACATTCACCACTATCATAAATCGCTTTTGGAGACTGTATTGTATCGTATATTGCAGTAAAATTCCGACCCATTACTGGGTGTTCCATAATTATATGGTCTCGCTCACCTACATACAACTTCACCTTTCGGTTTCGTGGATCGATCACGGAATTAATTTCCGCATCCTTATTGTGTCGTGCATCATTCATGCCTATCCCTCGGTTTTATTCTCGTCTACTTCTTTCTTTTCAAGCAACTCATGAATCATTTGTTCTAAGCGCCTAGCCATGGACAAACTAAGAATGATGTTCCTTTTTTCTGCAACTGCTTCGCTAGTTACTTCTCCCTTGTCATCCTGCATTGGAACTATCTGTGTAAATGTAATGAATGCCTCTTCAGCAGAAACAGCAACAGAAAACCTATTTGAATACATAGCATCCATGATATTACCTCCTTTGTAATAATCAGCTGTACTCATTATTTATATTCCACGAATAATACTGTTTTTTCCTGTCTACATATGAAATTTAATCATAAAATCCTATTTTTGTCAATATTACCGCGGTTAAAAAATCCTGTTTGCCACTATTTCATTCAGCAGTTAACATTTTTTACAAACAGTTCCATCTGAAAATGGCAACTTTGTGGCAACTCGATAATGTATTTACCGTATATTTATACATTTCTACTTTGTTATATTCGTTATTATACCGCAAAAGCAGCTACTTTTAGTGCATAAAATACATGACCGAATTTCTACATGGGGTTCAAGAGGCCGGAGGTTCGAATCCTCTCACCCAGACTTTTCCCGAAGCTAAAGGGCTTCGGGTTTTTCATAAAAGTGGCGGCAACGCTTGACACGCCGCCGCCGATGCTGTACAATGGTGTTGTAGCAGGGAAGCTTCCCGCTGTAGTGAAAACTACATCAAAACGCCTCCGAGTAGCCGCTAACTACCCGGAGGCACTTTTCATCTAACGCTTGCCGAAGTAAATCGTCAATGCGAGACTTGCAACAGCAATCAGAGCCATGAACAGATCAAGGTTCGTCATACCATCACCTCCCGCCTCTTGGTTTCAGCGGGAGCGCTTCCGGGCCATCGTCCAGCAAAGCGATTATAGACTATAAGCAGCCTACCCGTCAATCCATTAATTATATAGATCAACGCCCCGTCTCAGATCAGATTCAACTAATCCTGAAGCAGATCGTTTTCTTTCAAAACCTCTGTTGTTATCTCCCGTATGAAGCTCTCCAGCTCCACCGCGCTGCGAGGCATGCGGCGCGGTGGCTTAGGCGGGGCGATGTAGTTCGGGACAAAGGGTGCGTCTACGGCATCTGTGCGACCGAGCAGATAGTCCGTGGAGGTACCCAGAGCGTCAGCAATGCGCACCAGCGTGTCCAGCGCAGGCAGCTGGTCGGTAGTTTCATAGCGACCGACCATTACCCTCGATATGTCTGCCATATCCGCCAATTGCTCCTGGGTAATATTCCTCATTTGTCGCAATTCGCGCAGCCTTTTCCCAAATACACCCATCATATCACTCCTGTTGTTAGTGTACCACGAAAGCTACAGAGATATAAACTTCATACTCGTTGCATTCTGCTTCTTGACATGCAACATTCTTTATGTTAATATAGATGTATCTTATTAGTTGCATTCATATGAAACGGGTGATATCAATGATTGTATGAGACGAATTAGGTGCATCATTCACCAAATCCTGTGTTATTCAGGCAGAACTATCACTTGTAAAGCATCGTTTCAGGAAAGCCCGAATTCTATCAAGGAGGTATTACCATGAAAAAAAACATCGTTAGTCTGTTGCTCGCAGCCGTATTGATAATTTCTTCGTTGGGAGCATTTGCGGAGATCGACATTTCTGATCTTTCACTTGATGAGCTGATGGCGCTTCAGGAGCAGCTTGGCGCCGCTATAGAAGCCGCACAGGGCAATACGGAATCCACTGAATCCGAAGAAGCTCCTCAGAGTGAACTGGATGTGTCCGGCTACACCGAGCTGGCCAAGGGAAGCAAAGGCGATGAAGTCAAAGCTCTGCAGACACGCTTGTTTGAGCTTGGCTTTTACAGCACCGCCATTGACGGAGACTATGGCAACGGGACCGTTAACGCGGTTAAGGCATTTGAGGAGTATAACGGCTTGGAGCAGACAGGAATTGCCTCTGCTGAGCTCCAAGCGCTGCTCTTCTCTGAAAATGCAAAGCAGAAGCCCGTTGCTGTAGCCTCTGTCAAGGTTCTGGACAGCAAGCCGACGGCGCTTGTCGGAAGCACCCTTAGCATCGCCGAAATCGTAGCCGTCAATCCTGAGAACGCCACAGAGAAGGGCCTTGTTTATTCGATTGACAGCAGCGAGTTTGCTGATATCGATGAAAACGGATTATTGATGGCAAAGGCGCGCGGCGATGTGACGGTGACCATCACCTCCAAGGAAGCCGTAGACAAGCCCAAGAGCGCAACCGTAAAGGTAAAGGTCCGTCAGCCCGCAAAGACACTCTCGCTCAATGAAGCACAGATCAACATCGGAAAGGGAAGCACCTATACATTGGAGGCCGCGGTAGGCCCTGAAGACGCCGATGATAAGAGCGTAGTCTGGACGTCGGATAATCCTGAGGTCGCAACTGTGTCCGCCAAGGGAACCGTCAGCGCCAAAGGCTGCGGAGAATGCGATGTCGTCTGCACGACAAATGATGGCAGCGGTGTATCGTCTGTGTGTCATGTCGTCGTCACACAGCTTGTCACCTCGATCAAGCTTTCCGAATCCAAGCTGACTCTGCCCGGCGGCAAATCCCAGGAAATCGTCGCCACCGTCTCTCCGGAGGATGCCACGAACAAAGACGTCGTCTGGACTTCCTCGGATACATCGATTGCCGATGTGACAAACGAAGGGAAAATCACCGCAGCCAAGGGTGGAGATTGTGAAATCACGTGCGCCGCGGCTGACGGAAGTGAAAAGCAAGCGACCGTCAAGGTTCATGTGCCCACATTCAGCGTAGATGAGACCGAATACACGGTAACGAGCAAAAGTGGCCTTGTGATTCCTGTCTGGATCAATGGCAGCTACACAATCGACGCGAATTCCAACTCCAACTGCTTCGATTATGAATGGAAATCCAATATTCAGTTGGTAATCGACCCCCTCAGAGCCGGCAGCGGCACGATCAAGCTGACCAACAAGGAAGCCAAGGATGACACGATTACCTTGAAAATCACGATTGATCACAGCGCAGTGTATGACAGCACGTCCTACCCCAAGGCCACATATGACAAGATTTTGCGCGACCCGTATGAATACGATGGCGATAGCGTATCGATCTACGGCAAAGTGCTGCAAAAGACCGAAGGCTGGGGAAGTGTTATCCTGCGCGTGGGAACCGGCGGCTATGGCTATTACGACAAAGTGTTCTGGGTGGAATACAGCACGAGCTCCGTTTCCGCTAAAGTCATTGAGGATGACTATATCACAGTCTATGGCACCTGTGACGGCACCCATACTTACGAGACAGTCATGGGCGCATCGGTGACCATCCCCGCGATCGACGCGGAGAAGATCATCATCGGCAGGAAATAAACCTCCCCCAACCCCAACAAATACGCCTGAAATCCCCGCGATTTCAGGCGTTTTGCTCTATAGACCCTCCCCCTGCGTCATTTTCGTCAGATTCACCCCGAACGGTTGAAAGCCGGGCCCGACAGGCGTATAATGCAATCGAACAAACATTCGATATTATATGGGGGTGAGCCTATGTACGAGGCGCTTTACGCGCAGAACAAGGGGTTGTTGATCGCGATGGCGCGGCGCTATGCCGGGGCCTGCGCGATGGACCGGGCGGTGTCGGAGGAGGACCTGGTTCAGTCGGGGTTCCTGGGGCTGGTTCGCGCCGCCCGGACCTTCGACCGGTCCGGCGGGCGAAGCTGGGCCAGCTGGGCCACGTGGCATATTCAGCGGTCCTTTGAGCAGGCGCTGTGCCTGCGGCAGGGCCGGCGCATCCAGGCCCACAGCGGGGCCGACACGCTGGACCGCCCGCTGGACACCGCCAATGAAGCCGGCGAAACGGCGGGCGACCTGCTGGTGGACGAAACCCTGCCCGATCCGGACGCGGGGCTGCTGCTGGAAGAGCTGCGCCGGGACGTTCGTAATGCCGTGGACCGACTGGAGGACGGGGACGAGCGCCGGGCTGCTACGCTGTGCCTGCTGGAGGAACGGAGCCTGCCGGAGGTCGCCGGAGCCATGGGCGTGAGCGTGCGGCAGGCCCGCCGGCTCAACGCCCTGGCCTGCCGGCGCCTGTTTCAGGATCGGCGACTGCGCGCGCGCATTGACCTGGACGAGCGCACCCGCTTTGTCGCCCACAAGGGGGTGGCGGCCTTCAACCGGGACTGGACCAGCGTCACCGAGGGCGCCGCGCTGTGGCGGATCGCCCAGCGGGAGCGGGAGTGAATCAGCCCTCGAACAGGCCCTCCAGCGCCTCCCGGTTCTCCTCCAGGGCCTTCAGCACCCACGCGCTCCAATGGCGGGCGTCGGAATCGCTGTCGCCGAACACGTAATCCTCCTGGCCGTAGTCGATCACATCGAAGCCGGGGACGGCCTTGCTGGCGCGGCTGGTGCGGTAGGCCATGGCGTCCGCCAGGGTGAAGGTGACGCTGCCATCCTCTTCGAGGCTGACCCAGCCGGACAGGTCGGTGCCGGTAGCGGATTCGGCGGTGCCGTTGGCGGTCTGCTTTTCCGCCGCGGCTTTGGTGGTCTCCACGCCGCTGACGTGTTCGCCGTACATCATGTCCACCCACAGGGGCAGGCTGTTCCCCAGCACCTCGCTGGGCACGTGGCCGCCGTCCCACTGCCATTCGATGGTGGCGTCGATGCCGGCATTCAGCGCCGCCAGCTGCGTGTTCAGGGAATTGAACATGGCGATGTCGCCCTCCACCGCGCCGCACACGATGCGCAGCCAGGTCGGGTCCTCGGTGCCCTCCGCGCCGATGTAGTTCAGCGGGTTGTACAGGTCCACCAGGTTGTTGCCGTAGGCGTCGCCGGCCTCAATCTCGGCCACGTCCGCCTGATAGGCGGCCAGCATGTCTTCGTAGCTGGCGTAGTTGTTGGAATTGACGCCGCTGCCCGCCGCCTGGGTCGTGCCGGCGTCGGGGGTGCCCACGTCCAGCTCGTCGCCCGAGCTGTTCTCGGCGACGCCCGCGTTGTCGAAGCCCCTGCCGCCGAAGTCGGGCATCTCACCGTTTTCAAAGTCAGGCATTTCGCCGTCCGCGAAGTCCGGGCGTCCGCCGTCCATGCCGCCTTTGAAGTCGTCCGCGCCGTTCATGCCGGAGGGGCCCATGCCGCCGCGACCGCCCATGCCGCCCCGCTCGCCGGAGCTGCCCTTGGCGTAGCGGCCCTCGATAAAGGCCAGGGCCTTGTCGGCGATGGTCATTCCGGCGACCGCATCGTCGGATAGGGCGTTGCCGTCGGCGTCAAACCAGGTCCAGTCGGTGGCATAGTCCAGGTTGTCCACATACCACTGGAGGTTCTCGGTGAACTCCGCCAGGTACAGGTCGAGGTAGCTGCCGCCGTAGCCGTTGGTGTCGGCGTACTTTTCCGCGTCGTATTCGATGGTCAGCGCCACGGTGCTCTCCAGCGCGCCGTCGCCGTCCAGGTCGAAGCCCACCTTCGCCTCGTCCACGGTCAGGTTCTGGGCGTTGATGTAGTCCATATACTCATCCGACAGCACCTTCGCCAGGGCCTGCTGGAATTCGGTGTTGAAGTTGAAGCCGGTGGTCAGGGTGTACTCCATGGCCTGGGCCATGTCGGCCTCGTAGAGGGGAGTGATGGCGCTGTAGGCCACGCAGCCCCAGGCGCCGTCGGACAGCTCGACCTCCTGGCCGTCGATGGTGACGGTGGTGCTGTAGCTGCCGTCGGCGTTCTTATAGACGCCCACCGCGCCGACCTCGATCTGGTAATCGTAGAAATCCGGGTTGTTGGAGGTCGCCGCGAACATCGTGGCATGAGCGCCGCCGCCGCTGCCGCCGGTGGACACCCAGTATTCCACGCTGCCCGGCAGGTTGCCCAGCAGGATGTTGTACTTCACAAAGCGGGTCGCCGCCTTCTGGTCCACCAGGCAGGAGGGCGCGTCGCCGGTGTAGACGGTCTCCCCCGCCGCGTTGGTGACGCTGTCCTGCTTGCCCCGGTTGCCGCAGGCCACGTTGATGTAGCCCTCGGCGGCGTAGGTGGCCGCGGCCAGGGTATTCGTGGCATTGCCATAGCCCGCCGCGCCGGTATTCAGGATCACCGGGGCCGTGGCCGCGGTGTAGGTCTGGCCGTTGGCGCTGGTGATTTCAGCTTCGTAGTCGATCACCAGGCCGCCCTTCACGGCGTCGGTGGCGCTTTGGGCGGTGACATCCGCCGCGCCGTCGCCGTCAGTGTCGACGCCGGTGACGTAGGCCCCGGGCACACATACCGACACGCCCTCCTCGTCCTCAATGACGGGCTTCGTCACCGCCGTCACCACCGACAGCGTCCAGGCGTCGGATTCCGCGCTGTAGGTCCATTCCTGGTCCATGTTTTTCAGGTTCAGCGCCGCCTCGATGGCCGCCTTGTCGGAAGCCGCGCCGGTATCCTCGGCAAATCCCACGGCCGACACCGCCATCATAGCCAGCGCAACCGCCATCGCAATCCATTTTTTTATCATTTCGCATCCTCCTTCGCGTCGGGAACCTTCCGTTCCCTTCGATGTCTTCGATTGTACCCGGAAAGCTTAAATACAGCTTAAATATTGGAGAATGGATGGTGTTAAATTCTGATTTGTCGCGTTGCGACAAATCAGAATTCAGTATTTGGTATTTAGCATTTAATGGTTAGAGTGTGTTTCAAAAAGCATAACGGCCCAGATTATGCAAGGAGTATGCGAATGCAGGCCAAATGGACGAAGGAGAGGAAGCGGGAGGCAAGCTTGTCATAGCGCATGGCGACACGGCGGAACTCCTTGAGCTTGAGGA
>JAFWEL010000150.1 GCA_017512905.1 Clostridia bacterium
CTTGCCTGCCGTACCAGAAATGTCCACCGCTTGGGGTTTGCCTTTCTTCTATCCGTTCATGGCTGGAAATTGTGTCCATTTGCCAGGAACGGGTTGTTGGGCCTTACCAAAGCAGGTGTCCATTCTCTGGGGTACAGTTTACGTTATGCTTTTTGGCAGGCAGGAAGAAGCTATAAAGATAGCGATAAATATATAAGGGATATTACTGAATATAAAAAAGATAGTATTGTACTTGAGGGATCCTTATTCTGTATTATGTCAGACGGAACTGTAGGCGTTGCAGAAGAAGGAAACGAATATGGTGCAGATAAAGTAAACAAGTGGAATAGTATAATTGCTCTATCTTCTTCGTATTATCATACAGTAGGTGTAAAAAGGGATGGAACAGTAATTGCGACAGGGAAAAAAGGTATAGTATCATGCAATGTTAAGAATTGGAGATCGATAAAAAAGGTTTGCGCTGATGGGTGGATAGATGATGGGAAGGACTATACTTTTACGGTGGGGCTTAAAGAAGATGGAACAGTTGTCGCCACTGGCAATAATGATTTTGGACAGTGTAATGTATCAGATTGGTCAGAAATTGAAGACATTATTACATTTCGTTACCTTACAATTGGCCTAAAAAAAGATGGAACGGTACTGTGTACAGATGAGGAATTCTACGAAGATTTGAAAAGCTGGGATCATATCATTTCGCTTTCTAAAGGGCACGATCTTGTTCTAGGTTATTATGTTATTGGCTTAAAAGAAAATGGGACTGTAGTGACTACTCTATATGGTGTTGATGTTGATAGCTGGAAGAATATCACTACAGTTATCTCTGGTACAAATAGTAATGTAGTAATTGGACTAACAGCAGATGGATCAGTTATCGCATCAAAAAACAAGAATTCTCATATATGGTATTCTTGGAAAGATATTGTTGCAATAGCAGCGGGAAGTCGTCATACGCTTGGATTAAGAGCGGATGGAACTGTAGTTGCGATGGGTGATACGGATGATGGACAGTGCAGAGTGTCAGATTGGACAGACATCGTTAGCATCTACGCATATTATAATACTTCATATGGTGTGAAATCAGATGGTTCTTTTGTTGCCGTTGGAGATAATAGATTTGGAAGTTGCAACTTCGAGGACTGGGATTTATGGGATGAATGGGATATTGAAGATTCTATTGTATCTGATTCCACTGATGTTCCAGAAAATGAAGCAGGAAGCATTCAATTTCCGGCATTAAAGAAGGGAGCTAAAGGCGAAGCAGTTATTCGGATTCAGATTGCATTAATTGAAAAAGGATACCTATCTGGTAAAGCAGACGGTGATTATGGTCAAATGACAGAAGATGCAGTGAAGCAGATGCAAATAAAATACGGCATGGAAGCAACAGGCGTAGCAGACGAAGAGTTTCAGAAAAAACTATATGGTAATTAATTAAGACTCTTATCGGCACTACTCACAGATGCTGAAAGCTGAAAGCTATAATATGTCAAATACCATACGAAGGCAGGTGTAAAAAAGTGGCGAATACCGTTAGACGAATCATGCCTGTCACTGATCATGCCGACAAGCAGAATACCTACAAGATACATATGGAGCAGTATAAGAAAGCGATGAAATATGGATTCTATTTTGAGTCTATTTTGATTGATTATGCTTGCTTGGAGGATAGACTCCGTGCTGCTTTATTCTATATTGGATTATTACAACAAGAATCCGATTACAAAGTCACAGCCAATAGATCCAAACGAGTAAGTGCATTCAAAGAAATAGTGCACAACTATGAT
Source organism: Clostridia bacterium (assembly GCA_017512905.1). Classification (GTDB taxonomy): domain Bacteria; phylum Bacillota; class Clostridia; order Christensenellales; family Aristaeellaceae; genus UBA2862. Next base: position 1,788 of record JAFWEL010000150.1, read on the forward strand.
GCAAAGGCAAATCTCGGCATAACGAGTATTTCAGGCAAAAGAAGAATCGTCGCCTCTGTATTTTCATTTGCGAGTAATAGCAAAAATGCGAATTGCACTGATGAAATTCAAAAGGCATTGTATAAAAAACTTCACGACGAATCAAAATGCGATGAAGTGTTATCGCTGCTAAAGGATATTGAACAATGGTGTGGATATCGGAATGAGATCATCCATTCCCTGATGAATAAGAACATTGACAGTTTACGAGATCAAGTAGCGAAGAAAGCAGAAGAAGGTCATAATTTGTTCAGGAGACTGGATAAACAGGTTCAGTGGATAAAGAAAAAACAAGTCAGGAAAGCAATAGGAATAGAGTAAGCCTTTCTATTATGCCCCTTTATCAATCGTTTGGTTATTGCAAAAACAACCACACCCGGCATGCTTGCCGGGATCGTGGTTGCGTGGTTTACTTAGTGCGATATCCATCCTGTTCCAAGGTAGCAAGCAGTTGCTGGTTCTGCGAGCCAGCTAAAACCCCATGACGATCCAGCGTGTATTCCCCGATGATGTAGGCAAAGCTGGGAGCCGCCTTATAGCTGGGGTATGCGCCGATGCTTTCCCCTATGGCGTGGGCCAGAGCCTTGCGGGCGCTGCCCTCTACGTCGAAGTGTACCTCCATCTGATTCGGCAGATGGGTTGCCTCGGGATCAGGCTCGGCGTCGATAATGGCGTCTCGGACTGCTTCTACCGGTTCCAGCTGGGATTTCTCGTCTTGCGGTTTCGCGGCCTCCTGAGGCGCTCTGGAGGCGTCCTGGGCGGGTTTCTCCGTCGATTGCACCGTTCTCCATCTGATCCAAACTGCCTGTAGCGGCCTTCTGCGCCTTCTCTGTGGCCATCTGTGCTCGTGTCCTCCGCTGCCGGGGTTCGGGCCAGACTTCCGGTAGAATTCCCGCCGTGAAGAAGATTTTGAAGGTGATGGCTCCGCTGAGCGGTACGTCAAATTTGAAGTCCTGGAATTCCAGTTCCTTAATGGCGTCAGGGATCTCGATGTTCTTGTATCGCTTGATCTCCTTACCTTCCTCGTAGAAGCGTATCATTAAATTTGGTGGATATAGAATTCAACGTCTGGAATATGAATGTGCTGCTTCATTTATTCCTGATCAGATTGAAGGAGGCACTTATCGCTATAATATAGCACACGGTTCAGCACAATTTGAAGATAAGTCAATACAAGTCAATCTCCTTGTACATGCATTCTACAACGATACTGAAGACTATGATAGTGCACCGTACAAGATTATGGTCGAAATTGCTGGGAAATTCATCATGGCTGACGGCAGCGATTGGGATGAAAAGTGGCTACCAAATGCAATAGCAATCTTGTATCTATATGTGCGTGCTATACTCGGTTCAGTAACAAGTCAATCAGGACGCGAAACAATCACTTTGCCGACGATCAATACACAGTCACTACTCGACAATGAATAGTCTCTTTATCACGGCTGTGTATGGGTGCATTTGGGTGCATGTACCACTAATGTCGGATTAGACATCAGTACCGACATTAGGTACAGCAAGCGAGCTTGTCAGAAATGACAGGCTCGCACTTCTTTATGCAAATCCCGACCGGATGTTACCCTTCTTCACCGTATTCCTCAGGATTACACGGGTGGGCTCGCGGCATGGGAGGTCAAAGTATGTGGATTACTTAATCGGTTGTTGCCCGGAACCACTCTAACTATCCGACTCAAGACTATCGTGTTCACCGTGTAATCATAAGTTGATGGTATATCTGAATTGCTTCCCCCATCGTTCATCCAATAATGGATTGTGCCACAGCGCTTTCGACAGGTCTTTTCGATCATCTCGGCAAGTCTTTCTTTCATTGTTCACTTATCCGATCATGACCTTCTCTTCAGGATACTTCGACAGGCCTCTGGCCTTTCCTTGCCTGCGGGCCACGGCGACGGCGATGGTCAGCGGGCCGACACGACCCAGAAACATCATCGGCAGCAGCACAGCGCGGCTGACGGGGTGGAGGTTTGGTGTGCCGATAGCGGAAACGCCCACGGTGCCCATGGCGCTGGAGCACTCGAAAAGAATGTCCGCCAGGGAAAAGCGCCCGTTCTCAAGGATCGAGAGGGAGAGCGTGCCCAGTGTCAGCATCGTCAGAAACAGCGCCACCACCGCCAGCGCCCTTCGCACGGTATCGGCCGAAATCCGGCGGCGGGCGGCGTTGACCCCGTCATCGCCCCTCACAACGCTGTATATCAAAAGCGCCACCACCGCCACGGTGGTGGTTTTCATGCCGCCGCCTGTGGAAGCCGGGGATGCGCCGATCATCATCAACAGGCTGCTGAACAGCTTGGAGCCGTCCATGAGGGACGAGAGATCGAAGGAATTGAAGCCTGCCGTGCGCATGGTGACGGACTGGAAGAAGGCATTGAGGATATCCATCCTGCCGCGTTCCGCAAGCGCATAGAAGGCCATGCCCGCCAGCAGCAGCGCCAGCGTGAAGGTGAGCACGATGCGGGTGTGCAGCGACAGATTCTTCAGGCCCTGTCGGCTGCTCAGTACCTCCAGTATGACGGAAAAGCCCAGCCCGCCCAGGACGATCAGCGCCGCCACAGTGAGCAGCACCAGCGGATCATCGGCAAAGCCGGTCAGGCTGGCAAAGCGTCCGAACAGGTCAAAGCCAGCGTTGCAGAAGGCGCTGACCGCGTGGAATACGGCGAACCACAACCCACGCCGGGGGCCGTACAACGGAACAAACCGAATGGCGAGCAGCGCCGCTCCCACCGCTTCGATGCCCAGCGCCAGCAGGAGGTAGCGCCGCGCCAGTGTGCCGAGGTTGGATAGGGTCGCACCGTTCATGGATTCCCGGATCAAAAGTCTGTTTTTGATGGAGATTCGCCGTCCCAGCATCATCATGACCCTGGTTGCGAACACCATGAAGCCCAGGCCGCCGACCTGGATCAGCACCAGCAGCACGGCCTGTCCGAGCAGGGAGAAAGTCGTGCCAGTATCCACCGCCACAAGGCCCGTCACGCACACGGCGGAGGTCGCCGTGAACAGGCTGTCGAACAGGCCGATGCTGTGGCCATTCCTTGCTGAGAAGGGCAGCGCCAGCAGCAGCGTCCCCAGCAGTATGATGCCCAGGAAACCAAACACCAGCCATTCCTCAGGTCGGGGCTCGCGCCTCAGTCCTTCCGGCTTATGTGGCACATTCACGGCGCGTCCTCCGGCTTGCCATCCTGCCGCAGCATGCGATAGCCGATGCCGATGTGAGTCTGGATGTAGGGCTGTTCGCCGCCGGTTTGCAGCTTCTTGCGCAGCGTCGCCATGAACACCCTGAGTGATCCCACGTCCGAGGCAGTATAGCTGCCCCAGATCTCCTTGAGGATGTAGTTGTGGGTCAACACCTTGCCTGTGTTCCTCGCCAGCAGGCACAGCAACCGATACTCGATGGGCGTCAGATGGATCTCCTGATCCGCGATGTACGCACAGCCCGCGGCATAGTCGATGCGAAGACCGCCGTTTTCATACACGGCGCTCTCACCGCCAGCAGATGTCTCCGCGTTCACCCGGCGTAGCGCCACCCGCAGCCGGGCCAGCAGCTCGTCCACGGAGAAGGGCTTGGTCAGGTAGTCGTCCGCGCCGGCGTCCAGCGCTTCCACCTTGTCCGCGTCCTCGCTGCGGGCGGAGATGACGATGATGGGCATTGCCGTCCAGTCCCGCACCTTGCGGATGATGTCCACGCCCTCCATGTCAGGAAGACCCAGATCCAGCAACATCACCGCGGGCTGCTGGGTCGATGCCTCGATCAATGCCTCGGCACCGTTCCGGGCCAGATGGTAGCGGTAGCCCTGGGTGTCCAGCGTCACCGCCATCAGGCTGCGCACCGCCGCGTCGTCCTCCACCACAAGTATCAACGGTTTATTGTTCATAGCCTTCGACCTCCACGATTGGAAGGGTAAACCAAAATTTAGCGCCGTGGGGTTGGACATTTTCCACGCCGATCTCGCCCCCGTGGGCTTGCACGATGCTCTTGCACAGCGCCAGCCCCAGCCCGATGCCCCGGCGGCTGTCCGGGGATCGCTTCACGCCGGTGTAAAACATGTCGAACACCCGGTCCTCGTCGCCGGGCGGCACGCCCTGCCCGTCGTCCTCCACCCGGATCAGCGCCATGTCGCCTTCCCGCCGGACGCCGACGATGATCCTCGCGCCCTCCGGCGTGTACTTCACCGCGTTGTTCAGGAGGTTGACCAGCACCTGTACAATCAGCCCCGCGTCCATTCGCGCCAGCAGCATCTCCTCCGGCAGGTCCGTCACAATCTGCTTATGGGCGGCATCAGGGTCGATGTGCCGCAGGGCTTCCTCCACGGTGTCCGCCACCAGCTCCGTCTGCGGGTTCAGCTTCATGGTGCCGTTTTCGGTGCGGGTGATGGTCAGCAGGTTCTCCACCAGGCCGTTCAGCCAGATGGCGTCGTCATAGATGGAGGTGTACAGCCGCTTCAGGCTTTCATCGCTCAGCTGCCCCTGGTTCTCCACGAGGATGGCGGCGTTGCCGGAGATGCTGGTCAAAGGCGTGCGCAGATCGTGGGAGATGGAGCGCAGCAGGTTGGCCCGCAGTGATTCCTGGCGGGCGTTTTCCTCCATGCGCTGCTTTTCGCGGGTCATGTGGTCCTTCTCCACAGCCAGGGCGCACTCGTCCAGTATGGAGATCATCAGGTTTTTGCGGTACTCGTCGATGGGAGGACTGTTGTCCGCTCGTATGCCGATGACCGCCCAGACGCGGCCTTCGCTGCGCACGGCCATGTACAGGCATTTGGCCTCCGGAAACATTCGGGTCGTGCGGCCCGCGTGCTTGGCGTTCTCGCGCACCCACCGGGCAACATGACGTTCACCGGCCAGATCGATCCCCTCGAACCCGCCATCCTGCTCGATGGCGCAGAGCGCGGGCGCGTCGAGATCCGAATCATAGCACAGCACGCTGTGCTCCAGCAGCCGGCTCAGCTGCCGCTGCACGACCTCCAGGATCGCTTGCCTGTCCTCCGCTTTTTGCAGCAGCTGGCTGGTGGACAGCAGCACTTCGGTCTGGTAAGCCTTGTTCGCCGTCTGGATGGACTGAGCCTTGATGCGACTGGTGAGAGAACTGGACAGCAGCGCCGCCGTGAACATCACCGCGAAGGTGGCGAGGTAATCCGGGCTGGAGCGCAGCGAGTAGAAGGGCTCGGTAAAGAAGAAGTTGAACACCACCACAGAGAGGAACGAGGACAGCAGGCTGTAGCCGTAGCCCGTGGTCGTGAGCGCCACGCCCATCACGCCCAGGATGTAGATCAGCACCACGTTCGTGATGGCCAGGCCCACGGCGGAGAACAGAAAGCCCATGCCGGTGCAGGCGGCGAGGATCAGCGCGGTCTTCGCCAAATCCCCGAAGGAGAAGCGCTCTCTTCCCAGGAGCCTCTTGAGCCGCGAGGGATTCGCGTCCGCGGTCAGGCGGTTTGGGATGATGATGATTTCAAGGTTAGGGGCCAGCTCGTTGAGCCGCGCCATCAGCGTGTCCCGGGTGCGCCGCCCAGGGCTCTTGCCCAGCACGATCTTGGTAATGCCGCTGACCCGGGCATATTCCGCGATGGCCGTGGCGGGGTCGTTTCCATAGATGGTCGTCAGCATGGCGCCATGCTTCTCTGCCAGACTCAGGTGATCATGTACCGCATGGGCCTGCGCCTCGTCGCGCAGCTCCACATCCTCCACGTAGACGGCAATCAGCTCCGCATCAATGGCAGTTGAGAGCGCCGCTGCGCGGCGAATGACATCAGCGTTGGTGGGGGAGGCGGAGACGCACACCAATATCCGCTCCTGTTCTGACACGCTCCCACCTCCCATTGGTTGTTTTCCGTGTATTATACCACAAATCACATAAAAGGGAAGATAAAATAATTCTCAGCGCATTAAGACGGCATAAAGACAGAAAGCGCTTTATATCGTCTTAATACGGCAGCGGGAATGTTTAATGGCACATTCATGGCCTGACTGTTACAATGATTCCCATACAAACGACGGGAGGCTGTCCCATGAAAAATGTACTGTTAATAGGTCTTGGCCGGTTCGGACGCCACATGGCCCAGAAGCTGCACGACCTGAACCACCAGGTGCTGGCCATCGACAAGGACGAACGCCGGGTGCAGGATGCCATGGCCTATGTCACCAACGCTGAAATTGGCGACGCCGCCGATCCTGCGCTGATCGACGCGCTGGGAGTGGAGGAATTCGACCTGTGCGTTGTTACCATGGGCCACGACCTTCAGGCATCGTTGGAGATCACGTCGCTCTTAAAGAAGCGTGGCGCGCCCTTCGTGCTGGCCCGCATCGCCCGGGATGCCCACGCCCAGTTCCTGTTGGCCTGCGGCGCGGACGAGGTGATCTATCCGGAAAAGCAGATGGCAACCTGGGCAGCTGTGCGCTACAGCGGAAATCACATCTTTGACTACATCCGCCTTTCGCCGGAATACGCGATCTACGAAACGGAGATCCCCGATGCCTGGATCGGGCACACAGTCGTTGACCTGGCCGTGCGGCAGAAATATCGCCTGAACATCCTCGCCATACGTAAGAACGGCCAGGTGGTACCCATGCCTGGCCCTGCCCACGAGTTCAGCCGTGACGAGCGCATCATCCTGCTGGGCGGTGAAAAGGACGTGCAGAAGTTCCTGCGCTTCTGACGGGAGGCAATGGAATGCGTGATGTAGGTTTGGCCATAGCAGTGATATTTGCGCTGCTCTATGGAGGAAGATTGATGGGTGCATTGGATCATTGGTTGCAATCCGAGTGTATCAAGAACGAAAATGATGAACCAATGCAGGAAAACGATCAGGTAAATTAATTACCACATTTACATGCAGTTCAACTATCATTACAGCGTATAAATCCGCAAGCTGAATAACAGCCACACCCGGCATGCGTGCCGGGAGCGTGGTTGCGTGTTTTACTTAGTGCGATATCCGTCCTGTTCCAAGGTAGCAAGCGGTTGCTGGTTCAGTCGTGAACCGAGTATTCGTTCAAAAGACGCTGCCCCGGGATAATGGCGGACACAATTATCCCGGGGCAGCGTTTGTTTTACACTCGAAGCGACTTCAGTCGCGGTACGGCACGGTCCCCTTCCAACGTCAGCTCGGCATAGCGGCCGTCCATCAGCGCGCCGGGGTTCACAAGCAGCACAGCCCCCACCCGCTCCACGCAGGGACGGTGGGTATGGCCAAACAGGGCGATGGTGGCCTGCTGGTCCTCGGCATAGTAGGAAAGCCGGTCGTAGCCATACTTCACGTCCTGCAAGTGGCCATGGACCGCCAACAACCGGTGGGGACCGAAGGATGCCCGGGCCATGCGCGGCAGCTCGGAGAACATGTCACAGTTCCCCGCGACGGCGATCACCGGCGTGTCCAGCCGCCTTTCCAGCCAGCGGGCGTCGGAATCGTAGTCCCCCAGGTGGAATATCGCGTCGTATTTTTCCTTCCTGCACAGCTGCATATAGCGCTCCAGCCAGACGCCGTGATCGTGGCTGTCGGAGACGATGCCCAGCCGCGTCATGCCTCGGCCTCCAGGGCCTCGATGAGCCGGCGAATGGCCCTGGCCCGGTGGGAAACGCCGTTCTTGGCTTCCGGCGCGGCCTCGGCAAAGGTGACGCCCAGGTCGTCGGACAGGAACAGCGGATCGTAGCCAAAGCCGCCCTCGCCCCGGTATTCATCGATGATCTCGCCCTCGCAGCTTCCGTGGACGATGACCGGCTCCCGCCCGGGCCGGCACAGCGCCAGCGCCACGCCATAGTGGGCCCTGTGCGGGGCCGGCTTGTCGGCCAGCTCCTTCAGCAGCAGCCGGTTGTTGGCCTCGTCGTCGCCGTGAACGCCGCAATAGCGGGCGGAATGGACGCCGGGCTGCCCGCCCAGCTGATCCACACACAGTCCGGAGTCGTCGGCCAGCGTGGCGCATTGGCAGATGTCCATCAATGCCCTGGCCTTGATCAGGGCGTTCTCATCGAAGGTCTCCCCCGTCTCCTCAACCTCCGTCTCCGCGCCCATCTCCCGCATGGAGCGCACGTCGAACCGGTCGCTGAGCATCTGCCTGAACTCCCTCAGCTTGCCGAAGTTATTGCTGGCCAGCACCAGCAGCGGCTTCTTGCAGATGACCTCGCTGCGGCTGCCGAGGGCCTCCCGCTGGGCATCCATGAGCGCCAGGCAGCCCTTCTCGCCCAGGGCCAGCAGCCGGTCCAGCTCGGCGCGGGTATAGCAGCGGCCCTCCCCGGTCCCCTGCACCTCCACGAAGCCCAGGTTGCCCTTGCTGTCCCGAGTCATCACGATGTTCATGTCCACCTGGGCGCGGCTGTCCTGGGCGTATTCAAGGTCGAGGGTGCAGACGTCGTCGATGACCCCGGCGGACACCGCCGCCACCTGGCGGATGATGGGCGAATCCATCAGTTTGCCCTGCTGCATCAGCCTGTCGACGGCGATGCACAGCGCCACGAAGGCCCCGGTGATGGAGGCCGTGCGGGTGCCGCCGTCGGCCTGGATCACGTCGCAGTCGATGTAGATCGTGCGCTCGCCCAATCGGGTCAAATCGCAGGCAGCGCGCAGCGACCGACCGATCAGGCGCTGTATCTCCACGCCCCGCCCGTCCTTTTTCACGCCGTCCCGTGCCTTGCGCTGGGGGGTGGACCCGGGCAGCATGGCATACTCCGCCGTCAGCCACCCTTTGCCCTTGCCCCTCAGGAACGGGGGGACGCCCTCCTGCACCGACGCGGTGCAAATCACCTTCGTGCGTCCGCAGCAGATCAGCACGGAGCCCTCGGCCATCTCGGTATAATCCGGGAGTATGCGCACCATGCGCAGCTCGTCCGGAGCGCGGTCAATGGAATTCATATCTGTAAGCCTCCCATAGCATTTGTAATACCCTTCCGTAGCGGCGGCAATCTGCCGCCACATTCGCCGCGGTGCACGCCGGGGCTGTGGCGGCAGGTTGCCGCCGCTACATGACATCTGTAATGGAGCGTTGTGGCGGCAAATTGCCGCCGCTACATGGTATTTGTGATTGATACGGCCTCACTCGAAGTCAAACAACATCGCGGACTGGGTCTGGATGTAGTCGTAGACGATGGAATCGGCCACGTTCATGAAGGTGGGCACGCCCAGCTCCCCCTGCGCCGCGTCGTACTTCTTCCCGTCCACATAGATCTCCACCGAATCAATGCCGTCGAACTGGGTGCAGGTCAGCACCAGCGCCTTCAGCGCCATGCGGCCGCCGTCGGAATTCTCGACGAGATTGACAAACTCGGAGGTGAAGTTCAGCCGGGCCACGCCCTTTACCACCTGAACGTCGATCAGGCCGCAGCCGGCGGGCACGACGCTCTCCAGCATGTCCGTGTTGCTCGGACCCTTCGCCAGCTCCAGCACGGCGGTGTTCACGTCCGGCCGGGAATGGACCATTCGCGTGACGGGCACGATCACCGCGCCGGAATCCCCGGGGAAGAAGAGCGTCACGGGCTTGACGGTGGCGTCGGCCATGGTGGGCTCGACGCTTTCCAGGTTGATGTCGCCCCGGGTGAACTCGCCGGATACCGGTGTGCCGTGGGTCAGCGTCTCCCGCTTCTGTCCGTCGATCAGGAATTCCACCCTGTCCACGCTGTCGAATTCCGTCAGCGTCTGCACCACGGCGTTGACCATGTTGCTCTCCGCCGCGGCGTCGGCCATGTCCAGCACCTCCTTGCTCAGGTCGATGCGGGCAAGCCCGTGGGAGATGTCCAGGTCGATCTTCGTGTTCTCGGGCAGCACCGTGCGCAGGCCCAGCCGCGCCGCCTGCATGTCGTTGCCCACGCTCTGCACCATCATGTTCAACGTCGCCTTGGCAATGCCATCCTCCAGGGGCACGGAGCACATGACCGGCACCAGGTAGCCATAGTTGTCCTGGTAGTATACGATGGTGGAGGTCCTGGAGGCCTCTGCGGCCGGGGCCGCGGCGTCGGCGCCGGTCTGTTGGTCCTGCGGCTCCACGGAAGCCTCCGGCTCCGCCGCCTGGGTGGGAACCGGCGTCGCACCGGGGGCTTCTGCGCCGGTGTCCCGCCTCCCCCAAAGCGTCCATGCGCTCGCCAGCGCCACGGCAACGACCAGCAGCGTCGCCGCGAACAGGTACGCCTTGCGCTGATTACCTGAAATCTTCATCTGGAACCCTCCTTGCGTCATCCGTTTCGATTCAATCTATTCCGGCTCACAGGGAGGTATGCCCTGCTATTTTATCACAAATGTCCCGGTTGCGCAATCCGTCCAAATGGTTTATAATGGTTGCAAATACAAGGAAACGCAGTTTGGAGGAACAGCTATGCCCTTTGACGGATTGACCCTGGGCCTGGTGGCCCGGGAGCTGGACCGGGCGCTGACCGGCGGCCGCGTGAACAAGATCATACAGCCGGAGCGGGATGAAATCGTGCTCACCATACGCAACGAGGGCGAGAACCGCCAGCTGCTGCTGTCGGCCACGGCCAACTGTGCCCGCGCCCACCTGACCACCACCCGCAAGAACAACCCGCTGGAGCCCCCCGCGCTTTGCATGCTGATGCGCAAGCACATCACCGGCGGCCGGGTCTGCGGCATACGGGCGCTGGAGTGCGACCGCATCCTCGAGGTGGAAATCGAGCACTTTGACGAGCTGGGTGACACCGCCCGAAAGCGCATCATCTGCGAGTTCATGGGCAAGCACTCCAACATCATTTTCGTCGGCGGGGACGGGCGCATCATCGACAGCGCCCGCCGGGTCAACGAGATGATCTCCTCGGTGCGCGAGGTGCTGCCCGGACTGCGCTACGAGCTGCCCCCCGCCCACGGCAAGCTGCCCTACGACAGCGTCACGGCGGACAAACTGTATGCCGCCATGGCGGGCATGAACGGGCCGCTGCACAGGCTGATCGCCCAGTGTATCAGCGGCATGTCCGGCCAGACGGCCCGGGAGCTGGCCTTCCGCGCCACGGGCAGCGAGGACGCCCACTCCGATGAGATCAACCTTCGCGCCGCCTGCGAAAGCATCGCGGGCAGCCTCGCGGCGATACCGGATCACATCGCCCCGGCCATACTCTGCTCAGAGGACGGCGCGCCGGTGGACGTGGTGGCCTTCCCCTACGCCAGCCGCGCTTATATGAAGGCTGAGCCCTATCCCTCCATCAGCGAGGCCCTGGACGCCTTCTATCGGGGCAGGGACATGGCCGAGCGGATCAAACAGAAGAGCGCGGCGCTGCACCGTGCGCTGAAAAAGAACGTGGAGCGGTGCGAGCGAAAGCTGGCCCTGCAGAATGAAGCCCTGCTGGGCAGCCAGCGCATGGAGGAATACCGGCTGAAGGGCGAGCTGCTCACCGCCAACCTGCACCTGGCCCAGAAGGGCGCGAAGTGGGTGGAGGTGCCCAACTATTATGAGGAAGGCATGCCGATGCTGAAGGTGGAGCTGGACGAAAAGCTGTCTCCGGGCCAGAACGCCCAGCGGTACTTCAAGCTGTACCAGAAGGCGAGAAACGCCCAGACCCTGGCGGCAGAGCAGATCGAAAAGACCTCCGCGGAGCTGAATTACCTGGAGGGACAGCTGGACAACCTGGAAAAGTGCCGGGAGGAGGCGGAGCTGTCCGAGCTTCGCCAGGAGCTGGAGCGCTTCGGCTACGTCAAGCCCAACCGCAACCGCAGGCAGCTCAAGCAGCTTCCACCCTCGAAGCCCATGCGCTTCACCGCGCCCTCCGGGCGGGTGGTGCTGGTGGGCAAGAACAACCTTCAGAACGACAAGCTCACCGGCACGGCCCAGCCCAACGAGGTCTGGCTCCACGCTAAGGATATGCCCGGTTCCCACGTCATCATCGTCGGCGAAGCGCCGGACGACGCCACCATACTCTATGCCGCCCGCCTGGCCGCCCTGTATTCCAAGGGCCGCGCCAGCTCCCGCGTGCCGGTGGATTACACCCTCCGTCGCTACGTCAAAAAGCCGGGCGGCGCGAAGCCGGGCTTCGTGATCTACACCAACCAGCACACGCTGTATGTCCAGCCCGCCGAAGAAACGACTCCGGTCTGATTTGTGCGCGGCACAGGAGGAAAAACCGATGAGCATCGATATCCAGAGCACGCTCGCCCCGATCAGCCGGTATCGCCCCGCGTCATGGGAGCAGATTCCCGATCTCGGCCTGTATATGGACCAGGTGGTGACCTTCATCACCCGGGTTTACGAGCCCCTGTACGGGCAGGCCATCCACAGCTACCTGTCGCCCTCCATGATCAACAACTACGTCAAGAGCCGGCTGATCCCCAGGCCTACGGGCAAGAAGTACAGCCGGGAGCAGATCGCCCTGCTGACGATGATCGTCGCCCTGAAGCAGACCTGCAGCATGGAGGACATCCGGCGGCTGCTGGCCGCAGGGGACAAGCAGGGCGTCGAAGCCCTGTACGGCACCTTCTGCCAGCGGTTCAGCCGGGTGATCCAATCCATGTGCGGGGATAAGGAGCCCGTCGCCGCGCCGGAAACGGCCCTCGATTTCGCCATAACCGCTTCCGGCTATTCCGCAGGCTGTGCCGCGCTGCTGAAAGCGGAGGCGGAGCCCGGCAATATCGGTTAAACCGACCGTAGTCTGCGCATATCCTCTGAAAAGAAACACCCGTTGACCTTACGAATGACGTCGAGGTAAGCGGGTGTTGGTTTTTTGGCGATTCAACCGGCAGGCTATGCGCAGGCCGCTGGCAAACATTCGGAGGCTGTGCCATGAACAGACTGATTTTGTTTTTTCTCGTGATTGCCTTGGGCGTTTGGACGCCGGTCGCTTCAGCGGCCGAACCCTTTCGGGTGGCCGCAAAGGGCGCGGTACTGATCGATCAGGACTCCGGTCGGATCTTGTTTGCCCAGAACGCGGACCAGCGCCTGCCCATGGCCTCCACCACGAAGGTGATGACCACGCTGCTGGCCCTGGAAAACGCGCCGCTGGATGACCGGGTCACCGCGGGCCGGAATGCCGCGGGCGTTCCGGGCACTTCGCTTTACCTGTCCAAGGGCGAAACCCTCTCCATGGAGCACATGCTCTACGGCCTGATGCTGCGCAGCGGCAACGACGCCGCGGTGGCGGTCGCCGAGCACATCGCCGGCAGCGTCCCCGCCTTTGCCAAGATGATGAACGCGAAGGCCGAAGCCCTCGGGGCGAACGCCCACTTTGTCAACCCCCACGGTCTGGATGCCGATGGGCACGGCATCTCTGCCCTGGGGCTGGCCCTGGTGATGCGGGAAGCCATGAAGAGCGAAGCCTTCCGGAAGATCACCGGCACACAGCGCAAGATCATCCCCTGGGTGGGCAATGAATACAGCCGGGTGCTGGAAAACAAGAACAGGCTGCTCAAGACCTATGAAGGCGCCACCGGAGGAAAGACGGGATATACCGGTAAGGCCGGCCGATGCCTGGTTTTCAGTGCCCGGAGGGACGGCCTTTCGCTGATCGGCGCGGTGCTGAACTGCCCCACCTGGTTTGACACCGCCACCGCGCTGCTGGATTACGGCTTCGAGAACTACCGCGCGGAATCCGCCCTGGAGGATGGCCAGCCCATAGAGGCCGTAGCCGTCAGGGGCGGCGTCAGCGCTGTCGTCAACGCCGTCGCCGACGCGCCCCTTCGCACGGCGGTGCCCATCGGCGCGCCGGTCCGGATCGTGCATGACCTGCCCAGGGTCATCGAGGCGCCGGTGCGGTTTGGCCAGATCCTCGGCACGGCGCGCCTCATAGTCGGGGAACAGGTGCTGGCGGAATGCAGGCTGGTCGCCGGGGCGGACGTTCAGAAGCGCGATCTGCGCACGTCGATCATTCGGCTGCTTCGCGGTTGGATTCTGAGCTTTCAGGCGTGATCCAGGTCTTCATGACGACACCGTTGCGGTCGGCGATCTGAACCCTGTCATCCCCGATCAGCAGCAATCGGTCGCCGCCAAGGGCCCGTATTTCCCTGTACCTGGCCGAAATCAGTATCCGGCCGCGACTGTCCATCAGGCCGTATCGGCAATCCCTGTAATTCCAGGCCGTTTCGCCCCTGCCCAGCGCCTCGCTTTGATAGGTCTCCCCCGACATTTCCAGGAAGGCATAGCGTTCGGCGCACAGGGGAAGCAGTTGTTGGAACATGCCGGAAGCCCTGGTGCCATCCGGATTGACCAGCCACTGGCACCTCTCTCCCCACGCGCCGTTGGAAGCGATCAGCTGGCCGCGGGTGCCCGCGGCGTAATCGACAGCGCCCTCATTCTGCCCCAGGAGCCTGCCGTTCGCGTCGTACAGGCAGGTGCGCGCCTCGTAGTTCACCACAAGGCAGTCGCCCACCAGCGCGACCTCCCGGACCTTGCCCATCAACCGCGCCCTGCGCTGGCCAGCCCGGGGACCGTAAATATCCACATTCGTCCCGTCCCAGCCAACGATCATGGCGTCGCTGCGCTCCAGCCAGCGATACGACGGCGCGATGACCGCACGACCGCTGCCGTCGATGATCCCCATGCCCTCCTGGGAGGCGACCTTCGCAAAGCCATTGGAATAGAGGCCGATGTATTGCCATACGGGACTCACCGCTATGGCCCCGTCGGCATCCAATACGCCATAGCGCCCGTCGGCGTCGACAAAGGGCATTCTCCCTCCCACCACGTCGTTCAGGCCGTCAGAACAAAAGACTCCGGTCTGTTTTATAAAACCCGACCCGTCGATGTGGATGATTTCATCCGCCTGCTCGTCCAGCGGGTCGCTCTCCAGCGCCAGCCAGCCGCCCTTTCCGTCGGGGACGAGCTGCGTCCACCTGGGCTGAAGCAGCGTCTGTCCCGACGGGCTCATCGCGCCATAGAGGCTGCCACTCCTGTATCGAAGCGCTTCGCCGGCATCGTCGATCATTGAAAAGGCCACCGTGCTCAGGCATTTCCCCTGGGCATCGTAAAGCCGGTACGCTCCGCGACGTCCCGCGGCGTACAGCTCACCCTCGCGCACGGTAAAAACAGACTCAAACCGACCGTTTTCTATGATTTCCGCGCCCCTGCCATCCGTCAGGGCGACCACGCCGGGGGCATTGACGCACAGCGTCGCCGCCCCGGCTTTGACAGCCAGCGCGACCAGCAGCAGCATCCAGAGCGCAATCCGCCTGAACATATGCGCCGCTCCCCCCTTTCCGCGACAGCCCGCGACTCTATTATTGGTTATGATACCATATCCGGTTTCATTTATCAATATCACGCTTGTCGCAGGTCGTTCATAGCGTTTCTCAATTAACTCAATATTCAAGCAACATCTCTGCTGCTTTGGTATAATGATTTGGGTGCTTCGTCCACACGTTGCGCCCAGCAAATACAGTTTTGGGAGGAAATAATCATGAAGAGAATGTTGGCAATGCTCCTTGGTCTGGCGCTCCTGATGACGGCGGTTGCGGCCTGCGCCGAGAACGCGGCCCCGACCTTTGAACAGCTGTCCAAGCTGCAGTGGGAATTCAGCAGCGGTGTGGGCGGCTGGTCCACCGAAATGCAGATCTCCGAGGACGGCAGCTTCAAGGCGCAATACCACGACAGCGAGATGGGTGAAACCGGCGAAAA
>JAFWEL010000151.1 GCA_017512905.1 Clostridia bacterium
CCTTGCAGATTTGCCGCCCGGAAATCGCCTGCGACGCGAAGCTAGTCCTTTAGGACGATTTCAGGCAAATCTGAGGAGGATGTATTGAAGGGGGACCTGTCCCCCTTCAAACGGGCGCAAGCCCGCGACAAATCAGAATTTGCGTACGACTGGACAGTGACTTTGCCCTGAAAAAGCTTCACACTTATAACATGGGAATCGGGTAAACGGTTGACAGGGCCGTGTAAAATGCGATAAAATAGTGATAACATGGTAAAGTATGGGCTTTTTACCGGGCTCTTCTGACAAGGGGTGCTGTACATGTTAAAAAAATGTTTCTGCGTGATGCTCGCGTTGGTCGTCGGCTGCGCGTCCCTCTCCTTCGCGGAAGAGGTTTTCATCGACAGCGAGGCGGTGATCCCGGAGCCTTCCCCGGAGGGCCTCATCATTGAGGCGCTGCCCGGGGACATCGCGCTGTCCTCACCGGCAGACCTGGAGTCGGCCCTTTTGGAGCCCGATGCCGCGGGCCTGCTGGATGAAGGCACTCCCGCCGGGGCAGGGACGGCCACGGAAGTGGACAGGGCCGATTTCTCCAACGACGTCGAGCCGAAGCTCCAGATCAGCGCCAAAAAGCTGGTCATTGGCGTCAAGGAGAAATGCACGGTCCTCACGGCCACCCGCATCCCGGAGAACAGCAAGGACGCCGTCACCTGGTCGTCCAACAAGTCATCCGTCGCCAAGGTGGACAAAAAGACCGGCAGGATTACCGGCGTCGCGAAGGGCACCGCCATCATCACCGCGAAGACCGCCAGCGGATTGAAGGCCAGCTGCACCGTCTCCGTGAAGAAGGCCCCGGATATGGTGACGCTGACGCCTGCCGAGATGTCCCTGACCGTGGGCCAGACCGGCGCGCTGAAGTCAAAGCTGCCGTCAGGCACGGGATCGACGCTGACCTACACCTCGGCCAACAGGAAGGTGGCGACCGTGGACAGGCTGAACGGCGTCGTCACCGCCGTGGCCCCGGGTACGACGAAGATCACCGTCAAAACCTTCAACGGCAAGACGGCGACGTGCAACGTGACCGTGACCGCAGAACCGACCGAGGTCTTTTTGCCGGAAACCCTGACGATCTGCCTGAAGGAAAAGATGACGGTCGCGGCGAGGGCCGTGGGCCCGGACGGCAAGACAGTACCGACCACATTCAAATACAGCGCCAAACAGGGCACGGGCAGGATTACCGTCAACGCGAAGACCGGCAAGGTCGTGGGCAGGGCCCTGGGCACCGCCCAGATCCGGGTCAGTGCCGAAAACGGCGTTTCTACACATCTTGAAGGCGGCCTGCCCGTGGAGACCGTGTGTGAGGTGAACGTCGTGGAAGCGCCGGAGCGGGTCGACCTCGCCGCCAGCAACATCACCATCGGCATCGGCCAGACCTGCGACCTGAACCCCCGGATCCTGACGGCGGACGGGACGGAACTGGCGGGCGTAGGGTATACCGTCGCCAGCAGCAGCGACAGCGGCCTGAGCGTCAGCGAATCCGGCGTCGTGCAGGGCCTGGCGAAGGGTGTCTATACCGTCACCGTGTCGACCTTCAACGGCGTGAACGCGGTCTGCCGCGTGAACGTGCTCGAAGCGCCGTCCAGGGTGGCGCTTTCGCCAAAGGCAGTCACGCTGGAGGCGGGCACCTGCGTCGCCCTGACGGTGACGCTTCCCACAGACACCATGGCCTCCTGTAGGTTTACCAGCAGCGACAGCGACGTGGCCACCGTCGATGAGGACGGCTATGTCACGGCCCACGCTCCCGGAACCGCCATCGTTCGGGTGGAGACCCACAATTCCAGGAGGGATGAATGCACAGTCACCGTCACCGGATTGGCGGAGGGCTTCAGTGTCTCCCCGAGTGCGGTGTCGGGCAGCCTGGACGAGGAGGGCGTACAGCTGAGCTGGCGCTTTGACGGGCAGGAGGAACCTGCCGTGACCTTTAAATCCGCGGACCCTTCCGTGGCCACCGTCAGCGATCAGGGCTACATCGCCTTTGTGGGCGTCGGAACTACCCGTGTGACGGCCACCGCCGAGGACGGGCGGAGTGTTGCGGTCGAAGTGACGGTTTCGGACGGCGCGATGGACGTGGTCACCTACCGGCTCTTCGCGGCCTACAGCTACTACGACAGCCTGCCCTTCGTGAAACGCAATGCCGAGTCCATGGCGAACGTATTCAAAAAATCCAGCATTGAAGGACAGGGCTATGCCACGAAGGTCCTGGGAAATCCCAGCAAGGACCGGCTCCTGTCCGGCATCGCCAGCCTGTTCGCCGATGCCGACGACAATGACGTGAGCGTCGTCTACCTGTGCTCCCACGGCCACAACACCAAGAGCAGCTATTCCAACTACAGGCTCTCCCTGGTGGGCTATGACAACAACAAGAGCAATCCGAAGTATTACCTGACCGCGAAGGAGATTTTCGCCAGCGTACAGGCCATACGGGGAAATGTCGTGCTGATCCTCGATTCCTGCTACAGCGGCACCTTCATCAACGACATGAAGAGCGGCCTGCAGGGCGAAAACGGCAGGATCGCGGTGCTCACCGCCGCGTCGAACACCCGGGCGACCTATTACAATAACAAGGCCAAGGCCGTGGACTTCTTCACCTTCTTCCTGCTGCAGGGACTGGGCTACAACGAGAAGGAGGACTGGTGGAACGCGAACGCGGGAGGGGACGCGGGCAGTTATCCCGGTTACTTTGCCGCCGATCTCAAGGGCAACGGCGACGGCGCGGCCTCGCTGGCGGAGTTTTACAACTTCGCCGCCAACTGCATCGACGTCAACATACCGACCTATATGACCAAATCCTGGTATTGGGGCGAAAAGGATAACGTCCAGAAGACACGCATCTACGCCGGGAACCTGAAAAACCTGGTCATCTACCGTCCGGAATGATCGTCTCGCTGTGATGATTTGAACGTTTTGAAGGCCGCATACAGAACACACAGGTCCTTCAACTGGACCGGAGAGAACGTCGTAGGTTTTACGTCGTTCCGGTCGGTTGAAGGACCTGTGTCTGTGCGGATGGTTTAAAGGATTATTACTGAGCTATACCTTCGCCAGGTCATAGACCTCGGCGCGCAGCGCCGGGGTGATGGACTGGACGGCCTGCAGGCCGTTGGAGGTGCAATAGTCGGCCACGGCGCTGGCCAGTTGGTCGTCGTACAGGCCATCGATGGTGCCGTCAAAATAGCCGATGGAGGACATGGCCAGCTGGAACTTGGCGACCAGGGGACCTTCGCAGCCGGGGGTCAGCGTGGCGTATTCCGCGGTGATGTCGTCCTCGGCCATGATGCGGTCGAGGAGGGCGTGGCTGGCGACGCCATTGACCGTCTCGCCGGCGGCGGACTGGTAGCGCATGACGGCCAGCGTGGTGGACTCATCGTAGACGCCGGTGGGGGTATTCCCGTAGAAGCCCAGGCCGACCAGTCGTTCCTGCAGGGCGCGGACCTCCTCACCGGAGGAGCCGCGGCCCAGGCCGCCGGAGATGTTGTCCAGGGGGCAGGCATCGAGGAACTGGCGGTAGGTCAGCTTACAGTCCTCGGTGTAGCCCTGGACCTTCAGCAGGTCCCGCAGGCCGGTCTTTTTCGCGGCGCCGTTGAAGATCTTGACGGTGGTGCCCTCGGGGCAGTGCTCGGAGATCCAGCGGGCGTCCTCCCACAGCAGGCGTATGCAGCCGTGGGAAGCCTTGTCGCCCAGTTGGGCCAGCGCTTCGCGGTCGATGGTGCTCATGTCCTTCTTGGCGTAGGGGATGGAATGGAACAGTATGCTGCCCGTGATTCGCGTGGCGAATTTGACGTAGACCTTGAACTTGGTGATGTAATACCACTCCACGCGGTCGGTGGCGGGACGGGTTTTCTCCATTTTGAAGGTGCCCAGGGGGGTGTAATTGTCCATTCCGGTGGAACAGATCATCTGGCGCACGATATGCCTGTCGGCGTTGCGATAGACGGTGGTGATTTGATTGGTGACATCCACCTCGACAGTGTATGTATCGCTGCCGGCCGCCCGGGCCGCGAAGGGCAGCGCCGAAACCGCGCACCAAATCGCG
This sequence comes from Clostridia bacterium, assembly GCA_017512905.1. GTDB lineage: Bacteria > Bacillota > Clostridia > Christensenellales > Aristaeellaceae > UBA2862. The sequence goes on from JAFWEL010000151.1 coordinate 4,073, forward strand.
GCGCAGGCCAGGACGGCCAGCCGAAGCAAGCGTTTGGACATGAAAACATTACCTCCGAAATGCGGCTGTACTCTGATCGGAACGGCAGCCTTGGTACTGGGAAACCATCTGTTATTCTAACCCGAAATGGCCGCGTCTGCAACGCATGTTACAGACTTTACACAGAAAAAATGCAATTATGTATATAATTCAACGTCCTCGGGGCGTCCAAAGGTATTGACATGGGGCGCGAAAAGCGCTATAATACCTCTTGTCGAAAGGACATGCACCATTAGCTCAGTTGGTAGAGCACCTGACTCTTAATCAGGGTGTCCAGGGTTCGAGCCCCTGATGGTGTACTGTAAACCGCACTTCCGGAAACGGAAGTGCGGTGATTTTTATATGCGGGCAGTCATTCCGGGGATAAAATCACGGGAAATGTGTGTTTTCCCGGTATTTTATGCAAACAATTAATATGTTTTGTCTTGCATGCCTGCCCGATTTGCGCTATAAAAAAGTGTAAAGCTGTTATCTTTTATGATTTGCTCGAGGGAAGGCCGACGCCTCAGCGCGCGGATTCGGGGTGCATCGGATGAAAAAACCGGACAATGCGGTGCTGAAACAGACGGCGCGGGTCGCGCTGGGTGTGGCGATCCTGGTGGCCGTGATGCTGGCGGTATATGCCGTCATCGGCAGGCTGAAGCCGCCGGTCGTCTTCGGGGCGCTGTATTCCGGCGCGCTGGGCATATTGAACTTCTATGTGATGGGCAGGATGCTGCAGGGCATCGCCGATCGCATGGCGGAGCGCCAGCGCACCGAGCAGGAGATCGCGGATCTGAGCCTGCAGATGCAGAACCGCATGCGCATTTCCTATAATATGCGGATGACTGCGATGTTCGCGCTGCTGGTGCTGGGAATCACCGTATTCCACTTCGATCCGCTGGCGACGATCCTTGCGGCGCTGTTTTCCCCGATTGTGATACGCATACTGCAAATCGTGGAGGCCAAACGGGCTCCCGAAACCAAAGGAAGTGACCATCCTTGAACCAGGAATTTACCGTAACCGGCGCGAAGGTACTGTTCAGCCTGCCGGTATTCGGCGGCATTGAGATCACCGAGACGGTGGTGAACACCTGGATCGTCATGGCGATCATCGTTGGGCTGTGCCTGTTCCTGACCAGCGGCATACAGGTACATTGCCGCACCAAGCGCCAGGTGGTCGCGGAATTCATCGTGACCAAGGTGAACGCCATGGTGGGCGAGAACATGGGCGAGCATTTCCTGCTCGTGGGCTACGCGCCGCTGATCGCCACCATCATGGGCCTTTCGGCGCTGTGCTCCTTGTCCGGCATGGTGGGGATGTTTGCCCCGACCTCGGACCTGTCCACGCTGCTGGCCTGGTCGCTGGTGGTGTTCGTGCTGATCACCTACAACAAGTTCCGCGCCGGCGGCCCGGTGGGTTATATCAAGGGCTACTTCCAGCCGATCCCGGTGCTGCTGCCCTTCAACATCATCTCCGAGTTCGCCACGCCCCTGTCCATGGCCTTCCGTCACTTTGGCAACATTGCCTCTGGCACGGTCATCATGGGCCTGCTGCGCTGGGCGCTGGCCAACCTGTCGTTCGTGATCTTTTCCAAGCTGCCCGGTGTGCTGGGCCAGGTCTTTGGCAGGGTCCCGATTTTGCAGGTGGGCATCCCGGTGGTGTTCTCGATCTACTTCGACATCTTTTCCAGTCTGTTGCAGGCGTTCATCTTCTGTATGCTGACGATGATGTACATCGGTTCGGCGGCGGAGGAATGACATAAATCAACTATGATCATTGGGAGGTTATTTCAATGAATGAGCAACTGTGGACCAAAGCAATCGTAATGGGTTCCTCGGCCATCGGCGCGGGTCTGGCGATGATCGCCGGCATCGGCCCCGGCATCGGCGAGGGCTACGCCGTCGGCAAGGCCTGCGAGGCCATTGGCCGCCAGCCCGAGTGCAAGGGCACCGTTCAGTCCACTATGCTGCTGGGCTGCGCCGTCGCCGAGACCACCGGTATTTACGGCTTCATTGTCGCCCTGCTGCTGATGTTCGCCAACCCCTTCATCGGCAAGCTGTAATTTCTCTTGATCTTTGAGACACAATCCATTCTCGGAGGCAGAAAGTGAAAGTACTGGAGTTTATCTCGATAGATGCCTGGACCATCATCTTCCAAATCTGCAACCTGCTGATATTGCTGGCGCTGGTGCGGAAGTTCCTCTGGAAGCGGGTGATGGCCGTGCTGGAGGCGCGCCAGCAGCAGATCGACGGCATCTATGACGCCGCGGGCAAGGATCGCCGGGAAGCCGCCCAGATGAAGGAAGACTATACCGCGCGCCTGAGCAACGCCCGGGATGAGGCCGACCGCCTGGTGAAGAACGCGGTGGACACCGCCCACAACCGGGGCGACGCCATCGTCAACGACGCCAAGAAGGAAGCCGCCCATCTCAAGCAGAAGGCGGAGCAGGACATCGAGCAGGAGAAGCGCAAGGCCTATTCCGAGCTGATGGGCGAGATCTCCGGCATGGCGGCGGACATCGCCGGCCGCATGGTGGAGCGCGAGATCAACCCGAAGGACCACCGCGAGCTGGTGGAGGAATTCATCAAAAGTGCAGGTGAAGCGTCGTGACGGGCCTGGCGAGGGAATACGGCGAGGGCCTTTACGAGCTGGCGCGGGATGAAGACCTCGGTCTGATGATCTTTGAACAGCTGGATGACATCGTCGCGCTTTTGAAGGAGCAGCCGGCGTTTATTCGGCTGCTGTGCTCCCGCGCCATCGACCGGGCGAGCCGGCTGAAGATCGTGGACGACACCTTCGGCAATCACGTGCATCCCTATGTGACCAATTTTATGAAGCTGCTGGTGCAGAAGGAGCACTTCGACGCCTTCCTTCTGTGCGCCGAGTGGTTTCACCAGCGCTATAATGAAGATAACGGCATCGTGGAGGCTCATGTGACCAGCGCCGTGGCGCTGACCCGGGATGAGCTGGCCGCGCTGCGAGTGACGCTTTCCCGCATCTCCGGCCGCCAGGTGAAGCTGATCACCGCGGTGGACCCGTCGCTGATCGGCGGTGTGCGCGTGGAGATGGACGGCAGGCGCTACGACAACACGATTCAAGACAGGCTCGGCAGGCTCAAGCGCAGTCTGACCCAGACGCTGTAGGAAAGAGGGCAATCAGATGCAGCTCAGACCTGAGGAAATATCCAAGATCATCAAGGATCAGATCAAGCACTACGACAACCAGATCATACAAACCGACGTCGGTACGGTTTTGATGGTGGGCGACGGCATTGCGCGGGTGTCCGGGCTGGAAAACTGCATGGCCAACGAGCTGGTGCGCTTCTCCACCGGCGCCTACGGCATGGCACTGAACCTGGAGGAAAACTCCGTGGCCGTGGTCATGCTGGGCGACGACGTCGGCATCAAGGAGGGCGACACGGTGGAGCGCACCCGCGAGGTGGTCTCCGTGCCCGTGGGCGAGGCGCTGATCGGCCGCGTGGTCGACGCGCTGGGCCAGCCCATCGACGGCAAGGGCCCCATCGCCGCCGCGGGCGAGCGCCGCATCGAGAGCCCGGCCCCCGGCATCATCGAGCGCAAGAGCGTGTCGGTGCCGTTGCAGACGGGCATCAAGGCCATCGACAGCATGATCCCCATCGGTCGCGGCCAGCGCGAGCTGATCATCGGCGACCGCCAGACCGGCAAGACCACCATCGCCGTGGACACCATCATCAACCAGAAGGGCAAGGACTGCCTGTGCATCTACGTCGCCATCGGCCAGAAGCGCTCGACGGTGGCCCAGGTGGTGGAGAGCCTGACCCAGTCCGGGGCCATGGACTACACCATCGTGGTTTCCGCTACGGCTTCCGAGCTGGCGCCGCTGCAGTACATCGCGCCCTATTCGGGCTGCGCCATGGGCGAATACTTCATGGCCCAGGGCAAGGACGTGCTGATCGTTTACGACGATCTCTCCAAGCATGCCGTGGCCTATCGCGCGCTGTCGCTGCTGATCCGCCGCCCGCCGGGACGCGAGGCCTATCCGGGCGACGTTTTCTACCTGCACAGCCGCCTGCTGGAGCGGGCCGCGCGGGTCGCTCCGGAATACGGCGGAGGCTCCCTGACGGCGCTGCCCATCATCGAAACCCAGGCGGGCGACGTTTCCGCCTACATCCCCACCAACGTCATCTCCATCACCGACGGCCAGATCTTCCTGGAGACCGAGCTGTTCCACTCGGGCATCATGCCCGCCGTGAACCCCGGCATCTCCGTCTCCCGCGTCGGCGGCAACGCCCAGATCAAGGCCATGAAGAAGGTCTCGGGTACGCTGAAGCTGCTGTACAGCCAGTATCGCGAGCTGCAGAGCTTCGCCCAGTTCGGCTCTGACCTGGACGACGACACCCGGGCCCGCCTGGGCCAGGGCGAGCGCATCGTGGCGGTGCTGAAGCAGAACCACAATGCCCCCGTTTCGGTGGAGCACCAGGTGTGCATACTCTACGCGGTGGTCCACGATTACCTGAAGGAAGTGGCCGTGGAGCTGATTCCCGAGTACGAAACCGCCCTCTATGAGCGCCTGGACGCCCAGCACGGCGACATGCTCGCGGCCATTCGCTATACCGGCGATCTGAGCAAGGAGACCGAAAATCAGCTGAAGGGCGCGATTCGCGCCTTCACCGACGATTTCCTGAAGCTGCACACGGATAAGGAGTGATACCATGGCCGGAGCATCGATGAAGGATATCAAGCTGCGAATCCGAAGCGTGGAAAGCACGATGCAGATCACGAAGGCGATGCAGCTGGTGGCCTCATCCAAGCTGAGAGGTGCCCGCGCCCGCATGGAGGCCAGCAAGCCCTACATGAAGATCGCCCGCACCGCGGTGTGGGATATGGCGCTGCACAACACCGGCGCCCAGAGCGATTACGTCATTCCCCGGGAAATCAGCCAGCGCTGCTACATCGTCATCGCCGGCGATCGCGGCCTGGCGGGCAGCTACAACGCCAACATGTTCAAGCGCATCGAGTGGGACAGCCGCGACGCCAATTGCTGCGTCATCCCCATCGGGCGCAAGGCCATCGAGTACTATTCCCGCGGCAGGATGCCCATCATCACCAGCGTCGAAAAGGTGGAGGGGCTGAGCCTGGAGGCCTGCGGCGATATTGCCAAACGGGTGCTGGAGAGCTACGACAACGGGGAGTACGACGAAATCGTGCTGGCCTACAGCAGCTTTGTATCGGTGCTGCTGCAAAAGACGAAGCTGAAGCCGCTGCTGCCCCTGGATGCCAGGGACGCTCCGGAGCGCACCGGCAGGCAGATGCTGTGCGAGCCCGGCGCGGACGCGCTGCTGAAGACGTTCCTGCCCCAGTACCTGGCGGGGCTGATCTATTCGGCGGCCTGTGATTCCTTCGCCAGCGAGCAGGCCGCGCGCCGCGTCGCCATGGATTCGGCCACGAAAAACGCGGGTGACATGATCGAAGACCTCAGCCTGCGCTACAATCGCGCCAGGCAGAGCTCCATCACCCAGGAGCTCACCGAGATCGTCGCCGGCGCAGAGCATTAAAAATGCCATAGTAAACAGGGAGACGAGCGAATGGATAAGCATAATATCGGAACCGTCGTGCAGGTCATCGGCCCGGTGCTGGATATCCGCTTTGCGGATGGCGAGCTGCCCGACCTGCTCTCGGCCATAGAGATTCAGAACGGAGACCGGAAGGTGACCGCCGAGGTTGCCCAGCACATCGGCGACAACGTGGTGCGCTGCATCGCCATGAGCAGCACCGACGGCCTGCGCCGCGGCATCGAGGCCGTAAACACCGGCGGGCCGATCACCGTGCCCGTGGGCGACTGCTGCCTGGGCCGCGTGTTCAACCTGCTAGGCGAGCCCGTGGACAACAAGCCCGCCCCCGAGGCCAAGGAGCGCTGGCCCATCCATCGCCCCGCTCCGGCCTATGACGAGCAGGAGGGCACCACGGAGATCCTCGAGACCGGCATCAAGGTCGTCGACCTGATCGCGCCCTACGCCAAGGGCGGCAAGATCGGCCTGTTCGGCGGCGCGGGCGTAGGCAAGACGGTCATCATCATGGAGCTGATTAACAACATCGCCAAGCAGCACGGCGGCCTGTCCGTGTTCGCCGGCGTGGGGGAGCGCACCCGCGAGGGCAACGACCTGTACAACGAGATGCAGGAGAGCGGCGTCATCAACAAGACCGCCCTGGTCTACGGCCAGATGAACGAGCCGCCGGGAGCCCGTATGCGCGTGGCCCTTTCGGGCCTGACGATGGCCGAGTATTTCCGCGACCGTGAAAACCAGGACGTGCTGCTGTTCATCGACAACATCTTCCGCTTCACCCAGGCGGGCTCCGAGGTTTCGGCACTGCTGGGCCGCATGCCCAGCGCCGTGGGCTACCAGCCGACCCTGGCCACCGAGATGGGCGCGTTGCAGGAGCGCATCACCTCCACCAAGAAGGGCTCCATCACGTCGGTGCAGGCGGTCTACGTGCCCGCTGACGACCTGACGGACCCGGCTCCGGCCACCACCTTTGCCCACCTGGACGCCACCACGGTCCTGAGCCGCAGCATCGCCTCCCTGGGCATCTATCCCGCCGTGGATCCGCTGGATTCCACCAGCCGCATCCTGACCCCCGAGATCGTAGGCCGGGAGCACTACGAGGTGGCCCGCAAGGTGCAGAGCATCCTCCAGCGCTACAAGGAGCTCCAGGACATCATCGCCATCATGGGCATGGACGAGCTGTCCGACGAGGACAAGCAGATCGTCGCCCGCGCCCGCAAGGTGCAGCGCTTCCTGAGCCAGCCCTTCCACGTGGCCGAGCAGTTCACCGGCATGGAGGGCCGATACGTGCCGCTGAAGGAGACCATCCGCGGCTTCAGGGAGATCATCGACGGCCTGCATGACGACCTGCCCGAGAGCGCGTTCCTGTTCGTCGGCAGCATCGACGAGGCCGTAGAAAAAGCAAAGCGAGGCGAATGACCCATGGCGATGATCCACCTGACGATCGTTACGCCCGAAGGCAAGTTCTTTGACGACGACGCCCAGCGGGTCATGGTGCGCACCACCGGCGGCGACGTGGCCATACTGCCCCACCACATCGATTATGCCGCCGCGCTGACCGAGCTGGGTCAGGCCCGCGTGACCGAGGTCGACGGCAGGGTCCGCCAGGGGGAGGTACAGGGCGGCCTGCTCCACGTCTCCAATGATAATGTACAGGTGATTACGAATCATTTCCGCTGGATGGACGCATAGCGGAATCCCATTGTAAACGGTGCCCGGACGCTTTGTCCGGGCACCGTTATTTTGCCGTGCCACAAAGCTGTTCATATTTTGTCGAATGGATATGATTGAGAAATGCGACCGGGTTGCACTATAATGATTCTTGCAAAAGTATTACAAATGGATGACATCTGGAAACATATACAGATGTTACCGGGATAAACTGAATGAACTAAATCGCGGGGATGCGCGTCTATGTAATGCAACTTCGCGATGGAGGTTATGCGTATGAAGCGATTGCAAAGAATACTGTCGATGGTGCTGGCCACGACCCTCGTGTCTTCCTTTGGGGGCTTCGCCGGCGCTGAGGATAACGCCGATAAACAGCCGATAAAGCAGCCGATCCAGGCGGATATACTGTCGCTGATGCGTCCGGAGAACGCGCCGAAATCCACCACCATCCATCTCGACAACGACGTTCCCGAGGCCCAGGCCGCCGAGCAGCACACCTTCAACCAAGAGCTGATCAGCAGCAAGGGCGACGTGCTGAATGTGGAATTCAGGTTTACGGTCAAAAATGCCGCCATGGGGGAGGGCCAGTGGGCCACCGTGGAGCAGTGGCTCAAGCAGCTGGTGCTCAGCTCGGTGCAGTATGTCCAGGCGGATTCCGAATCCCTGGCCCATGTGATCTACGACAGCTATCGCGTCCAGCGCATCGCCGCCATGCCCGGCGAGACGGGCATGCCCGCCTGGGCCAGCGAGGACCTGTTGCTCAATGACATCGTGTGCACCGTGCCCTTCTATCCGGAACTGTCCGTCGACGTCAATGGCGACGCCACCCGGCGCTTGCAGCAACGGCTGATCGACCTGGGCTACCTGACCGGCAAGGCGGACGGCTACTACGGCGAGAATACCAGGGACGCGGTGATGCGTCTGGAGGAGTACGTGCGCGACCTGGAGCAGGACGAGATCAATGCCGCGCTGGGGGTGACCCCCTCGCCGGCGCCCACGGCCACGCCCGCGCCGGAGGACGACGACGAAAAAGCAAAGACCGATGACGAACCCACCGCGCAGCCGGGCCCGACCCCGATGACGGTCGTGGACGGCGTGGCGGACGGCCTGCTGCAAGCCTATCTGTACAGCGATGATTTTAAGCCGGCCCGCGCCGACATGGCCGTGGGCGACGAGGGCAGCGACGTCACCCGCCTGCAAACCCGCCTGAACGCGCTGGGCTACACCACCGACGCCGCCGACGGCATCTATGGCGGCGGCACAGCCCGGGCGCTGCGGATATTCCAGTATTACAGCGGCCTTGACCAGACCGGCATCGCCGATGGGGCCACCCAGGCGCTGCTGTTCTCCGGCGAGGCCAAGGCCCCGGACAACGCCATGCTGACCATGGGTTCCTCCGGTGACGATGTGTCCAGGCTGCAAAAGCGGCTGCGGATACTGGGCTTTGCCTCGATTGCCGTGGACGGCGGCTACGGCGCTTCCACCAAGGCCGGCGTCGAGAACCTGCAGCAGTATATGCGGGAGATGGAGGGGGAGGCCCTGGCGGCGACCCTCCCGCCGGAGGCGGTGGAACCCGCCCAGCTGACCGTCGAGGTCAACGGCGTGGCGGACCCGCTGCTGCTGGACGACTTCTACTCCGACAGCTTCCCGGCGGTGCCCGACGAGATGGCCACCGGGTCTGAGGGCCGCGACGTGGTTCGCCTCCAGCGGCGGCTGAGCTGCCTGGAATACTACTATGACGGGCTGGACGGCCAGTACGGCTCCGGCACGGTCCAGGCGGTGTCCGACTTCCAGCGGCGCAACGACTTGCCCGAGACCGGCGTGGCCGACCGCGACACCATGGCGGCGCTGTTCAACGAGAACGCCAGGAAGGCGCTGAAGCCCTATATACTGAAGGTGAGCGTGGACGACCAGCGGGTCTATGCCTACGCCCCGGACCGCAACGGCGAATACACCGACCTGGTGCGCACGATGAAGTGCTCCACGGGCCGCAAGGGCACTCCAACCCCCAAGGGCACCTTCACCGACACCGCCCCCGGCGCGCGATGGCACTTCTTCAAGAAGTTCAACTGCTGGGCACAGTATGCCTTCTATATCCAGGGGGACATCATGTTCCACTCGGTGCTGTACAGCCAGAAGGGCGGCAGCGTGACCCAGAGCTCCGTCAACCACCTGGGCAGCAGGGCCTCCCACGGCTGTGTCCGCCTGAGCGTGGAGGACGCCAAGTGGATCTGGAACAACTGCCCAGCGAATACGAGGGTAGAAGTGTACTGACGTCAACAGTCATAAGACACGGGGCTGTCTCAAAACTGAGGCAGCCTCTATTTACTGTAATAAGCAGTATAAATACTACCTATGGTTAGTACATAATGTATTTACAAACCGCTTATTATCTATGGTGTACCCACATCGTGGGATGCCCGATTTGAGACAGCCCCTTCAATATTCCGCCAGCCTGTAGATCAGCTCTCGCGTCTTTTCCCAGCCCAGGCAGGGGTCCGTGATGGATTTGCCGTAGACGCCCTCCCCGGGCTTCTGGCAGCCGTCCTCCAGGTAGCTCTCCACCATCAGGCCCTTCACCAGGCGGCGGATGTCCCCGGACAGGGCGCGGCTGTGCATCACGTCCTTGCAGATGCGGACCTGCTCCAGGTAGCGCTTGCCGGAGTTGTTGTGGTTGGCGTCCACGATCACGGCGGGATTTTGAAGGCCGCTCTTCTCGTACAGCTCCAGCAGCTCCCACAGGTTTTCGTAGTGGTAGTTGGGGTGGGAGCGCCCGAAGTTGTCCACGAAGCCCCGCAGGATGGCGTGGGCGAGGGGATTGCCGGGGGTGTGCACCTCCCAGCTTCGGTAGATGAACTCCTGGGGGCTCTGGGCCGCGGTGATGGAGTTCATCATCACGCTGATGTCCCCGGCACTGGGGTTCTTCATCCCCGTCGCCACGCCCAGGCCGCTGGCCACCAGCCGGTGCTCCTGGTTTTCCACCGAGCGCGCGCCCACGGCCACATAGCTTAAAAGGTCGGAGAGGTAGCTGTAATTGGACGGATACAGCATCTCGTCCGCGCAGCTGAAGCCCGTCTCCCGGAGGATGCGGGTGTGCAGCTCGCGGATGGCGATGATGCCCGCCAGCAGGTCCTCGCCCTTGTGGGGGTCGGGCTGGTGCAGCATGCCCTTGTAGCCCACACCCTTGGTGCGGGGCTTGTTGGTGTACACCCGGGGCACGAGCATCAGCCGTTGACTGACCTGGGCGTCCACCTCCGAGAGCCGGTGCATGTAGTCCAGCACCGCATCCTCCCGGTCCGCCGAGCAGGGGCCGACGATCAGCAGCAGCCGTTCGTCCCGGCCCGTGAGGATGTCCGCGATCTGCCTGTCCCGCGCCGCCTTCCGGCGCTTCATTTCCTCGCCGATGGGATAGTCCCGAAGCAGCTCCTGGGGTAGCGGCATCTTTCGCACGAATTCCATTTGCATAGCCAGAACCTCTGTTATGAAAGCAATATCCTGTCGTTGGCGAACGCCTCGCCGCTGGCCCTGGCGAAAGCGTCCATGAGCATCTCCACGGTGAGATGCTTCTTTTCATCCCCGGAAATGTCCAGGATCACGCGGCCCTCGTTCATCATGATGAGCCGGTTGCCGTAGCGGATGGCGTCGCGCATGTTGTGGGTGACCATCAGGGTCATCAGGTGGTTCTCGGTCACGATCTGCTCGGACAGCTCCAGCACCTTGGCCGCGGTGCGGGGATCCAGGGCAGCGGTGTGCTCGTCCAGCAGCAGCAGCTTCGGCTTTTTGAGCGTCGCCATCAGCAGCGTTAGCGCCTGCCGCTGGCCGCCGGAGAGCAGGCCCACCTTCGCGGTCATGCGGTCCTCCAGGCCCAGGCCCAGCCTTGCCAGCTTTTCCCGGTAGGCCTCCCGCTCCTGGCGGGTGATGCCGGCCTTCAGGGTGCGCCGCTGGCCGCGTCGCGCCGCGAGGGCCAGGTTTTCCTCGATCTGCATGGTGGCGGCGGTGCCGGTCATGGGGTCCTGGAACACCCGCCCCAGCAGCGCGGCCCGGCGGTGCTCCGGCAGGTGGGTCAGCTCGTAGCCGTCGATGGCGATGCGCCCGCTGTCGACGGGCCACACCCCCGCGATGGCGTTGAGCATGGTGCTCTTGCCCGCGCCGTTGCCGCCGATGACGGTCACGAAGTCGCCGTCCTCCAGCCGCAGGTTCACGCCGTCCAGCGCCACCTTCTCGTTGACGGTCTTCGGGTTGAAGGTCTTTCGCACGTTCACCAGCTCAAGCACGTCGCCCGCCCCCCTTCATATTCGCCTTCCAGTAGGGCACGGCCAGGAAAACGGCCACGATCAGCGCCGAAAGCAGCTTCAGCAGGTTCGTGTTCAGCCCCAGCCACAGCACCACCTGTATGACGATGTAATAGATCACCGCGCCGACGGCCACGCCGGTCAGCTTCAGCGCGAAGTTGCGGAACAGCTTTCCGAAGATTACGTCGGAGATGATGACGGCGGCCAGGCCGATGACGATGGCGCCGCGGCCCATGTTCACGTCCACGAAGCCCTGGTAGTGGGCGAGCATGGCCGAGGACAGCGCCACGATGCCGTTGGAGATCATCAGCCCCAATATTTTACACACGTTCGTGTTGATGCCCTGGGCGCGGCTCATGGCGGCGTTCGCGCCGGTGGCCCGCAGGCTGCTGCCCAGCTCGGTGCCGAAGAACCAGTACAGCACCGCGATCAGCAGGGCCAGCACGATGAGGGTCGTGAAGATCGGGTTGGACAGGCCCAGCGCCCGAACGTTGCGCTGGCTGACGATCAGCGGATACTTGGTGACGTTGATGCCCTGGTTGGCCTTGAAGTCCATGATGGCCAGGTTGACGGAGTACAGCGAAAGCTGGGTCAGTATGCCCGAGAGTATGGGCGGTATGCCCATGGCCGTGTGGAAGACGCCGGTCACAAGCCCCGCCAGCATTCCGGCGGCCACCGCGCACACCAGCGCCACCCACACGTTGACGCCGCCCAGCATCAGCATCACGCACACCGCGCCGCCGGTGGCCATGCTGCCGTCCACGGTCAGGTCCGCCAGGTCCAGCACCTTGTAGGTGATGTACACGCCGATGGCCATGATGCCCCAGATGAGCCCCTGGGCCACCGCGCCGGGAAGGGCGTTGAGGAGAGAGGTAATGTTCAAGGTCGATGCCTCCAATTATCGGATTATTGGGGATCGGGAATTAACGGGCGTTTATAACCGATCCCCAATTGGGTTAATGGATTATTCCGCGATCGCCACGTAATCCTCCGGAACGGTGACGCCCAGCAGCTCGCAGAGCTCGGCGTTGTATTCCTTGGTGACGTTGGGGGCGAAGGCGATGTCCAGGGTGGCCACGTCCGCGCCGTTTGCCAGCACCTCATAGGCCATCTCGCCGGTGGCGTAGCCCAGGTCATAGTAGCTGATGGACAGGGTGGCCACGCCGCAGCCCTTGCAAATGCCCTCCTCGCCGGCGATGACCGGCTTCATGGCGGGCTCCACCACGTTGCGGATGGCCTCGGTGCAGGAGGCGGCGGTGTTGTCGGTGGGGATGTAGATCACGTCGCTGCCGTCGCAGGCGCTCTGGGCGACGGAGGCCACGTCGTTGGAATCGGCGAAGGTGTATTCCACGGTCTCGTACCCCAACTCGGTGAGGTAGCCGGTGATCACGTCCACCTGGTACTTGCTGTTCGGCTCGGCGGAGCAGTACAGCAGGCCCACGGTCCTGGCGTCCGGGAACAGCTCGCCCAGCATCGCGGCCTGCTGGTCCAGGGGGGCCAGGTCCGAGGTGCCGGACACGTTGATGCCCGTCGCGCCGGTCCAGTTGTCGATGTCCAGGGCGGTGGCGTAGTCGGTGACGGAGGTGCCCAGGATCGGGATGTCGCCGGTAGCGGCCACGGCAGCCTGGAGCGCCGGGGTGGCGTTGGCCAGGATCAGGTTTACGTTGTCGGAGACGAAGGCGTTGACGATGGTGGAGCAGGTGTTGGAATCGCCGGAGGCGTTCTGCACGTCAAAGCTGACGGCATCGCCCAGCTTTTCGGTCAGGGCGTCCTGGAAGCCCTGGGTGGCGGCGTCCAGCGCGGGGTGCTGCACCAGCTGGCAAACGCCCACGGTGTAGGTCTCTTCGGCCACGGCGGCCACGCCCAGACACAGCGCGGCGACAATGAGGATGGCAAGCAGTTTCTTCATGATGGGATTCCTCCTAAGCAAGAATGTATCATAAAAGCGGCCCTCCCATCCGGAGAGCCGCCTCGATGATCGGTGATCCATGTCCGCGATTCTTCAGATGGGCATCGGTATAAACCAAAAGCCAAAAATGCCAAAAAACAGCTGCGCGAAGAAAAATCGCACAGCATTATTGGCGGACATGACAGAGGATACGACGAGGCGGGAATCGGACAGCATGGAACGGACTTCGCGCTTCATGACTATTTCCACCTTTCCTCTGTGTTTGATACGCATTATAACACGATTTGACGGGATGTCAATAGCATATTACTTTGGTAATACGTTAAATTTCGATGGCGCTGGGTGTTTTTTGGGGAAAATCCTGATTTATCGGGCTGACGCGACCTCCGTAGCGGCGGCAATCTGCCGCCACCATCTCACCACGCCATTGAAATGCCATGGCGGCAAATTGCCGCCGCTACGGTATAGGCGCATACAAGGGCATTGTGCGGCAAATTCTGATTTGTCGCGGGCTTGCGCCCGTTTGAAGGGGGACAGGTCCCCCTTCAATACATCCTCCTCAGATTTGCCTGAAATCGCAGGCGATTTCCGGGCGGCAAATCTGCAAGGAAGCCTTTTTTGCTCTGGTC
>JAFWEL010000152.1 GCA_017512905.1 Clostridia bacterium
AGCTTCGCGTCGCAAAAAAGGCCCCGCCCGCGGCGTACACGCCGCCGCGTACGATTAAAGATCGGGGCGCTACCGCCCCCGATACCCCCGGTAAGTTAGCCAAAGGGGAGTTCGTCATCAGCTCGATAAATCAGAATTTCTCCGTCTGACCAAATGCGAGAAAAGAAGAATTAGGAACCGGCTTCCGTCGATTCCTAATTCGATTTGTTTTGTGCAATTAGGCCTTCTTCGCCTTGTTGGCGTTCAGCTTCTTATCCCACATGGCCCAGACCTGACCGCTGAGCAGCACGGAGGAATAGGTACCGGCCAGCATGCCGACCAGCAACGGGAACGCGAACTCCTTGATGGAGGACACGCCGAAGATGTACAGGCACACCAGCGTGAACAGCGTGGTCAGCGTGGTGTTGATGGTACGGGACAGCGTGCTGGAGACGGAGACCTCGACGACATCCATCATATCCACCTGGGTGTAACCCGGCTTTGCGCGGGTCTCGCGGATGCGGTCGAAGATGATGATGGTGTTGTTGATGGAATAACCGACGATGGTCAGTATGGCTGCGATGAACGGGCTGTTCACCTGGAACCACTTGCGGAAGAACACCATGAACGCGCACATGATCAGGATATCGTGGACCAGCGCGAACAGGGCCGCCGCGCCAGAGAGCGGGCTGAACCGGATCGCGATGTAGATCAGCATGCACACGAAGGCGATCAGCAGCGCCTTGATGGCGTTGGACAGCAGGTCACGGCCGGCGATGGCGCTGACGTGGTCGATGGAGACGAAGCGGAAGTTCGGGTACTTCGCGACCATCTCGCGCTCCAGCTGGGCGCGCACCTGGCTGGTGACGTCGTCCATGTCGATCAGGATGCGCAGCTGGAAGCCAGCCTCCTCCGCGGGCTCGGCGGCCTCTTCGGTCGTCTCGGCGGCTTCGGTGGTCTCCTCGGCGGGCGCTTCGGTCTCGGCGGGCTCAGCCGTCTCCTCGGCGGGCGCTTCGGTCTCGGTCTCCTCGGCGGGCGCTTCGGTCTCCTCGGCGGCCTCAGCCTCGGTCTGGGCCTGCTCGGCGGCGGCCTGCTCCTCGGCAATGCGCGCAGCCTCGGCCTCGGCGTCGTACTGGATGAACTCGATGTCGTTCACGCTGTAGCCGCCCTCCTCGAGGGCCTTGTTCACAGCGGCCTCGACGGCGGCCTTGTCAAAGGCGCCGGCCATGTCGAACTCGATGATGTTACCGCCGGCATAGCTCAGCGCGTAGCCCAGGGTGTTGATCTCCTGGTTGGTGGCGGTGCGGTAGCCGGTCTCGTTGGCGTTGGAGACGACGCCGACGACAGCGCTCTTGATGGCGTCCTCCATGCCCTCGGTGGCGTCGGCCAGCTTCAGGCGGATCTGCAGGTCGGTCAGGCCGTCCGCGGTGATGCCGGACTTGTCCGGATTCAGCAGGCCCAGGGTGGGCGTGACAGCCTCTTCGACGGCCTCTTCGACCACGGCCTCTTCAACAGCTTCTTCGACGGCCTCGTCCACCGCCGCCGCGACCTCAGGGTCCTCGGCGGCCGCCTCGGCGACCTCGTTCGCGGCCTTCTCCAGCTCGGCGGCCAGCTCCTCCTGCAGCGCCACGGAGGCGGCAGAGGGCGCGGCCTTGGTGATCTGGTAGTCGGTGTAGCCGGAAGCCTTCAGCAGGGTCTCGACGTCATTGACGTCGTAATCCTCGCCGACGGAGTAGTTCAGGATCGAACCGCCGGTGAAGTCAATGCCCAGGTTCAGACCCGCGCCGGCAATTTGCATGACCAGCGCGATGACGATGATTGCGCCAGAGATGCAGAGGAACAGGCGCGTATTCCCGGTAAACGTCTTTTTCATGCTCGTTCCCTCCTCTTAGCGCGTGTAGGCGCTGCGGTTGTTGATGCCCAGCTTGCAGATCAGAACCAGCAAGCCGCGGGTAACCACCACCGCGGTAAAGTAGGAAGCGATGATGCTGATCATCAGCGTGGTGGCGAAGCCCTTGATGGTGCCGGTGCCGAAGATCATCAGCACGACGGCGGCGATCAGCGTGGTCACGTTGGAATCGAGCACGGCACGGCCGGCGTTGCGGAAGCCAAACTTCACCGCGTTCAGCGGGGTGCGGCCTTCCTTGAGCTCCTCGCGGAAGCGCTCGAATATGACCACGTTGGCGTCAACGGCCATGCCGATGCCCAGCAGGATACCGGCGATGCCCTGCAGCGTCAGCTGCGCGCCCGTGATGGCCAGGGCGTAGAACACGATCAGCACGTAGATCAGCAGGGCCATGTCCGCCGCCACGCCGGGCAGGCGGTACATCACCAGCATGAACACCAGCACCAGGATCAGGCCCACGATGCCGGCGATGATGGCGCCGTCGATGGCCTCGATGCCCAGGGTGGCGGAAATGGCGCGGGTCTCGACCTCAGCGATGTCCATCGGCAGCGCGCCGGACTGGATCAGCATCGCCAGGTTGCGGGCCCAGTTGTAGGAATCCTCGGAGGATTCCGAGCTGGAGCTGGTGATGATGCCGTTGCCGCCGGCGATCACGGCCTGCACCGTGGGGGCGGAAATCAGCTCATCGTCCAGGTAGATGGAAATGGACTGGCCCAGGAATTCGCGGGTGGCGTTCTCGAAGGCCTTCGCACCGGCGGCGTCCAGCTCGAAGCCCACGCCGTACAGCGTCTTTTCATCGTTGGCGTAATTCACGCCGGCCTGCTTGATGTCCTTGCCCTCGACCACCACGTTGCCGTTGGGGTCGCGGAACTCCAGGTGCGCCGGGGTGCCGATGATGCGGGCGACCTCTTCGGGGTCGTCCACGTCGGGGATTTCAACCAGTATGCGATCGGTGCCCTGTACGGCCACGTTCGCCTCGGTAAAGCCGGCGTTGGTCAGGCGGGTGCGCAGCGCGGAAACCGTGCCCTCAAGCAGGCTTTCGTAATTGTCCATGCTGGTATCCGTGGCGATATACTCGGTGGATACGCCGCCGCGCAGATCCAGGCCCAGGCTGATGGCTTCGCCCACGGGCTTCAGATAGCTCGACTTGCCCGGGATGTGCAACCCGTTCAGCGCCAGGAACGCCGCGACGGCAATCAGCACCGCGACGATCACCAGTTTGATCAAACTCTTCTTCATTCGGTCCGTCCTCCCTGCTCTTGACTGTAGACACAGCCATTTCAGCATATATCATACAACAGGTTATTATACTCTCAAAAGCCAAACCCGTCAATATCCCCCACCCCCGCAAAAGGGGGGGTGTTTTGCGCAGTTTAGGTTAAAACCTGCAAAAAACGACGCCACCGCGATAGGCGGTGGCGCCGTTGGCCGGTTCTATGACGGGGTCAGGCCCCGGGACATCAGCGGCCGAACTGGCAATCGTTGTTGCCGGAATCGGTGGTCCACATCTCCAGCATGTTGATGGGATCGTTGAAGTCGGCAATCCAGCCGTTGCGGGCAACGTCGAAGTTGCCGGCCTTGCGGTCGTCCAGGAACACGTTCCAGTCGCAGGTGCGGATGGTCATGGTGATGCCCACGGCCGCCAGATCCTGCTGGATGCACTCGGCGATGGCCACGTGGCCGGAGGACTCGTTGGTCAGGTACTCGAAGCTGATGGGGGTGTTGGCGGACAGCATCTCGCCGTCGAACTCGTAGCCGGCTTCCTTCAGCAGCTCGATCGCGCCTTCCACGTCCACGTCATAGCCGAAGTAGCCCGCGGTCTCCTCCTCGGGATAGGTGTAGGCGTCGTCGTTCTCCTTGAACACGCCGCCCTGGCCGTCGGCCATGCCCTCGGGGATGAAGGCGTTGGCGCGCTTCTGCTCGCACTGGCCCACGGTATCGATGATATACTCGCGGTCGATCAGCTTGGAGATGGCCTTGCGCATCGCGGCGGCCTGCTCCACGGTCTTGCCGTCGAACAGGTGGGACTTGATGTTGAAGGACACATAGTAGGTGCCCAGGTTGTCGATGATGTGGAACTCGGGGGAATCCTTCAGGTTCTGGATCTCATCGGTGGGAACGGAGTCGATGAAGTCCACGTCGCCGGCCTGGTAGGCGGCATAGATGGCGGTGTCGTCGGCGGACAGCATGAACACCAGCTTCTCCAGCTTCACGTTGTCGGCGTCATAGTAGTTGGGGTTCTTGGTGTAGACCATGGACTCGTTGTGGGTCCACTCGGTGAGCATATAGGGGCCGCACACCACGAAGCCGGCCTCGTTGGCCCAGGCGCCGGGGTTCTCCTGCCAGCCCTCGACGGACTCGGCGCAGGCCTGGTTCACGGCGTAGAAGGCCGGGAACGCCATCAGGTCCAGCATGTAGGCGCAGGGGGCCTCCAGCTCGACGGTCAGGGTCTTGCCATCCTCGGAGGCGGCGACAGCCAGGTCGTCCGGATAGCCCTTGATGCCGTTGAACATATAGCTGTAGTCCGCGGCGGTCTGGGTGCTCGCGGCGCGCTTCCAGCTGTACTCGAAGTCCTTGGCGGTCAGGTCGCTGCCGTCGGACCACTTCAGGCCGTCGCGCATGGTGAAGGTGTAGGTCAGGCCGTCCTCGCTCATCTCATAGCCGGTGGCGAAGTCGGGCTTCAGGTTGCCCTCGGCGTCATAGGTGTACAGGCCGCCGAAGGAGGCGATGGCCAGGCACGCGCCGTCCACGGAGCTGTTCAGGGCGGGGTCCAGGTGATCCGGCTCGGAGGCCAGGTTCAGGCGCAGGGTGTCGGAGCCCTCGACGGTGGCGTACTGGAAGTACTTGAAGCCGAACAGGTTGGCGTAGACGCCGTCCACGGTGGGCTTCTGCATGTACAGATCGTTGTAGTAGTAGATCGGCACGATGCAGCCGGTATCCATCAGGATGTCCTCAGCCTGGTGCATCTTGGCTTCACGGGCGGCGAAGTCGGTCTCAGCCTTGACTTCGGCGATCAGCCGGTCGTACTCGCTCCAATCGGGCTCGGAGCCCTCGTCCGCCATGGCGGCGACGCAGGAAACGAGCATCATCATGGCCAGCAGTGCTGCAAGCAGCTTCTTCATAGGTTGGTTCCTCCTAAAAGATATTATCTGAAACGGCACTGGGTGCCGTTTGAGACCTGTGTAAGCGGCCCTATCGGCCCAGGAAGCAGATATTGTTGCCGGAGTTGGAGATCCAGATCTCCAGCATGTTGATGGGGTCGTTGAAGTCGGCGATCCATCCGCTGGCGGCCACGTCGTAATGGCCGGAGACCATCTCGCTGATGCACTGCTTGAAGTCCACGTTGCGGATGGTCATCTCGATGCCCACGGCAGCCAGGTCCTGCTGGATGCACTCGCCGATATTGCTCGCGGCGGCTGAATTCGTCGTCAGGAACTCAAAGGCGATGGGCGTCCTGGGCGAGAGCTTCTTGCCGACAAACTCAAAGCCCGCCTCCTTGAGCAGCTCAATGGCGCCCTCCACGTCCACCTCCAGATCGAAAACGCCGTGTTCTCGTAATAGAGGGGCAGCACCGCTCCGGTGTTCATCAGCATTTCCTCGGCATGATGCATCATGTCCTCCCGGACCTCCAGGTCCGTCTCGGCCCTGATGTCCGCGATCAGCACGTCGTAGGCCGACCAGTCCGGCTCGGAGCCCGCGTCGGCCAGGGCGGTAGCGAGCAGGTCGCGGCCAGGGTCAACGCCAGCAGCGCGACATGCAGCTTTTTCATGAATGGTCGACCTCCGGATTTATTCGTGGGGATTCCAGCAGGCGATGCGGTGGCCGGGGCCGATCTCCGTCAGGCCGGGGCACTCCTGGGCGCAGCGCTCGGTGGCGTAGCGGCAGCGGGTGCGGAACGCGCAGCCCGAGGGCATGTTCAGCGGACTGGGCACGTCGCCCTCCAGCGGGATGCGCTGGCGGGTTCGCGCCGTGTTGGGGTCGGGGATCGGTATGGCCGAGATCAGCGACTGGGTGTAGGGGTGCATCGGATGGGCGATGACCTCGTCGGCGTCGGCAATCTCCACGATGCGGCCCAGGTACATCACCGCGATGCGCTGGCTGATGTGCTTGACCACCAGCAGGTCGTGGGCGATGAACAGGTAGGCGATGCCCAGCTTTTCCTGCAGGTCCTCGAAGGTGTTGATCACCTGGGCCTGTATGGACACGTCCAGGGCGGAAACGGGCTCGTCGCAGACGATGAACTTCGGGTTCACGGCCAGGGCGCGGGCGATGCCGATGCGCTGGCGCTGGCCGCCGGAAAACTCATGGGCGTAGCGGCGGGCGTGGTCGGAATTCAGGCCCACCAGCCTCAAAAGCTCGTTGATGCGATCGGCCCGCTCGCCCTTGGTGCCGTACAGCTTGTGGATGTCCAGCGGCTCGCCCACGATGTCGGAGACCGTCATACGGGGGTTCAGCGAAGAATACGGGTCCTGGAACACGATCTGCATTTCCTGGCGGAAATTGTGGATGTTCTGGGGCGTGATCTGCTGGCCGTTGTAGATGATCTCGCCGGAGGTGGGCTTGTAGAGGTGCAGGATGGTACGGCCCACGGTGGTCTTGCCGCAGCCGCTCTCCCCCACCAGGCCCAGGGTCTCGCCGGGCTTGATTTCAAAGGAAACGCCGTCCACGGCCTTCAGGGGCTTGCTGGAAAACCAGCCGGTGCGGATGGGAAAATGCTGTTTCAGGTCCTTGACCTCAAGGAGGTACTCGCTCACTTGGAATCAGCCTCCTTTTCAGCCGCGGCCTCGTCGTAGACCTGCTTGACGTTCATCCAGCAGGAGGCCTTGTGGAAGTCGTTGATGTCCAGCTCCTCGGGCAGCTCGCTGAGGCAGATCTTCATGCAGTTGTCGCAGCGGGACGCAAAGGCGCAGCCCTTGGGCATGTTGGTCAGGTCCACCGGGGAGCCGGCGATGGGAATCAGCCGGGTATGGCCGGCATCCAGCCGCGGGATCGAGCGCAGCAGGCCCTTGGTATACTCGTGGCGGGGATTGTAGAAGATCTCGTCGGCGGTGCCGCGCTCGCAGATGCGGCCGGCGTACATGACGATGATCTCGTCGCACATATCGGCGATGACGCCTAGGTCGTGGGTGATCATGATGATGGCCATGCCCATCTTCTTCTGCAGCGACTGCATCAGCTCCAGGATCTGGGCCTGTATGGTCACGTCCAGGGCGGTGGTGGGCTCGTCGGCGATCAGTATGTCCGGCTCGCAGGCCAAGGCCATGGCGATCATCACGCGCTGGCGCATGCCGCCCGACAGCTCGTGGGGATACTGCTTCAGCCGCTTCTCGGGCTCGTTCACGCCCACCAGCTGAAGCATCTCCAGCGCCCGGGCGTTGGCCTGCTCGTGGTTGCGGTCGGTGTGCAGCAGTATGGCCTCCCGCAGCTGGTTGCCGATGGTGTACACCGGGTTCAGCGAGGTCATGGGGTCCTGGAAGATGATGGAGACCCGCTTGCCGCGGAATTCCCGCATCTGCTTTTTGGAATACTGGACGATGTCCTCGCCGTTGAACAGGATCTGGCCGCCGGTGATGCGGCCCGGCTCCACCAGGATGCGCATGATGGAATAGGCAGTGACGGACTTGCCGCTGCCGCTTTCGCCCACGATGCCCAGCACCTTGCCCTTGTCAAGGTTGAAGGAGATGCCGTTGACGGCGCGCACCTCGCCGGAATCCACGTTGAAGGATGTGCACAGGTTCTTGACCTGCAAGAGCGGTTCGTTCATGCCATTACCTCCTCAGCTTCGGGTCGAAGGCGTCGCGCAGGCCGTCGCCCAGCAGGTTGAAGCTCAGCACGATCAGGCAGATGATGATCGCGGGGAACACCATCTTGTAGGGATAGCTCTGCATGCCGCCGCGGGCCGCGTTGGCCAGCGAGCCCAGGGAGGGCATCGGCGCCTGAACGCCCAGGCCGATGAAGGACAGGAAGCTCTCGGTGAATATGGCCGAGGGGATCTGCAGCGCCACGGAAATGATGATGACGGACATGCAGTTGGGCAGGATGTGCTTGCGAATGATGCGGCCGGGCTTCGCGCCCATGGCGCGGGCGGCCAGCACGTATTCGTTGTTCTTGATCGACAGGATCTGGCCGCGCACCAGTCGGGCCATGCCCACCCAGTACAGCACGCCGAACACCACGAACAGCGAGATCATATTCGGGCCGATCTTGCTGACGATGCTGCCCTTGAGGGCGTTGCCCAGCACCTGGTTCATCACCACGGACAGCAGCACCACCATCAGCGTGTCGGGCAGGGAATAGATGATGTCGACGATGCGCATCATCACCATGTCCACCTTCCCGCCGAAGTAGCCGGAGATCGACCCGTACAGCAGGCCGATGACCAGCACGATCAGGCTGGCGAACAGGCCCACCGACAGGGATACCCGCGCCCCGTAGACCACGCGGATGAAGTAGTCGCGGCACAGCTCGTCGGTGCCAAAGATGTGGGGGAAGATCTTCTGCCCCTCCTCGATGGCCTTCTGCTCGTTCTTGGAATAGGTGAAGGGGGCCAGGTTCTTGGCCGTCTTGTCCCGCTTGCCGTTGACGGTGATCATCTGCTCGTAGCTGTAGGGGTAGAACATGGGCACGATGATGATGGTCAGCACCAGCGCGATCAGCACCACCAGGCTGATCATGGCCAGCGGGTTTTTGCGCAGCTTGCGCATGCCGTCGCGGAAGAAGGTGGTGGATTCCCGCATGGTCTCATGCTGGGCTTTCTCCTCGTCGGTGGCCTTTTCGAACTTTTTCACGTCGATTTGCAGGCTGAGGAGGTTTTTCTTTGGCAGCTTGTCTGCGTTATACGTCATGGCTTCATCCCTCCTCAGTCAAAGGTGATCTTCGGGTCGACCAGCTTGTACACCAGGTCGCTGAGCAGCGTGGCGATGACCATCAGCACCGCCAGGAAGATCGTGGTCGCCATGATCAGCGGGTAATCCTGGTTGTTGATGGAGCGCACGAACTCGGTGCCCAGGCCGCCGATGGTGAACACCGTCTCCACCACCATGGAGCCCGTCAGGATGTAGGCCACCATCGGGCCGACGTAGGTGATCACCGGGATCAGCGCGTTGCGCAGCGCGTGCTTGAAGATGACCAGCGAATCCCGCACGCCCTTGGCCCGGGCGGTGCGGATGTAATCCTGGCCCAGCACGTCCAGCATCGACGACTTGGTCAGGCGGGTGATGTAGCTCATCGGGTACAGCATCAGCGATATGACCGGCAGCACATAATTGGGGTTGTTGGCGTCAAACACGCCCACCCACTTCAGCGTCAGCGCGAACACCAGCAGCAGGATCGTGGCCAGTATAAAGCTGGGCACCGACACGAACAGCGTGGTCAGGAAGATGATCAGCCGGTCCGGCCAGCGGTTGCGGCACAGCGCGGCGACGGAGCCGAGGATCAGCCCCAGCACCACGGCGCAGGCCGCGGCGATGCCGCCCACCTTCGCCGACACGGCGAACTTTTCCCCGATGATCTGGGAGATCTCACGCCCGGTCTTTAGCGAAATGCCGAAGTCGCCGTGGAGCAGGTTCTTCAGGTAGATGATGAATTGCTGATGCACCGGCTTGTCCAGGTTGAAGCGGGCTTCCAGGGCGGCCTGCACCGCCGGGTCGGGGGCCTTCTCCTTGGCGAAGGGACCGCCGGGGATGGCGTTCATCGCAAAGAACGTGATCGCCGAGATGATAAACACGGTGACCACGGCCAGCAACACGCGTTTGATGGTGTACTTGAGCATTGAAAACAACCTTTCTGGAACCAAACAGTGCCCGTCCCCCGAGCCGTTTTCGCGGCTGCGAGGGGCATGCCGGACCCGTTCTTATTTACCATGCCTGTTATTATAGCATATTCCATTACTAAAGTCTACATGCTGCATCTATTTTTTACTCAAGCAGCATTCCAGGTAAAGAATCCCGCCCCGCCATTGACAAGCCGGTCCAAACATGCTACAATCGAGCCATCCGATCAGGCGACAGGGAGCATGTCCCAGGGCGATGCACGGCAAGAGAATGCGCGTCACAGGCTGGAAGCGCGCAACGCGGCGGCCCCGGGGTACCGGCCCTCGATGAACGGCGTTTCGCGCGCGTTACAGCGCGGATGAGTGGTTTTACAAGCAGGGTGGAACCGCGGATGCAAGGCATTCGTCCCGGCAGAGGGGCGGGTGTTTTTTTATTTGCTATTATAATGAAGGAGTGTATCAATATGGATCGCGAACAGTTTCTTGAGGTCTACCGCCATTCCCTGGCCCACATACTGGCCAAGGCCGTGATGGAAATCTTCGGCCGGGAGAACGTGCAGATCGCCATCGGCCCCCAGATCGCCGACGGCATGTACTACGACTTCCTGCTGCCCCGGGGCATCAGCACCGAGGACTTCCCCGCCATCGAGCAGAAGATGAAGGAGATCATGAAGCGCAGGGAGGCCTGGACCCGCAAGGAGGTCTCCAAGGCCGAGGCGCTGGAGATCTTCAGGGGCCAGAAATATAAGGAAGAGCTCATCAACGACCTGCCGGAGGGCGAGACCATCACCGTCTATTACACCGGCGACGACTTCGTGGACCTGTGCCGCGGCCCCCACATCGAGAACTCCGCCGAGCTTCTGAGCGTGGCCTACAAGATCCGCGCCGTGTCCAGCGCCTACTGGCGGGGCGATGAGAAGCGGGATTCCCTGCAGCGCGTCTACGTCTACGCCTTCCCGGACCAGCAGCAGCTGAAGGCCCACCTGGCCATGATCAAGGAGGCCCAGGAGCGGGACCACAAGAAGATCGGCAAGGAGCTGGACCTGTTCATGTTCGACGAGACGGCTCCCGGCATGCCCTACTGGCTGCCCCGGGGCTGGAAGCTGTACCAGACGCTGCTGGCCTACTCCCGCAAGCTCCAGGCCAGGCACGGCTACACCGAGATCTCCGCGCCGCTGATCAACAAGAAGAAGCTGTGGGTCATCTCCGGCCACTGGGCCCACTACCAGAACAACATGTTCATGGTGCCCGGCCTTGAGGGCTTCCTCGCCGCCGACGCCGAGATCCCCGGCGTGCTGGACAACCCCATGGACGGCCTGGACGAGACAGCCACGGTGAAGCTGCCCAAGGGCGCGCCGGTGTTCAACCGCGACCTGGACGACACCATGGGCGCCAAGCCCATGAACTGCCCCAACGCCATGATGACCTACAGGCGCACGCTGCACTCCTACAAGGAGCTGCCCATCCGCTACAGCGAATATGACGTGCTGCACCGCAAGGAGAAGTCCGGCCAGATGAACGGCCTGTTCCGCGTCCAGGAGTTCCGCCAGGACGACGACCACACCTTCGTCATGGAATCCCAGATCGAATCGGAAATCGCCGACATCATCTCCATCGCCGACGAGATCTACTCCACCTTCGGCGTCACCTACCGCGCCGAGCTGTCCACCCGCCCCGAGGACTTCATGGGCGACATCGAGGTCTGGAACCGGGCCGAGGCCGCGCTGAAGAAGATCCTGGACGACAAGTACGGCGAGGGCGGCTACGAGATCAACGAGGGCGACGGCGCGTTCTACGGTCCGAAGATCGACCTTCAGATCAAGGACGCCCTGGGCCGCGAGTGGCAGTGCGGCACCATCCAGCTGGACTTCCAGCTGCCCCACAACTTCGGCCTGACCTACGTCAACGCCGAGGGCAACCAGGAGATGCCCGTGGTCATCCACCGCGCCATCTACGGCTCGCTGGAGCGCTTTATCGGCATCATCATCGAGAACTTCAAGGGCGCCTTCCCCTTCTGGCTGAACCCCTATCAGGTGGCCGTGGTGCCCATCCGCCCCGAGCACAACGACTACGCCCGCAAGGTGGCCGAGCGGCTGGAGGACGAGGGCATCCGCGTGGAGGTCGATTACGCCGACGTCAACATGAACACCAAGATCAAGAACTTCAAGACCATGAAGGATCCCTACATCGTCGTCGTCGGCGACAGGGAGGCCGCCGAAAACACCGTCGCCATCACCGTCCGCGGCCAGAAGCAGCAGCTGCACAACGTGCCCCTGGAGACCCTGGTGAAGATGTGCAACAAGATGAACGACGAGCACACCCTCGAGCTGATCGGGGAAGTGCCGGAGAAATTCTGATTTGTCGCGGGCTTGCGCCCGTTTGAAGGGGGACAGGTCCCCCTTCAATACATCCTCCTCAGATTTGCCTGAAATCGTCCTAAAGGACTAGCTTCGCGTCGCAGGCGATTTCCGGGCGGCAAATCTGCAAGG
>JAFWEL010000012.1 GCA_017512905.1 Clostridia bacterium
AGGACTAGCTTCGCGTCGCAAAAAAGGCCCCGCCCGCGGCGTACACGCCGCCGCGTACGATTAAAGATCGGGGCGCTACCGCCCCCGATACCCCCGGTAAGTTAGCCAAAGGGGAGTTCGTCATCAGCCCGACAAATCAGAATTCATCTGACTGATACTATTCTCAAATTAAATATAGACATATCTAACTAAATGTGGTATAATGGAATCGGTGATGAGAGATGAAGCGATTCCAAATAAGTCAGGCAGAATACGAGACCATCAAGGCAGCGGAAAAGGCAACGAAAGGGAAGAAAGAGAGTCGACGGCTGCGGGTATTGATGATGCGGTATGAAGGATTCAGCGCGACGGATACGGCGGAAATACTGGGAATAAACAGGAGCAGTGTATACCTCCAGTATAAGCGATATAAAACAGAAGGGCTGGAGGGATTGACACAGAATAGATACACGGGGAACCATCATGCATTGACAGAAGCGCAGGAGAAGGAAATATTGGATCAATTCGAAAAGGCAGCGGAAGCCGGACAGGTAGTAACCGCGCAGGACATCAAAAGAGCATTTGATGAAGTGCGAGGGAAGGACACGGGGCGAGGATACATCTACATGCTGCTTGAACGGCATGGGTGGCGAAAAGTGATGCCGAGATCGCAACATCCGAAAGCGGCGAATGAGGAGGCGTGTGAAGCCTCAAAAAAATTAAGCAAAGTGTGCTGGATGCCTGCCAAAAGTGCCCCCCAAAAGGACGAGTTCGGCTGATGTTTCAAGACGAGGCAGGCTTTGGGCGAATCAACAAACCGAAGCGCTGCTGGTGCAGCAAGAAGGTACGCCCTTCAGTTCCGTGTCATCATATCCGGGAATATCGGTATGCCTTTGGTGCGGTAGAACCCATGACGGGAGATCACTTTTTCCTGGTTCTGCCCAGATGTGATACTATCTGCATGAATAAGTTTCTGGAAGAATTATCAAAAGAGTATCCCGACGATCAGATACTTATGGTTTGTGACGGAGCATCCTGGCATAGATCGAAAGGACTCAAAGTTCCTGCGAACATTGCGCTGTTGCACATCCCGCCCTACACCCCGGAAATGAATCCCATAGAACAAATCTGGAAACAGCTTCGCTCTATGGGATTCAGAAATGAAGTGTTCAAAACCCTCGAACACGTCGTCACCAGACTCTGCCATACTATCTGTCAATTGACCAACGATTTAGTAAAAAGCATTACCTGTAGAAGTTGGATTGAATGTTGCTTTTTAAATTGAGAATAGTATGAACAGATGCCCTGATCTACCAAAAAACAAACAGGCAGCCGCCTTCGGGCGACTGCCTGTTGCCTTGTCCGGGATCATTTCCGCTTCAGCCCGACGATGGATGCCGCGATCCAGCCGGTGCGGACCTTGCCCTTCTGCTTGAACTTGATCTGGATCCAGTTCCGGTCGGTGCCGACATCGTAGACGGGTGTGCCCACGGTGTTCACCAGGGTTCCGTTTTTCAGCGACGCGATGATCGCGCCGTTGCCGGGGGCGTTGCGAATGGCGGCGTTATCTGGGGTGCCGGTGTTGACGGTCGCCGTGCGGCCGCCGATGACCTGCTCCAGCTCGTCCATGTTCAGCTCAACAAAATCAGACATGATGCTTTCCTCCTTCGGGGGTCGGTGTGCCTCGCCTGTATTCCGGCGGCAGGGGGTTGCGCTCTGGCGCTTGTCCTTTCGATGGCACAATCATACCATCCCTACCGTCACAGTACCGTCACAGAAGATAAACGGGCAGGGGCGGCGTTTCGCCGCCCCTGCGGGTGGGTATATGCGTCAAGCGAACTTTAGCCGATGACCTTCTTCGCGGTCGCGGCCACGTTCTCGGCGGTGAAGCCGTATTCCTTGAACAGGAACTTGTAGGGGGCGGAGGCGCCGAAGTGATCCAGCCCGATCACCGCGCCGTCCAGGCCCACGTACTTGTGCCAGCCGAAGGTGGCGGCGGCCTCCACGGCCACGCGGGCGCGCACGGCCTTGGGCATGACGGACTCCTTGTATTCGTCGCTCTGGGCGTCAAACAGCTCGAAGGACGGCATGGAGATGACGCGGGCGTCGATGCCCTCCTCCTTCAGCAGGGCCTGGGCCGCCACGCAGGGCTCCACCTCGGAGCCAGAGGCCATCAGCAGCACGTCGGGGGTTTCCTTCTCGCTGTCGGAGATGATGTAGCCGCCCTTCAGGGCCTCCAGGCCGCTCTTGTCGTAGAGGGGCAGGTCCTGGCGGGTCAGCACCAGCGCCACGGGATGCTTCTCAGTCATGGCGGCGATCCAGCCGGCGGCGACCTCCTTGCTGTCCGCGGGGCGATAGACGATCAGGCCAGGCACGGCGCGCAGGCCGGCCAGCTGCTCGATGGGCTGATGGGTCGGGCCGTCCTCGCCCACGCCGATGGAATCGTGGGTCAGGATGTAGGGGATGCCCAGGTTCATGATGCTGCTCATGCGCATGGCGTTCTTCATGTAATCGCTGAACACGAAGAAGGTGGCGCAGTAGGGGCGCAGGCCGCCGTGCAGCTTGATGCCGTTGCAGATGGCCGCCATGGCGTGCTCGCGCACACCGAAGTGGATGTTCTGGCCCTCCGGCGTCTCGGCAGAGAAATCGCCCTTGCCCTTCATGTTGCTCTTGTTGGAGGGCGCCAGGTCGGCGGAGCCGCCGAACAGGTTGGGGATGCGCTCGGCCAGGCGGTTCAGGGTCACGCCGCTGGAATTGCGGGTGGCGGACTTGCCCTCGAAGGCAAACAGCTCGGCGTCCTTGGTCAGGTCGACGGGCAGGTCCTCGGAGAACCACTGGTCCCACTCGGCCTTCAGTTCGGGATACTTCTTGGCGTACTCGGCGAACAGGGCCTCCCACTCGGCCTGGGCCTTCTTGCCGGCCGCGATGGCCTCGCCGGTGCAGTCATAGACCTCCTGGGGCACGGCGAAGGGCTCCTCGCAGGGCCAGCCCAGAGCCTTCTTGGTCAGGGCGATGTTCTCCTCGCCGAGGGGCTCGCCGTGGGCGGAGGAGGTGTTCGCCTTGGGGGAGCCGTAGCCGATGCTGGTGTGGGTGACCACCAGGGTGGGCTTGTCGGCGTGCTTCGCCAGCTTCAGGGCGGCGTTCACCTGCTTCCAGCAGTTGCCCTCCTTCACGTCGATCACGTTCCAGCCATAGGCCCGGAAGCGGGCGGGCACGTCCTCGCGGAAGGCGATGTCGGTGTTGCCCTCGATGGAGATCTCGTTGTCGTCATACACGGCGATCAGCTTGTTCAGGCCCAGCGTGCCGGCCAGGGAGCAGGCCTCGTGGCTGATGCCCTCCATCATGCAGCCGTCGCCCAGGATGCAGTAGGTGTAGTGGTCGATCACGTTGAAGCCCTCGCGGTTGAACTTGGCCGCCAGGTGCTTTTCGGCCATGGCCATGCCGACGGCGTTGGCGATGCCCTGGCCCAGGGGGCCGGTGGTGGTCTCAACGCCACGGGTGTGGCCGTATTCGGGGTGGCCGGGGGTCTTGGAGCCGAACTGGCGGAACTGCTTCAGGTCCTCGATGGTCAGCCCGTAGCCGAACAGGTGCAGCAGCGCGTAAATCAGCATGGAGCCGTGGCCGGAGGACAGCACGAAGCGGTCGCGGTTGATCCACTTGGGATCATCGGGATTGTGATGCATCTGCTTGCCCCAGATGGCATAGGCGGCGGGAGCCGAGCCCATGGGCATGCCGGGATGGCCGGACTTGGCCTTCTGGACGCCCTCGGCGGCCAGTATGCGGATGGCGTTGACGGTCAGCTCGGAACGGGCGTCCCGGACCTTTTCTGCGCCGTCGACGGCCAGCGAGCGGATGGTGCTGACGATGTTTTCGTTGCTCATGGGAATGCACTCCTATCTGAATATTTAATTGGGTACGATCTGTATGTGAGCGGCATACACCGCTCCCCCTGTCATTATAACATATAAACCCCGCCGCGGACAAGCCCGTAGCGGGAATTTATATCGGCAATGACAGGGCATTATACTGTTCTCAATCTGAATGTAGACAAATACTGTGAGTGGATTTTTCGTTGCGTCAAGGCGAAGACCCGCAGGCTTGCTGGCGACGCGAAGCTAGTCCTTTAGGGCGACGCGAAGCTAGTCCTTTAGGGCGACGCGAAGCTAGTCCTTTAGGGCGGCAAGTCAAGGGGCTTCAACGCAGGCGCAGCGGAAAAGACGCCACAGGATTGTCTATATTTGGGTTGAGAACAGTATTATATCCCCGGCGCGATGAGCCGCGCCAGGCGCAGCGATTCATCGGCGGTGAGGGGGTCGGCGTCCAGCGCCTGCTTCAGCCACAGGCCGCTTTCCCGGATGGCCTGCTCGGGGCTGTGCTGGCCCAGCCAGCCGTCGCTGGGGGCGAAGTCCTCCGCCTGGTGCAGCGTGGCGATGATGGCCGCCTTCAGCCGCAGGCGCGCCTCGGTGGGGGCCATGGGGATGACCGAGAAGGCCATGTTGACGCGCATGTAGGCGCTGACGTCCTGCTCCACCTGCCGCTGGGTCCTGGATTGCTCCCGGTCCCGGTTGGGATACCTGGAGGTGTCCAGGGACCAGATGTCCAGGTACGGGTCCTTGGCGCGGTTCAGCAGGGCCCTGCCGATGTTCCTGCGGAGGATACTGGCGTTGCGGTCCTCCCGCTGGAAGTGGTCCATCAGCCGCTGCTTCAGCCGGCCGGGGGAGGTGTGCGCTCCCACGTGCACCACTCGGGCGTAGCCGTGGTAGGTCTCGCCACGCTCATAGACGATGTAGACGCCGTCCTCGAAGGGGATGTCGTCGATGTCCTGCCATTCGTAGCGGGGCAGTCGCTCGAACAGCCGGTGCAGCCACAGCGCCGCGCCCTCCGCGCCGCTGGGCGCGCTGTCAAAGCGGACGCTGAGCCGGTTCAGCAGCTCGATGCGCTTGCCCAGGGGCAGGTTGCCCAGGGGCAGCGTCACGTTCTTCAGCCCGGGCAGCAGGTATTCATAATAATTCCGGCCGGCGAGGATGATGAAGTGGTCGGCCTGGGTGTCGCAGACCTGGGCCAGCTGCCCGAGCACCCGGTCGGCCCAGGCCTTGCGCGCCTCGGCGGGCAGGTCGTTCAGCGTCTCGTCGTAGGGCTCGAGTACGGCGTCCTCGTCCACCAGGCCGTGCTTCGCGGAGAGTATGTAAACCCGCTCGGCACAGGTCTTCGCGTAACGATAGGACAGGCTGAACAGCGTGCTGGGGGCGTACAGCTCGCGCGCCGGGCAGGGATAGGCCTCCTTCTGCTTGGCACAGGCGATCAGCGCGATGGTATGCCCGTCGTCCGGGAGTCCGGCGGGGGAGAGACCGGCGCTCCCGGGCGGGTCGGCGCGCCGGAAGACCACCGTGCCCGCGGTGCGGTTGGCCCGGGCCCGGTAGCCCGCATCGTGCCAGGACCGGGCATGGCTGTGCCGGGTCGAGACGTCGTCGCCCAGGTTGGCCCACCAGGCGTCGTATTTCCGGGCGGACGCCGGCAGCGCGCGCTCCAGTATGGCCTCCACCTCGGCGAAGGTCAGGGCGACCTCATCGCTGTGGCAGCCCATCAGATAATCTCTCAGTGGATCGTAATATCCCATGGCAAACGCTCCCTTGCACGGTGTTGGTTGGGTGGGGCGTACGGAGGGGTTGCGGAAGGAGGAATATTGCAGATTTCGTAACTGTTCAGGCGTAGGTAAATTCTGATTTGTCGCAACGCGACAAATCAGAATATGTCTTTACATTCGCTCCTCAATCCTTCCCCGCGGCACGGCGCAGCTTTTCCAGATCCAGGGATTGATTGTCCTGGATCAACGCGTACAGCGCGCCGAGGATGCGTTTGACGCCGCCGGGCACGTCGCTCTCGGCATTCAGCACCATCACCGGGTCGTGGACGGACATGCGCAGCTGGAACCAGGCGTTGTTCACGTCACCGTCGAGGTTGAAGATGATGCGCACGCCCTCCCGGTTGTCCTGGGCGATCTGCCAGCTGGGGTCGTCCAGCGTATAGCTCAGCAGCGTCTCCACCACCTCCTGGCTGGCGGCGGACGGGTCCTCCGCTTCGAGGACGGGCAGGCGGATCTCCACGCTCTCCACGGGCTCCTTAAGGTCGTCGATCAGGCTGAATACGCTCTGGCCCTCCCGCTTTCGGTTCAGCGCCTCGCAGATCACCCGGGTAGCCAGGTAGATGCCGTCGTCCACGAAGCCGTTGTCCCGGAAGGCGGCGTGGCCGCTGGTCTCGATGGCCAGCGGGCAGTCGATGCCCTCGGCGTTCAGGCGGATGGCCTCGTCGATGACGCTGCGGTAGCCCCGCTTGAAGCGGTAGTGGATGCCGCCCCACTCGGCGATGAAAGCCGACAGGCCCGAGGAGGTCACGCTGTCAGTGACGATGGTGGCGCCGGGCGCCTGGTCCAGCAGCATGGCGGCCACCAGCGCGATCAGCCGGTTCTGGGCGATGAGACGGCCCTCGCCGTCCACGATGGCGGCGCGGCTGCCGTCGGCGTTGAACAGCACGCCCATGTCGGCCCGAACCGTCTTCACGGCGCGGACCACGGCGTCGATGGTCTGGGGGTCGTCGGGGCTGTCGGCGATGCCGGCCTCGCCCTCGAGGGGATGCAGGCTGCCCTCGGTCTCCACGCCCAGGGCGTCCAGGAAGTGGACATAGCCCTGGCCCACGCTGGAGCGGGCATCCACAACCACCCGCATGCCCAGCAGCGGCTTCAGCGCGTCGTCCTCCAGGTAGCGGGCCGCCGCGCCGCGCAGGCCCTCGTAATACAGCCCGTCGGCATCGTGGCGCGCCACCAGCCGCTCCGGCACCTCGGCGTCCCGTGCCCAGAGCAGTATCTCGTCCACGTCCGACCCCTTCAGTCCGCCGTCGGCCGTCATGAAGCGCAGGCCGTTCAGGGTCGGGTCGGCGGTGCTGGCGGTCACCATCAACGCGCCGTCGGCGTTGCCGCAATCCGGCTGCACGGCCTTGAACAGCGCCGGGGCGGGGCAGAGGCCGCAGTCCAGCACGTCGCTGTCCGCGGCGGTGATGCCCCGGGTCAGCGCCGCCTTGATCCGTCCGCTCGAGGGCCTGGGATCCCGGCCCACGGCCAGGACCAGGGAGTCCGGGGTGCGTCCCCGGCGCTCGGCCAGCCAGCAGGCAAAGGCGTAGCCCAGCTTTTCGGCCCGTTCGTCAGTCAGCTGCTGCTCCGGCCCGCGTATCTCAGAGCCGCTGCGCAGTTTCAGCCATCTCGTGCTGTCGCTATCCATATCTATACCCCTCTTGCCGCGTGTCGCGGCGATTATTTGCTCTTTTTGGAATTGCCCCTGTCGTTGCGCCGGGGCGGGCGTCCGCCCTTGACGGCGGGGAAGGAACCGGTCCGGCCCAGCTCCGCCTTGATGCGCTGCTTCTCGGCGGCCATGCGCCTCATGCGGTCCCGGCGGGCGCGGATGGAGGTGACCGCCAGTATGGTGATCATCACCGTCAGGGCCGCGCCGGCGATGATGAGCAGCACGACGAAGGTGGCGCTGTTGCTCCCCGGCTTCACCGATTCGCCCTCCCAAGCCCCGCCGGAGGCGTCCAGCCGCTGGGGATCGACCCCGTCGGGGACGATCTGAACGGCGATGGGGCTGGTGGTCTGGGCCTGCTGGTGGCCCTGGGCATCGGTGTACTCCAGGCAGAATATGAACTCCGCGTCCTGGCTGACGTCATAGCTGGCACTGAACACGGTGGGCTCCCGTTCGCCCCGGGGAATTACGGCCAGCCGGCGGATGTCGCCCCGGTTGACCTCGTAGAGCCGGGCGTCCCGGGCCATGACAGTGCCGGTGTTGAGGATCGTGAAGTCGAAGGTGACGTGGCCTGGACGGTTGATCCTGGGCGTTGCGGTCTGGGCGGTCAGGCTGATATCCATCTGCCGGGTCCCGGGCTCATTGGAGGCCACGATGGTGCTGGTGCGCAGGTCCAGCAGTTGTCCGGCGCTGTTGGCGCCGGTGATGTGCCAGCGGTATTCCCCTTCGCCCCGCAGAGGGTAGGTATAGGGGATCTCCACGGGATGGGCGCCGCTGGGCAGGCTGATGGCGTCAGCGATGACGCCGCCGTAAACGTCGTCCCACACGGTGATGTTGGTATAATCCACGTTGCCCAGGTTCGTCAGGATCAGTATGGCGTCGGCGATGTCCTCGTTGAACTCGGCCTGGCGCACGTAGAAGGATGTGATCAGGTGGTCGTCGGCGATGTGGATCGGGGCGGGGTCCAGGCTGACGGAGAATTCGTCGCCGGTGGGCACCGCGTATTCCAGCACCGGAACGGACAGGTCGTCCCCGGCAAGGGTGACGCGGCTGATGAAGCTCTTCGATTCGCCCACGTCCAGCTGCTCCATTCGCCCGGTGAAGTCGCCCAGGGAATCCCGGATGCGCAGCGCGCTCAGCGGCACGTTGCCGGTGTTGACGATCCTGTAGGTGACGGTCATCAGCCCGTCCCGCATCGCGTACTGAGACGAAAACTGCCGGGTGAAGGCCACTCCGGGCTGCTGCTCGCCCTTGATGATGGGGACGCTGAGGGTGTAGACCTCCTTCTCGCCGCCGGATTCCTGGGGGTCGTGGCTGATGGTATAGACCACCTGCCCGGCGTCCAGTTCCTCCTGGGTGACGGCGTGGGGCCGCACCAGCGTCTGGCTCTCACCGGCCCCCAGCTGGCCGATGGGCTCCGAGAGCAGGCCGTCAGCGGAGGTGAGGTAGATGTTCTGGACGGGCCGGTTGGAGCGATTTTCGATCAGGAAGGTCATGCTGATGTCCCCGGGGGCCACCATCATGGCGGGCTGGGCGGTGAAGTCAATGTGCAGCGCCGACTGCGGCGCGTCCTCTGCCCACGCCCCCGTCATCGCCATTGCCCACAGCGCCAGTAGCGCCCCTGCAAGGACCGCCATACGACGCCAATTTGCCATCCAGTGAACCATTCCACGCGCACCTTTCCCTGTTCGCTTTGGCATCGGGCCAGACATGCGCCACAAACCCAAAGCGCCATTGCCAGGGCGGAACCCACGCTTCGGCATCGACCGACAAGCCTGGGCAAGGCCCAAAATACCAACTCTATTTTATTGCATTTTGCCCACATCTGTCAAGGAAAAAAGCGGCTGAATCACCATCCCACCCAATTTTGACCAGAATCATCCCATCCAGGGGACAAAGCGCTTCCCCGACCCATCCGGAGCCGCCCCTCTGCCTGATCAGAAGGCACTGTGACATTTCATATTCAAAGGTGCTGTGACTATTTATATTCAAAGGCACCCTGAAATTTTACATTCCAGGCTATTGCATTTTCCCTCCTGTAATGCTATAATCATTTCTGTTCGATATGAATGGTATCGAACAGTAAAGGAATATGGGGCATTAGCACAGTTGGCTAGAACGAGCAGTTCTTACTATCACCCCAACAGCTGATAACCCAGAAGAAACAGTTTGTAGATTCTGTTCAAAAATCTAAGCCACAATTTGGGGCATTAGCACAGTTGGCTAGCGCGCTACATTCGCATTGTAGAGGTCACCGGTTCGAATCCGGTATGCTCCACCACCCAACAACGCTGGTTTTGATACGAAATCAGCGTTGTTACTTTTTGGCTGAAAGCGCCCAGTCTATGGGCGTTCTACGCTTTGTTCCGTTTGGATAATGCTTGTATACCCCGGTCGAAAACAGCATCTTGTGGCAAAAATGGGGTCAATGGTCAAACGCAGGGGCTTTCTTGCGTTTGACCATTGGCTCCTTGCGTTTGACTATATACCCCTACGTTTGGATATAGCCACCTTGCGTTTGGACATTGAATCCTGCGTTTGACTATTGATTTCAACCACAAAAAAAGCGGCGACGTGCCGCTGGTAGTTATGATCGTCTTGATGCAAAGAAACATGCTCTGGAACAGTATTTTGCCTGTTTGTACGATGTGAACCCTCTCCCGCAAACCGCGCAGACAAAGGTGGTGAGCCGTTCTCCCTGGAGCTCGCCCTGATGGCTGTACCACCAGTCATTTCGACATTTGTCAGAACAGAACCGCTGGGTCTTCCGCGCATCTTTCGGCAGCACTTTCTTGCACTGTTCGCACCTCCTGACATCTTTATGCTTCTGCCGATGCACAAACACCTTCAGTGCAGAGACCTCGATGCCCAGAACCGCTGATATTTCCTTGTACTGCTTGCCTGCCGCCCGCATGTCCAGAATCGTTCTTTTCTCTTTCTCCGTCATAAAAGAACCTCCTCTCGCCTGGTGGCCGCGAGAGAAGGCAAAAAAGGACGTTTTCCAGTTTATAATGGAAAACCCCTGCCGGATTGCTCCGACAGGGGGAGGTATGACGGGAATTTTATCCTTCGATCATGATGACCTTTTTCTCGGGAAGCTTCTTCTCATCCTTCTTGGGGATGTTCAGGCTCAGCAC
>JAFWEL010000153.1 GCA_017512905.1 Clostridia bacterium
GGGGTCCTTGCCGGAGAACGCGCCGCCGCCGTGGTGGGCGTAACCGCCGTAGGTGTCCACGATGATCTTGCGGCCGGTCAGGCCGGCGTCGCCCTGGGGTCCGCCAATGACGAAACGCCCGGTGGGGTTCACAAAATACTTCGTGTCGGTGTCCAGCAATTCGGCGGGCAATACGGGCTTGATCACCGTTTCGATCATGTCGTCCCGGATCGTGTCCTGGGGGACTTCCGGCGAGTGCTGTGTGGAGATGACCACGGCTTCGATGCGCACGGCGCGGTCGTCGTCGTACTCAATGGTCACCTGGGCCTTGCCGTCCGGGCGCAGATAGGGGAGTGTGCCGTTCTTTCGCACCTCGGCCAGCCGCCGGGTCAGCCCGTGGGCCAGGGAAATGGCCAGGGGCATGTAGGCGTCGGTTTCGTCGCAGGCATAGCCAAACATCATGCCCTGGTCGCCCGCGCCCTGATCGGCGTCTTCCCGGACCACGCCCTGGGCGATGTCGGGGGATTGCTCGTCCACGCTGACCAGCACGGCGCAGGAATGGCCGTCGAAGCCATACTTCGCCCGGTCATAGCCGATCTCGACGATCTTTTCCCGGGCGATCTGGTCGATGGGCACATACGCGGTGGTGCTGATCTCGCCCATGACCAGCACCATGCCGGTGGTGGCGGCGCATTCGCAGGCCACGTGGGCGTCGGGGTCCCGGGCCAGTATGGCGTCCAGAACGGCGTCGGAGATCTGATCGCACACCTTGTCCGGATGGCCCTCGGTGACGGACTCAGAGGTAAAGAAATGTCTCATGACGCAAACTCCTTTGTAGAGAAGATCAACAAAAAACCCGCCCTGTCGGCGAGTTGACCATTATCAAGCTCGCCTCATCTTTCGAACGGAAAACCCGTCCGCAGGAATTGGCACCTTACCGGCGTTGCCGCCTGCCGGTTGCCGGGCATCATCGGGCCTGTCCCTCCGCCACTCTGGATAAGGCTTTTTCTGTTGTCAAGCCTATTATAGCGGCTGCCATATTAAGAATCAAGGGATATATTGCCGGATTGAGAGATTTGACAAATCCCGAGGTCATTGCTAAAATAGAGACAGCTACAGTGAAAGGGAAGAGACTAAAATGGCATTGACAATGGTACACCTGGCGGTGGCGGATCTGTGGGCGGAGCGGCACCCGGAATACAGGGAAAGCCCTGAGTTCTTCTATGGTGCCATCTCACCGGATGCCGTCCATGTGCGCGATGGCAGCGACAAATCCCACAAGAACGAGGTGCACCTGAACAACTGGATCTCGCCTCACCCGGACGACGTGATCCGCTACTGGCTGGAGCGTTCGGAGCCCTTTGACATCGGCTACGGCGTACATGTGCTGGCGGACGGCCAATGGGTGCCCCGTTACAAGCGGACGCTGCCCGGGATCATGCGGCCCGACGGCCTGTTGAATACGGACATCTACTATAACGACACCTTTGTCACCGATTTCCGGCTCCTGGCCACGCGGCCCCGCCTTCAGGCGATACTGGCGCTGCTGGAAAACGCGCAGACCCCCCAGGACCACCCTTTGTTGGAGGGGTATATGTTCAGCCAATGGCGAAAGGACCTGCTGGAGGCCTATCGCGGCGAATGTCCCCGCCATGAGCCGGTCCAGTTCATCGATGAGGCGTATGTGGAAGCTTTCATCAGCGATTCCATTCCGCTGATTGA
This sequence comes from Clostridia bacterium, assembly GCA_017512905.1. Lineage (GTDB taxonomy): Bacteria > Bacillota > Clostridia > Christensenellales > Aristaeellaceae > UBA2862. Next base: position 1,702 of record JAFWEL010000153.1, read on the forward strand.
AGATACATACCAGAAATTAATAAAACTCAGGGCTTGACAAATCGGGCTGTACACGTTATAATAGCATTCGTTGGCTGTCGCGGCTGCTTTCCCAGTTTCTGGGCAGCGCGTTCATCCCCGGATCATCTGCGGGCGTGGCGAAATTGGCAGACGCGCCAGATTTAGGTTCTGGTGCCTGATGGCGTATGGGTTCAAGTCCCTTCGCCCGCACCATCTTCCGGTATGCGGTAGTAGCTCAGTTGGTAGAGCGCCACCTTGCCAAGGTGGAGGTCGCGAGTCCGAGTCTCGTCTACCGCTCCAATCTTTCCATTGAAGCGTGCGGGTGTAACTCAATGGTAGAGTTCCAGCCTTCCAAGCTGGCTACGTGGGTTCGATTCCCATCACCCGCTCCAAACCTGTATGCGGTAGTAGCTCAGTTGGTAGAGCGCCACCTTGCCAAGGTGGAGGTCGCGAGTCCGAGTCTCGTCTACCGCTCCATATGCACCATTAGCTCAGTTGGTAGAGCACCTGACTCTTAATCAGGGTGTCCAGGGTTCGAGCCCCTGATGGTGTACCAGGTGGCTTCAAGCCGCCGAACTCTTTTCTTAATCCGCTTGGAGATCGCCTACTTCAAGCGGACTTTTTATTAATAATTATGCACTGGAATCCTCTCCCTTCTCAGACTTTCTGAGATACCCCGCGCGCTTCAGTTCCTTGATGGCCAAGTCGCGCAGGATGTCCGATGGAGTCCTGTTCTGGTCCTGCGCCAGCTGCTTCAGCGCCTTGATGACAGGCTCGGGCATGCGGGCCGTGATCCTTGGGTCGCCGTAGGTCAATGTTGTCACCTCCATGCACTTGTATAATACCGTGTGTCAGACAGTTTGGCAAGTGCTTGTTTTTTACAAAAGTATCACATAGCGGTCGGAGTCGAAACAATTCAAAACAACAGAAAGGCGATTTTGGTATGCCAGAATTGAAGACTGATCTTGACATCCTTGACTTCATCAGCAAACAGCCAGACCGTAAAGCCGGGAGCATGGAGATAAAGGCATTCATTGGCGACAACGCAAGCCGGCGTCTCAATGAAATGATACGGAACAGGCTGGTGCGCTGTGAACCGCATTGGATGGATGAACGCCTCCCGGATTATTATGTTGATGCCAAGGGTGAGGACTTACTGGCCACCCATGAACAACGCAGACAGCAGGTGGCCGATCAGAAGGCCGAGGCCGCACGCGAGAAAGCTGCGAATGACGCGAAGGCTGTCCTCGATAAAAAGAAGTCTCACCGCCATGATTTCAAGGTAGCGGCATTTACTGTCATACTGACCCTTTTTCTTGAGCATATCTCTGAGATCGTAAATTTCATCAAGGCCGTGTTTAAAGCGATTGGGTTGTTTCGATGATTTATAGATCGACATGGTGTACATCCTTTCATTTTCCTGCTTTGCAGGGAATGATTCAAAATTCAACCTTCAGACGGGAAAATCCTGCTCCGCTGGCGGTGTAATCCAGAGCGATCACCGCCCATGGGCGCTCCTGAAGGCGGGAAAAGTGCAGGAATCGGGTTGACGTCCTGCATTCCATAGTGTGTGATTCGAAATCAAAATGATATCTTGCGCTTCTCTCTTTGCTGTGGTATAATAATCCCACTAAAGCAGACAAGGGGGATTAGATATGTTGAATCCATGTATCCCCATCAGGGATCTGAAGAATACCACTGCGGTGTCCCAGCTTTGTCATGAAACGCCCTGCCCAATCACCATAACGAAAAACGGCTATGCCGACATGGTGATCATGTCGTCGGAAGCGTTTGACCGTGTGCTGGAGTCTACTGCGGCCATCAAGCTGATGCAGGGGCTTCGGGACATCGAGGCGGGCAGGACAAAGCCCGCGCGACCAGCTTTGAAGGCGGTAAGGGAGAAGTATGGCTTATAATCTTTTCATCTCCGAAAACGCTGACGCAGATGTGGATGGCATCGTTGCCTACATCTCCACGGAGCTACACAATCCGGATGCGGCTGCCGGCTTCCTGGACAGGCTGTCCCTTTGCTATGATCGTTTGGAAGCAAACCCCATGCTTTACGCGCTTACGTCACATCCCGTATTTCAGACTCTGAGCATTCGCAGGGCTCCGATTGGCGGTTATGGCGTGTTCTATCGCGTCATGGGTGACGATGTACAGGTTGTCCGTGTGCTGTCCGATTTGGAAGCCCTGGAGGGAAAGCTGTGAGTTGGCAAGGAGTCTGTAAAGGTGGATGTCCCTGGACGCCAGATGCTTAAGATAGATTTGGATTGGACATTACAAACGCGATAAGAGCCGCAAACGTATGTTTGAGGAGGGAATATACCATGGCTATCACTATCTCCCCATTGGAATTATACCTGGATGAGAGCAATCCACGTTTTGTGATTCTTACCACCCGCTCGCAGGCTGATATTCGCAAATACCTGTTGACCTATGAGAACGTTTGCCAATTGGTTAAGGGTATTAATGAGTATGGCGGACTTTTGCCTGGTGAAAGGATTGTTGTCCTGAAGGAAAACGACAGATATGTCGTAATAGAAGGCAATCGGCGTACATGCTCGCTCCAACTTCTTTTATCTCGCAATCTCATACCAGATAAGTTTAACCAGCATATACCCCATGCTACCCAAAAACTGATCGAGAATTGCAGCACAATAGAAGTCGATGTACTGGACAGCAGAGATGCAGCACTCGAACTGATGTCCAAGCGACACATTGAGGGTGTAATGCAATGGAAACCCCTGGCAAAGAAACAGTTTTTTGCGGCGAATTACAGAGACGGGAATGGACAGAGCATCAGCACATTGTCTCAGATTACGGATATCAAAGAAAACGAGATTAGAAGTGATATCCGAGAGTACAAATTGTTTTACTCTGCCTATATGAAATATACGACTGCTCATCCTGACTTCGATCGGGACATCGTTGATTTGAAGACAGATCCGTTTTGGAGAATCTTTAAGGCTAAATTTCAACTTCCTAATGGTAATAAAGTCAGTCCAAGGGAGTTTCTGAAAATCGAATATGACGAAACCCTTAATACGGTCAGCAGCTTGCCAGGCACCTTGTTTGAAGAAATCACGCAATTGGTCTTTGAACAGGCTATTGTTCTGGAACACATCAATACCCGACACGTATTGTCAGATGTTCCAGGGATCCGGCCGCTTATTCAATCTGTCATTGACGCTGCAGAGCAGGTTGAACAGCGCGATCCAGGTGCGGATCATAGTGATGATCCGCACGAAGGACCATCAACTGACAGAGTCCCCGATAATGCTTCACCAGCAGAGGGCTTTGCTCATAATCCACCTACACAGATCCCGCCTGAGCAGGGAAACGCAGATACAGATCGCCAGCACCCGGAAAACAGGCCGCCTCGAGTTCCGCCTGCACAAGGCTCACAAAGTGGAAATTCCTCCAGTGGTCCCCAACCTGGCGGCCCAAATCCAGGTGGTCCTGCACCGCGAATGTTTTTTGAGATGATTGACTGGCATAAGCTAAATGCTTCAAAGCTTGACCACCAGGGATTGCTGGTGGCTATTCATGAGCTCTACCAACTCTCTAACAGGAATTGTGGTGGGCAGAAAGCATACAAGGTATTTCCGAATGCTACGGGCATGATTCTTCGTACGGTGTATGAGCAGGCACTGTGTTTAAGACTTAAACAGATTAATTTGTGGGGTGCATATTTTCAGGGTTTAAATAGAATCCCTCCATCGCTCAGTAACATGGAAACCTTTATCATGAATAATCTAAATCAGGTTTTTCCAGAGAGTGATATACGGCGCGCCTATAATCAGATAATCCACGCAGGGCATCGGGAGTTCCTGAACGCGACCATACATGCTCCTGGAACTGTAAGTCTTACTGCGGATTCACTGGAGAGCATTGCCGCGAATGGTATGTATGCGGTAATTCAATGGATCCTTGACCAGATTACTTAGGAGGGATCTTTATGCCAATGATGATAAATCCCTTACGTTATCCTGGGGCAAAGAGGTCGCTGTCCAACTATATCGATGCGTTGTTGCAGGCAAACCACCTCCAAGGGTGCACATTTTTTGAACCATATGCCGGAAGCGCCGCGGTAGGCTTGGAATTGCTTCAAAGGAACCAGATCAATACCCTGGTGCTCTGCGAAAAGGATATACTGATTTATGCCTTTTGGGAATGTGTGTTTAGAGATACAGATCGTCTCTGCGAAAAGATCGAAAGAGTGAACGTATCCATCACAACTTGGCATGAGCTTCAACCGTACCGGGAAATGACTGTATTGGGAGACGCTGAGCTTCTTGAACTGGCTTATGCGGGCTTGTTCTTCAATCGAACCAACTTTTCAGGCATTTTAAAAGCAAATCCCATCGGCGGGATCCGGCAACAATCCAAATATGCGATCGATTGTCGCTTTAATAAAGGAAAAATCATTGAGATTATTCGTAAACTGGCTGCGTATCGCGATCATGTTGAAGTATACTGCAATGATGCTCTATTTTTCATGAGATCGCAGGATCAACGATTTCTGAATGAGAATTGTTTTGCTTTTTTTGATCCACCCTACTATGAGAAGGGCGCTCAAATATATCGCCACTACTATACAAACCAGGATCATGTGCAGCTTGCGAATTATGTTCGTCGCGTTCACCATCTGAATTGGCTTATAAGCTATGACGACGCGCCTTATATCTGTGGCCTCTACGGGGATACAGGAACACGCTACCAACCCATGTTTATGGATTATTCTTGCGCTTCCAGGGTACGAACAACGGGCCAGGAATTGTTGATCTCCAATCTCCCATTACCGCCTTTTGCCATAGGTGAAGCGGAGAATCTTTAAGTCATAAGGGCTGTCGCAGTATCATTTGATAGTGCGACAGCCCATTGGTTGTAATACGCCTCTTCTATCCTTCGGGAGGCTTTTGCTTTTCCTCCTGCATGCTCTCCAAACGTTCCCGGAGGAAGGTGGGGAAAGGGGCGCCTATGAGGTCGGCATTCTCGAGAATGGAAAGGCCCTCATTGGCAATGTAGTAGAACACCATGGCCGTCTGAAAGACCATAGCGCTGTTGCCCACGGCGCGGTCCAGCAGCGTGGCCAACAGCACGATCAGGATCATGAAGCCCTTCCGTGCCAGGCCGATGAAGCCCACCTTGGAGCTCAGGCCGCCGCCATCGGTCTTGGGCGAGCGGTGCATGACTGCCACGATCACACCGGTGATGTAGTCCATGGCCATCACGATCACCAGGATCGTCAGCGCCGTGTTCCACTCGCCAAACAAACCGGCGAGCGCGCCGGTGATGGCTGCCAGGGCCTTCAGTACCTTGTCCCATGTCATTTGTGATACCTCCTTCTAATCATCAATACAGCCACCACGATCAGCGCGACGGCCAGGATCAACGCCGGCAGGGCGGCGCGCGCGTGTAGGAGCATGAGGTCGACGCGGGCGACGGCAACCTGGATCTGACGTGTGGCATCCATGTCGATCTCCTTTGTGCTGGATTATGGGCCCTCGGACGTGATGTCCACGCCTGGGCGGTCGTAGTCGATGAAATACGGGTCAAGGCCCTCAAACCCCGCCCACCGTCGCACAGTTACCAAGGCAATAAAAAGCGCCCCGGCCAGCAGGACCACGGCGGCGGTCAGGCGAAGCGCCCGTCTCATTCGATCAGCTGGGCGTATTTGGAGGATACCCAGCCGTTGGCGTTGTCGTGGACGATCAGATACCAGGGCTTGCCGTCGGCCACCTCGGTGACGCCCTGGTAGATCAGGATGTCGCCCTCGTGCACCGTGCCGATGTCGCGGGAGGACGTGCCCGGGGCGCTGCGCACGTTGACGGAGCCGCCGGTGATCTGCACGTGGCCGCTGGTGGTGGCGATCAGCGCGGCCTCGGTCGCCGCGTCGTAGACGCCGGTCTCGGACAGGCCCTTGCCCTTCTGGAAGAATTTGACCGCGTCCTCGGTCTCTTTCCCGAAGTCGCCGTCAGCGCCGTATTCCGGCAGGCATTGCGGGTTCCACTTCAAGAGCCGCTCCTGCATGGCCTTTACCTCGGAGCCGCTGTCGCCGCCGCGCAGGCCGTCCGACTCCGGGTCGACCTTGCCCCGGTACTCGTCCAGGTTGTCGATCACGTCGCGGTAGGTGTAGCTGCCCCGGACTTTCTTGCCGCAGGTGACGTTCGTCGCGCCGTGGTGATTGTCATAGAGCAGGATGTCACCGGGGAGCAGGTAGTCGCCGCTCTTCAGGTACTTGGTGTCGGTTAGCACCTTGAAGCCCGCGGCTTTGAACAGGCGGCGCATGTTGGAGCTGCGCACGCCGGTCTCCGGGATCTTCTTCAGCTCGGGGATGTCCAGCAGGTACGCCGCGCAGTGAACCAGGGCATTCACCCCGGCGGTGCAGTCCTCCTCGCAGGCGGTCTTGACCCGCGCGGGCAAGTAGCCCACCTTCCGGACCTCCCGCCAGAAGGTGTCCCGCTGGCCCTGGTCGTAGCCGATGCGATCATTCAGCGCTGCGTCGATGCCCAGCTGGGCGATCAGGGTGCCGACGATGATGTCCGGGAAACGCAACACGCAGGTCCAGGGACGGAAGTACCACTTCTTCAGACACCACTCCTTCCCGGACTGGTCTCCTGCTTTGCCGCCCTTGATGCCGCCGTTCTCATCGCTGCCGCTGTTGCTGATGTAGTGGGTGCCGGTGGAGAGGATGTATTTCCTGTAATCAGTCATGGTATCACGCTCCTTTTATTCCTCAGTGCCGTAGCCGGGTGTAGTCGGGTTTACCGTAATAGTAAAGCTGCTTTCCAGCGTCTTTTCTCCGCCAGTGTACTGCACTGGAATGACCTGACCGCCCGGTGTTATTGTGCCGTAGATCATTGTCCAGGCAATAGCGGCTTTACTATATTTTTCTGCAATACCTGTAGCATCGGGATTTACCGTTTTTATGATTTTGCCATAACTCCAAGCGCCTGACCCCCCTCTAAAATACACGGTCAGACCGTTGTAAGTATAATTACTATTCAAGCCATATGTATCATGTATTGTTTGCCCGTTTGCGCGATACAAGCTATAATTGACAACCGCAGACGCATCGGAAGATGCACAAACATCATTTATAGTGCGAATACTGCCTTTCCATAGTGTTACTGCACCGCCAGACACTGAAAAATGTTCTACGTCATCCGCTGTGCTATCCTCCGGCCCAGCTGAATTGGTGCCAGAATGCCCGCAAGGCAATGATTCTGGGATGAGAGGTGACGTTGCACTTTCACCAGATACGCTTCCGCTGTCTGCTGTCGTTACAGGCAGCGTAAGTTCCGAAATCGGGATTACGCCGTCTGGGTGACTGCTGTCCGTCCACAAATCGCCCGACTTCAAATACCCTTTGACAACCATACCCGAAAAATCTATTGTCGCGCCATCGCTGTATTCGGTTACATTCGGATGCGTTACAACACTTATTGAGTATGGCAGCTTGGTAATGACAATTTCTCCTGTATCCGGGTCAACCGAGGCTTTTGCATCATCACCGTCACCGTCTTTTCCTGTTACGGTTCCGATGCCGCTGACCGTCACCTCTGAATATCCATAATAGCCATCGTCACTGGCTTTATAGGTACCGTTTTCAGAAATGTGCTTGGTGCCCAGCTGCGTTTCATCCTCCGGCACCCACAGGCAAGTTCCCCCACCGCCAAGATTCGTTTTGAGCTTGTTGACGGTTAGCTGCTTCCCCGTGCCGCCCTCTTGTATGACAACGTTCTTGCTCATATTGACTTTCCTCCATTACAGCTTTATACCATAAACATCAACGTAAAGGTTCAAATAGTCACCACGGTAGCGTGTGCAGGATATTGATGTTGTGGTTATGTTCATCGTAAAAAAGGCTTCATTGCTGTATGAATTTCTATCAATAACAAACTGCCCCGCTTCTTTTGTAGCTCCCGCATGAACGATTTGATCTTCGTACAGGAATACCAAGAGCACATCGTACTCCGAGAAATCGATTGGTGACGTAAAAAAAGCCGTCATGTATTTGGATGTATCCGATACCTGCCCGTGCTGCATAAGCAGAGTGCTGCCACCACCACCCCCGGACACAGTCACTACCACGCTGCTCAACCCATCATACCCAGTATCCGGCGTGACCGTCCCGTTTTCCGTCGCGGTTTTACTCTGCAAATTCGGCTGAACATTCACGTTCGCGCTGGCGTACTGGGTCACGTCATGCGTCTCGTTCTGGGTGATATTGATCGTGCCCGTGGGGACGATGCCGCCCGTGGGTATGCTCAGAATCGCCGCCCCCATATCGCCGGGACGGTACTCTTCTGAACTGCCGAACTTTGAACGGATGGCGTTGGCGATCTGGCTCAAATAACTTTCCGTCACAAGCACTTTGCTCACTCAATCACCCCCGTGATTTCCAGCGTCGTTTCATCCTGCTCCTCGGTTATGCCATCCACGCTGATGACGTGCAGCACCTTCTTGTGCAAATCCAGCGCAACGTCATAGTTCTGCGTGTTCGTGTAGTTTCCCGCCGCTATCGTCCCCATGGCGTTCTCGTTCAACGGCCTGAAAATGTACCGATGCCCGTTCATGGTCAGGTCGATATACGGGTTTGTGATCGAATAGCTGTAGCCTACCGGGAACGTGTATACCTTCTTGCCGATCTGCATGCCATTGTACTTGTACAGAATCTTGAGGATTCCCGCTTCCACGCTCTCCACGCCCGTCAGGCGCATCGTGGCCTTGGCTTGCAGTCCAAAGGCAAACGCCGCTCTGTTGACGTAGCCCGTGACCATGCTTTCATCATCGATGTGGATGAGCACCTTGTCGCCGGGGATGTACTGCCCGTTGTTTACCGCGTCAAAGTCCACCTCTGTGCGCTTGAAATACCATGATGTCAGACGGGTCAACACCCCCGAGATATTGCTATCGTTCAGCAGATACAGCCCCTCGATCTCCACGATGTTCTCTGGCGCGGCTTCCGGCACATCCTGATTCCGAATTGTGACGGTCGTTTCCGTCACGATGTAGGTGTTGCCTATATCATCCTGCACGTAGGTGTCGGTGGTCTGCGGAGTGCCAATGGTGAAGTTGTAAGCATGCCCCCGGATTGCGGTCACATACTCATTGTAGATTACCGTGGGCTTCCAGTAGGTATCGGCGATCGGTATCATCGTCTCGGCGCTGTCGATCGGCAGTATTTCAATACCCTGATTGAAAAACGTCTTGACGTAGGCCCCGATGGTGAACGTCACCCACAGCAGCCGCTCCCGCGCTGTCTGCTTCGGGTAGAAGCCTGTGATTGTCTCGCCGCTGAACGCGCTGTCGAGCGAGTACCCCATGGGGATTACGTTGCCCAGCGTACTCCATACGATAATGTCATCCAGAACGCTTGTGACGCTCTCAGCTTCATAGTGAATCGCGGGAAGGGAAATGCGGTCGAGAATCCCGATCTCTGATTGCGCCCTCAACCGCAAAGTGTTCTGGTCGATGTGTTCAGCGTACACAATCCAGTACTGTGCCCATAGTTTATCCAGATCGTCATAGAGTTCAGCGTAGTCGCCAATCTCTATTGCGTCGGTGGTGTGAATGTCAACCTGAAAATCGTTAATCGGAATGGACGCCCCGGCGAGGTCGGCGGAGGGGTCAAACGACGGGTTGGTGATCTTGGTGTATGTGCCGATCAGGTGCGGTAACCCGTCGTATGTGTATACCTTGATGTACATAAGCCCCTCCTAATAGTAGATGCTGTCGCCGTCCTCGAACTCCGTGCGCTGCCAGCCGTTGGCCGTCATGGTGTAGGTGTCGCCGATGGTCGCGCTGGCGATGTCCGGAAGCGGCGTGCGCCCGCGGGTGATGGCTTCGCCCAGCGTGTTCACCCGCGTCGGATGATTGGCCTTCGCTGTAAACTGGAGGGCCTGCCAGAAGGTCCGTCCGTTGTCGCGCTCCACCCACTGATCCGGCACGCTCTCCACGCGCGCGGTCACGACCACGGTGCTGTGGTTATAGGGGAGTATGAACCGGTGGCCGTCGACGGGGGCCGTCAGGGCTTCGTACAGGCTCGCGTACTTGTCCCGGTCGTACAGGGGATATTTCAGGGTCACGTCATAGTCGTAGAACGTGCCCTTCACATCGTTGAAATAGGACAGGTCGAGCATGTCGCCGCTGATCTCGCTGGATTCAATCCTTGCCGTGCGCCGCACCTCGACCTTCACGTCGAAGGAGAGGCCGTCTATAATCAATAGTGCCATGTCGTTCCTCCAATCGCAGCGCCGTGCTTATACCCGCCCCGTCGCCTGGGACGATACAAGCCGGACGCCCTTGCGCTGGGCTTCCTCGTTGTTCAGCTGGAACACGGTTCGCCCCAGCTCCGTGCGGTCCAGCTGAAGGATGACCGTCACGTTGCGCGCCGCGCTGCCAGCGGGCATAGCGCTCCGGACCGCGCTGGCCACCATGCCGCGCAGACTGTCCACGCCCACCACGGCCTCCGGACCCGCGTCGCCGAAGCCCCGCAGGCTGCCGTTCGCTGCCGGCAGGATCGTCGGGGACGTCAGGATCATACCATCTTTCATGGCCTTTTTATACCATTCCACGGCCAGGTGGGGGACGCTGGGTGGATTCAGGGAAAAGCTGCCCTGGATGGAAAAGTGGGGCAGCTTGATCTTCGGCAGGCTCCACTCAAAGTTGAAAAAGCCCTTGATCTTCTCGATGGCTCCGTGTATGAAGCCGGTGATGCCATCCCACACCGATTCAGCCTTGCTTCTGATGCCGTCCCAGACAGCTCCCAGGCTGTCCTTTAGCCCTGTCCACAGGCGCGAGGCCGTGCCGGTGACGTCTTGCCAGCTGGTCACCAGGAACTGTCCCACGCCGGCAGCGGTGCTCTTGATGCCCTCCCACAGGTTGATCCAGAACGCGCGGAACGCCTCGCTCTTGTTCCACAGCGCCACGAACGCGGCCACAAGGGCGGCGATGGCCACGATGACCAATCCCACCGGGTTGGCTGCCAGCGTGGCCCACAGGCCTGACAGAGCGCCCTTCACGGCGCTTACCGCGTTCAGGATCTGCGGCGCATGGGTGAGGATGTTCCCGACCGCACCGGTCAGCTTCCCGACGACCACCAGCACCGGCCCCACCGTCGCGGCGATGGCGGCCAGCTTGATGATCGTCTGCTGGGCGAAGGGGGAGAGGCCCTCCCAGGCCGCGCGAACGTTGGCGATGGCGTTCTTCAGCCCATCCGCCAGCTGCTTGATCATCGGCGCTGCAGCCTCTACCAGGTCCGCCCCGACGATCTTCAACTCGTTCAGCGCCAGCTTGAAGCCGTCCATGGGATCCGTCATCTCGTCAAAGGTGCGTCCCACACTGTCGCCGGTGTCCTTCACTGCGTTGGCCATCTCGTCGAAGGAGATGCGGCCTTCCTGGATGGCCTTGACCATCGCCGGCGCGGCCTTGGCGCCGAACAGCTCCGTGGCGATCTGCATGGCCTCGGTGTCGCTCCTGGCCCCGGAGATGGAGTGCTGTAGCTCGTTCAGCGCCTGGGACATGCTCTTGCCGTCCTTGGTGGCGTTCTGCAGCGCCTTCTTCATGCCGGTCAGCACGGTGGCGCTGTCCAGGCCGTTCTTGTTCAGGTTGGCCAGAAAGCCTGTCGCGCCGTTGATCCTGAAGCCCATCTCCTGAAGCGCCGCGGCATTGCCGGTCAGGTCGCCGGTGAGCTTGTTCATGTCCACGCCGGTGTCCTGGGCAGCCTTGTTGATGATGTCCAGCACATTCCCGGCCTTCTCGGCGGGGAGGTTGAAGGCCGCCATGGCCGCCTGTACGCTGTCGATGGAACTGCTGACGTCTGTGTCGTTCAGCTGGGCAAATTTGATGAACTTCCCGGACAGATCCTCCAGCGCGTCCCCGGTCAGGCCGAAGCGGGTGTTCACCTCGCCGATGGCCGCGCCTGCCGTGGCGAAGTCGGTGGGGATGCTCGTGGCCAGGCTCTTGGCCCGATCCTGCATGTCCTCCAGGGCCTTGCCCGTCGCGCCGGTCTTTTTGACGATGATGTCCAGACCGTCGTCCACCTCGCTCCAGGCGGCCACGGAGGCCGCGCCGGCGGCGACGATGGGCCCGGTGACGTACTTGGAGAGAGCACTGCCCGCCTTCTCCAGCTTGTCACCCACGTCCTTGACCCTCTCGCCCGCTGCCGCCAGCTGCTGGGCACTGACGCTGCCGAACGCCTTCATTTGGTCCGTCAGGGATTTCAGGCTGTTCTCCGTCTCAATGATCTCTCGCTGGAGGGCGTCGTACTGGGCCTGGCTGATCTTGCCCTCCGCCAGCTGCCGGTTCGCCTGTTCCGCGGCGTCCGTAAGCGTTTGCAGCTTCTCCTTCGTGCCTTCGATGGAATTGCCCAGCAGCTTCTGCTTCTGGGTCAGCAGCTCAACGTTGCCGGGATCCAGCTTCAGCAGCCGGTCCACGTCCTTCAGCGCCGCCTGGGTGTCCTTCAGCTTGCCCTCCACGCCCTTCAGCGCGGTTTGCAGCTTCGAGGTATCGCCGCCGATCTCGATGGTGATGCCCCGGATCACCTTTCTCGCCATAGTCTCACATCCTAAAACCTGTTAAAGTCCTCCTGCGTGGCCAGCTCCGAATAGGCGTCCTTGCATTCGTCGTTCGCCCGTTCGATCATCATGTCGAACACCATGCCAAGGGTCAGCCCGTCCAGATCCGCCTCCGTCAGGCCCAGCTGGTGACAGCGCAGCAGGTACAGCGCCGTGGTTACCGGGCGGTCAGTCGGTCGAGGTTTTTTTTTGACTCCGCCTCGGTGGCCGCGTTGACGCCCCACAGCTCGATCAGCTTGGGCAGGATCTGGTAGATACTGAAGGTGTTGAAGCCGTCCAACCACGCCTCGATGTTGCCGGGCACAGCCGGGTCGGCGTACTTCGCCATGATGTAGGCGATGTTCTCGAAGGTCTCCAGCGTGGAGACGTCCAGGCTGGACAGCTTCACCTCGCCAGTCTGCGCTTCGCTCTCGTCGATGTTCTCGCCCAGCGCAGTCGCCAGCTTATCCAGGTCCTTGAAGATGTCCCGATGGAACCGAGCGCGGTAGACTCGGGGAATGGCTGCCGATGCCTTGAAGGGCACCTGCCGCCCGTCGATTTCGATGTTTTGAATGATCGCCATGAATCCTTCCTCCTATGCCAAAACGGGGGAAAGGCTGAAAGCCCTTCCCCTCATGATCGATCAGTTGCCGGAGCCCTGCGGCGCGGCGGGCGACTGGTACACCGAATCGTACCAGTTGTCATAGACTGAAGCCGTCGTGGTGTCGCCGGTGCGCGCCTTCACCTTGCCGATGGCGGGCAGCAGCCTCGCGCGAAGGTTCAGTGTCTCGGTCTGCACCTGCCGGTTCTGCTGCTTTGTCTGTCCGGCAATTTCGTTCTGGCTCGCCGTGCAGTTGTAGAGCACGTGTCGGATGGCATTTTTGTCACCCGTGAACTCGAACAGCAGCGCGAAGGGCGCACGCTCCACAAAGCCCGGCGTGTTCAGCACACCGTTGGAGTCCTTCGATTCGCCCAGGTGCGCCGTGTGGAAGTCCTCGGGGATCAGGGCCAGCTCCAGCTCTCCCTCGAGCTCGGAGTTGTCGTCGCCCTCGTAATAGATGCCGTCGTCGGCGTAGAAGTCCTCCGCCTCGCTGGCCCGGCTCAGGGACAGGTTTACCGATCCGGGAATGGGCACGGGCGTGCCAAAGGTCGGCGTGCCGCCCTCGCCGAAGGTCAGTGACGCATAGTGCGCGTTCTTCAGGCCGAATTTAACCTTGTTGGCCATCTGTCAATATCACCTCCGTGGTGTAGGTCGATTGATACATGCGTTCCGCGGCGATGTAGCGCCGCTCCTGGTCGTAGGGCAAGTCCACCGCCTCCAGCGCCGCTTCCATCTGCGCCTCCAGGTCGAAGTCCGGGGTATCGGTATACAGCTCGATCACCAGCTCCGTGATCTTCACATAGCTGGTGTCGTCGGCCATGAAGTCGTTTCGCTGCGGGTACAGAAAGCAGATGAACGGCGGCCCCTTCGGGTGTTGCCCCGGCTTGTCCTTGAAACGGTCGTAGGCGCAAGGAAGCCCGATGCCCGCGATCATGGCGGAGATCTCTTCGTGGGTCATAGCTTTTGAAGCACCTCCCGTTCAAAGGTCTCGGCCAGATCGTTCTCCACGGGGGCGATGTGCTCATGGGGCGGGGTCTCGTCGAAGGTGCGACCCGTACCGTTGCGGGTCACGTGGCCGTGCTCCAGTAGGTGGGGGAGACTGTAGTGTTCGTTATAGATCACGGAAGGCTCGTTCAGCAGCCGGTGCTTCTTGCCGTTCTTCTCTACCGTCCATCCCTTCGCGTATTCGCCGGTTCCGTCCGGAAATGTCTCGCGGGATTTCTGAGTGAGTGCCTTGGCGCCTGTTGCGGCCACCTGGTCGGCGATCTCGCCCACGTTTTCCTCGATTTCCTCTGCGTAATCGGCGAGAATCTTGGAAATGGCGCCGTCCAGCCGGTCAAGCGCCGTTCTCTTGGCCATGGCTCGCGCCCACCTCCCGCTTGACGTACAGCTCCAGGTCGTCGGTGCCGGGCACGTGATAGGTGCGGTAGATGGCGTAGCGATCGCCGTTGAACTCGCACAGATCCTCGCCCTGATACTCATCGATGAACACTGTGAAGCGGTACTCGGGCCTGAAGCCCGTTTGACCGCCGTTGAAGAACTCGGTGCGGGCTACGCTGTCCATCCTGGCGAAGATCTCCCGCGTGGTCTCGTCGGTGTCCCGCCACACGCCCCTGGCGTCCTGCCGCTGGCTTCCGGGCTTTATCAGCGTGATTACGGCGTCAACCATCGTTGCCACCCGCTTTCTCAGCGAAAACCCGGTTGTTGAGGGCCACCCGCAGCATCCGGGGCATGCCCTTCATGTCATCACGCCTGCGCCACAGCCAGGCCGCGTACATCACGATCAGCTGCTGATCAAGCGGGTCAGAGGCGTCCAGAGTGGACGCCCCCTCCTTCAGGATCGCCGACTGTGCGGCGGTAAGCAGCTGGTTCAGCCGTTCGTCGTAGGCCGTAGCCGTGCAAATGCCCAGGTCAACCTTGAGCATCGTCAACATGGTCTCCATCCGCTCACCTCCGTTTGATCAATGTCGGTTAAGCTCAGTCGCCGTTACCGGCGTTGGCCGTGTCGGCTGCAAAGGTGACGGCGTTGGCGGCCACAACCGCGCCGTTGATGCCGATAGCCACAAAGCTCTCGGGGATCACCGGCTTGCCGTCATAGCGGGCGGTAGACTTGAATACGGTCAGATCCTCGATGAAGCGCACGTGCTCGCTCTGTTCCACCTGGCGGGCAGCGCGCTCGGCCATCAGGTAGTTCTGGCCGTAGCCGGCGATGATTACGTTGTCCGGGATGAACTCCAGTTCCTCAATGGCCCCGCCGATCACGGGCATAGTGTCGTTCAGTCCGGAAACAATCGCGCCGGCAGCGTTGATGCTCATGGCCTCCGCCACCAGAGCTGCGTGGGTCTTCTCGTTCATAGCCCACACCTTGCCGCCTGCGCCATAGCGCTTCTTGGCATTCCCGAAGGCGTTCAGCAGGCTCTGGAACAGCTTGATGCCGGTGGAGTTGGCCGCGGTGATGGTGATGATGTTGGTGACGTGCAGGTCCACCCAGGGGCGGTCCGTAGGCCGGGCATCGCTGGGCGCGGTGGTTTGCGCCAGTCTGGTGACGATGCCCAGGGGCATCTTGGTGCCGGTGCCGTAAAGGATGGCCTTGTCAACGGCCAGCGCTTCGACGCGGCCCAGGGCGAACAGGATCTGAGTCACCAGCTCGACGTCGTTGTCTTCCTTCAGGGCGTTGCAGATGGCGATGAATGCGCCTACCTTGTAGCCGTCCACCTCGGCATCGTTGAAGGCCAGGTCCAGCTCGTTCAGCTTGCCGCACATCTCTGTCCAGACAGCCTCCGGGATCGTGCCCATGATGGTCTGGCGCGCGGTGCCGTGCACCGGCTGGAGGTTCACGTGCTTCAGCAGCAGGCTGTTGTCCGCCACCAGCTCGCGGATCATCGGCAGCATCACCTCGGGAATAGTGACCTCGCCACCGGAGATGGCGCGCTTCTGGCCGATCAGGGCGCGCATAGAGGTAGCAAAGCCTCTCACATCGTCGCGGGTGGCCATGTTCGCCACGCGATCGCGCAGGGTCATGCGGGGAATGTTGGTGCGGGTGCTCATGGTGTTCTGCCTCCTCTGGTCATAATGAGTCTGCGCGCCGCGCTGGCTGGCAGCGTCGGCCGCCGTGCTCGCGTTGGTGTCCTGGGCCGCTTCCTCGGCGGCCAGCTCATTCTCCAGACCCTTGATCTCGCCCTCCAGGGCGGCGATGGCCTGGGCATTTTCATTGCGCTCGGTCTCGAAGGCTGTGATCAGGCCCTCTACCCCCGCGCGCTGGTCCTCCGTCTCCACCTCATCGATGGCGCGGGTCAGCTCCAGTTCACGGTTGGCGAAGCCGGGCAGCTTGCCCCGCAGTTCCTCCAGGGCCTTGCGCTTGTTGTCAAGCCTCTTTTTCAGCAGCAAAACCTTCAGTGCCATGCGAAATCCTCTCTTTCATAGTCGATTTCCACGCGGAGAGGCCACGCGCCAACAGGGCGTCGCGCTGCCTCTCACGAGCGGAGATGTTCGTAGCCTCATAGGCCGGGAAGGTACAGGCGGACACCTCGAACAGGTTCACCTCGGTGATCGTCCAGTGGATGGAACCGTCAGGTCGGAAGTCGGTTTCCTCATTGACGATCTCAAATCCAAAGGAACACTGGTCCACGTCGCCGCGCTTCACGCGCTCATACAGGTTCATGGCGTCGCCGTCGTTCGGATTGATTGCGACGTCGCCCCACAGGCCGCGCTCGTCTTCGGTCAGCTTCAGCGTTCCCGCCTTCGTGCGTCCAAGGACAAGGGTGGCGTCGTGGTTGACCAGCGCCCGGATGTCGTTCGAGAGCGTCCGGGAAAAAGCGCCCGGGGCGATGGATTCACTCATGCCAGGCGCGATTTCGTAATTGGAATTGAAAACGGCGAAGTAGCCCGTGATGTGGGGTGTGTCGCCGTCCTGTCTCGTTGTAAAGCCCGCGGGCACCGTGCGCAGTTGCCTGATGTTTCGATCCATGCTCTTCACTCCTGATTCAATTTGTTCTGCTTGCCGATCATGTCCACGGGGATGTAGTTCTCCAGCACCTTGTATTCCTTCAGGCCGGCTGGGGCCAGGTGCATGCGGTCGCGCCATTCGTCGCCGTTCACATAGCCGCGGTCGGCTCCGGAGAGCATGATGTCGGAGATCTGCTTCAGGTCATAATCGATCAGGCTCCAGTAGTTCAGCACCAGGTACCACTTGGGACTGAGGATCAGTGCCCGCGTCAGTTCCTGCTGGATGATCAGCGCAATAGACTTGATTCGCGTCTGAATGAAGCTGTTCCACTCGTCCCGCTTAAACTCGCCCACGCCCAGCAGGTAGGCCGGTACGCCGATCACGGCGGCTACGGTGCGCTTGTCGAGCTCAATGGTGTCCTTGATGGCCAGGTCGGCCAGCGTCAGAGGCTTCACCTGCTGAACCTCGATCTGCTCCGCTGGAATCAGCCACGGCGCGCCCTGGTAGGGCGGTCGAACGTAGCTCTCCAGGAATTTCCGGCGCTTCTCCGCATCGCCGAAGATGTCGCTGGTGCTGTCCACCTTCACGATGATGGAGGGCTTCCACTCGCTGGACAGGAACGCGCTCTTGGTTGCCTGGGCCTGCTTCAGGTTGCCGGCGATGTCCCTGAGCGTCACCGTCACGCCCCGCCCCTTCCACAGGTATTCCGGATCGGGGTTGTAGGCGAAGTGCAGCACATCTTCAGGAGAGTGGGGGAGACCGTCGATCAGCACGCTGTAATCCCTCCGGGAGCCGCCCAGGGGCTGCAGCTGCACCCGGCTGGCTGTGATGGGCTCCAGAGATTTGAGAATACCACCCTCGGTGTGGGGCACGACGATGCTGTTGCCCTTGCCGTACAGCAGCAGGTTCATCACAATGGCCGACATCCACTGCATTCTGGTCATGGTGCCGCAAGGCGTGATGTCGATCATCCGGCTCAGCTCGTTCACGATTCGCACGTCGCCGTCGCCGGTGTTGCTCATCAGGTGGATGGTCATACTCCCGATCAGCTCCGCGATGCGCAAACATGCTGTCTGAATTTCTGGACACTCACTCAGCCGCGTATAGCCTGTGGGAAGGCTGCCGTCTCCGCAGACCCACAGGGCGAACGCGGAGGGGTTCGCGGTGCTCACTGCTTCCCGCCGCTGCCGCTTCGGTTTCCTCTTGCTCATTTATTCACCATTTCCATTCCTTCTTGCGTTTGGCCGTGCCCTCCAGCATCCGCACGCAGGCGAACACGGAGGCGTCGAACAGGTCGATGCGGTGCTCAGGCTGGACCTTCTCATACTGGATCAGGTCATCGGTCTTTTCGATGGCCCGCACGTTGGCCACGCAATACTCATAGGCTTCCGAGTGCAGATAGTACAGCTTTCCGTCCTTGGCAGCTTTCTCGATGTGCCGGAAGCCCTTGCTCTTCAGCATGTACAGCTGGGGCTGGTGTACGATCTTGAAGCCCGCCTGCTTCATCAGGGGGATGTATTCTTCGCCGGCGAACTTTTCGTCGTGGCCAACCTCCCGGATCTTGAAGCCCTTGCTTCTCATGGACACAAACCACTGCACTATGTCGGCATAGTTGACGGTGGGGGAGTTGCAAAGGGTCAGCCAGCCGTCGTCCGCCCAGCCGAACAGAGGAATGTCGTCCTCGTCGGCCTTACGCGCTGCCTCCGGACGCGGGAAGAATGCGTGGGTGATGATGATGTCAACACCCTCATAGCTTCCGTACAGCGCCGCCGCGGTCAGGTCGTGCACGCGGGACAGATCCGCGCCGCCATACCAGTCGATGGGCAGCCTGGCCAGCTGCTCCAGCGTCCAGCTGAAGGCGGCGTCCGAAGCCTTGAACTCGTTCAGGTCGAACCAGGCGTTCATGGCCGTGGTGTAGATGTTCAGAGATCTACTGAGAAAGTCCTTGCGCTGCTGCGGGTCGTTCTGGGCCTGCAGCGCCTCGTTCATGATGTCCGCAGGGCGGATCGTCACGTTGTAGGAGGGATTGGCTTTAGCGTGCTGCTCCGTGCTGGTGTAGTCCACATTGCCCTTTTCATCCTGGTCAGCTCTGGCCACGAAGGCAAAGAAGGAATCATCCTTCACCTGACCGGTCAGCACCTTCACAGCGTACTCCACCCGGCGATAGCAAAAGCTGTTGATGTTGTCGCCGGCTGTGGTGATGCCGATCATCAGCTTGTTGGTGTAGGCCTTGCCGGCTTCCTTGAAGCGGTTGTATTGGCTGGCCCGCTTGAATGCCTGGATCTCGTCGGCGATGGAGATGGGCGCGTTGAAGGAATCCTGGGCGTCAGGATTACTGGCAAGCGCCTCGATGTGCAGGTAGCCACAGGGTATGCCATCCTCGTCGGTAAAGTCGCAATGCACCGAATGCTCCGCGTTGTTGTTCCGGATCTTGAACTCGCCCGCCATGCCCTGGTAGCGGATGGCATAGAGGATGTCGTTGAAGCTCTCGCAGGCCTGCTTAAGGCTTGCGGCCACAATGTAGATCGTGACGCCGCTCTTGTGCTCCAGCAATCCCAGGCCGAACGCCAGCGCCGCTGCGAACAGCGTCTTGCCGTTCTTCCTGGGCACGTAGATGAACGCCTCTTTGAATCGGCGCTCCCGTTTTCCCCGATAATAAAACCCCAGCAGGTTGTAGATGATGAACACCTGCCAGGGCAACAGAATAAACGGGGTGTTGGTCAGGGGCTTGCCGTCCAGGGTCTGCCCCTGCTTATGGACCATCAGGCGCTCAATGACGCCACATACAAAGTCGGCGTCCCTGGTGCGCAACACCAGGTCTTTTCTCTCCAGGTCGTCCAGGAAGCGCTTCGCTGCGGCCTGCACCTCTGCGCCAACAATGATCTCCCCGGCAGCGGCTGCCTTAGCATAGGCCACGGCGATGCGCTTATAGTTCTTTCTCTTAGCCAAGCCCCTTCAAGGCCTCGGCGAGCGCCGACTTCTTGCGCTGCTTCATGGCCGCCTCATCGATGCGCTTCAGGCCAGCCGGGGTCAGGCCCAGGTCGCGCCAGTAGGCCAGCGCGTCGCGGTTCAGGTCGTTGATCAGCCGGAGGCAGGGGTTTTGTTCCACGTTTGTGGCTCCGGCCTTGTTGGTGTGGTTCACAAGCACGTTGCCCCCGGATTCCTCGAAGAGCTGCTGAGCGTAGTCGCGGCGAGCCAGGATGTCCGCCAGTGTGGCGATGATGTCGTCAAACCACGGCCTGTAGGTGCCCGCTTGCTGGCAGCTCGCTGTGATCCGCGCACTCCACTCGCTGCGCTCCATGCTCATCACCTCCAGGGTATATATAGGGTGGCACGCCGTCCGTCGCGTGATCGAAGGATCGGATACCGTTAAAAAGATCGATGTAGTCCCGCACCAGCTGCCGGTCCACCGTGATGACGGTGTTTTCGCTGCGTGGGTTGGTATTTACGTTGGCGGAGGATTCGATCAGACAATCGAAGCGGTCGCCCACGATGGCCATGACTTTTGAATGATTCCGGAACACCGCCAGGCGCCCGCCGCATTCCCGCGCGAAGTCCAGCGCGGCGTCATATACCAGGGGATAGCTCCCAGGGAAGATCTCACCGACGAAAAAGTCCACCCGGCCCAGCATGCCGCGCCGGTGCCATTCCCGAAGATCTTCCACATCCTCCCCGGCCATGCACCAGGTGGACAGGGCCAAATAGTGCACGCGCTGCTGCCGCAGTACGTGCTTGAAATAGGTCAGGCTGTCCACATCTCCGAAGGAAAAGCAGTGGTAACAGTCGCCCTCCCTGAAATGCCAGTCAAGCTGTGCAGACAGCGCTGCCTCGCTGGAGGCCTTGCGGGTCAGGTGACGGTGCCCCCAACGATGGGAGACGCGGATGGGGGAGGATTCCTCCTCAGCTGGCTCCTCCTCCGGAGGCTCATCCGGGACCTGAGCGAAGCTGATCCCAGGCAGGCTGAAGGACAGGTTCACCGCCTCCAGATTGAATCCAAAGTCCGGTTTCTTCTCCACACCGTTACCCCCTTTCCCCAAAAAACCCGCGCACTTGGAAAAACTTCCCCCCACCGGTCCCCAGGGAGAGGTGGGGGAGAGCACTTACCGGGGGGGGAGTCCCGCGCCGCTCACTGGTACCGCTCAGGTACGTCCACGCCGGCGCGCCTGGCCACCAGCTTCAGCAGCTGTTTCCCCTTGTCGGTCAGCGCGCCGGTCACGCGGTCGTGCATCTGATCATGGACGTCTCCAGCCAGCGAAACCAAATTCCATGCCTTCCACTCATACTCTGGAAATTCGTCACGGGGAAAAGCATGGTGTACGGTGTCCGCTGCGGCGCGCTTTCCGTACCTTTTGGACCACTGGCAGGCGTATCCATCCCGCCTCAACACCGACTCCCGTATCCTCTTCCACCGGAACGATTTATAGAACGTATCGGTCCTTTTCATGTTCCACGTAAAACAGAGAACCACGATTCCCACATAGACGCCCAACCTCCGACATATCTAATTCCATCCACACGTCAATGCTATTGTGTAAAATTACACATAGGTATTGACTGATTGTGTATTATTGTGTATAATAAACCTAAAAGGAGGTGATGTCAGTGAATCCTCGTGGTGAATGCCTCAAAGAGCTTCGCAATCAGCAGTTCATTTTGAAAGAACACGGTGCCAAGCACGATAAATACTACAGCGCCGAACTCAATTACACGGTCACGGTGAAGCGGAGCAACTTCGATGAGGACGACAAGCGCTACATCCTTCAGGAAATCAAGCGCGAGCGCAAGCGGCAGGGGAAGTGATTCCCCTTCCGCCTCACCACGCTTTGAGATATATTCATCATAATTTTATCACCAAATCGAAAGGAGGAAACCACATCGTGAAAGGAGTGTACAGCGCCGTTTTCTCCCCCAAGGAAAACGGGACCGGCTATTATTGCCGCGTGCCGGATCTTCCCGGCTGTATCACCACTGGACGAGACGAGGCCGAATGCCTCGACTTGATCCAGGACGCCGCCAACCTTTGGCTGAGCGATATCGAGAAGGATGGCCGCGCCATCCCTTCCGCAACGCCGCTCGCGGATATTCCGCATGAGCCGGGCGACATCTGCACGCTGGTCGCCGTTGATACTGACAAGTATCGTCGGGAGAACGACAGCCGCGCGGTTCGCAAGAATGTATCACTCCCTGCCTGGATGGCTTATCAGGCAGAGCAGCGAGGAATAAACTGCTCGCAGATTCTGCAGGACGCGCTCAGGCAGGTATTGGCTTAATTCAGAGAATTCAGGGCCGGGAATAATCCCCGGTCCTTTTTGAATTGTCGCCAATACAAAACGGACGCCCTCTCGGCGCCCGTCTTCGACAAGCATTCCACCCCGGTGAACTTCAACGAAAACCAGTGAAAAAACGCGACGATTACGCGCACGGTACGCGCACGAACGGCAGCGCCTTCCCGTGGAGAATCTGGACATTCCGCACGGAATAGTGCATCCGGCTGGCCACGTCGCCCCAGGACAGTCCGTCCAGGTAATACAGCTCCAGCACCTCGCGCCCCAGGGGATCGTCCACGCCGTCGATGGCATCCATAACCTCGCGCTTGATTTGGCACATTTCGCGGATCTGCTTCTCCAGGCGCAGCTCGATGTCGATCATGTCGTCAACCTTGTCCGACCAGCGCTGCCGGCTCCCGGGGATCCCGGACAGATTGGCCACCCGTCCGCCCAGCTGGCCGCGCATACGCTCCAGCCGCTCGCGGGTCTCCTCGATCCTTCGGTCGATCCGCCGTGCCCGTACCAGAAACTCCTTCGCCGTCATGTCGTCCATGTCCTCCTAAACCGGCAGCGTAACGGTGAAGCGCCGGCTCTCAGCCACACGGCTGAACCGCTCGCACAGCTCCGGCATGGCCTTCTTCAGCGCTTTCACGTCCACGCTGCTGGTGATGATCAGTTTATACTCCAGCTGGTAACCGTCCAGCTCCAGCGTCTCCAGCTTCTCCTCGATCATGTGATCCCGGCACATATCCTTCAGCGCGTCATACTGGGCCTTGGCGGCGTCCAGCTTTTTTCTTGCCCTTCCAAGCTTTTTCAGGGTGTCCTTCAGTTCTTCCCTCGTCAATATCCTTCGCCCCTTTCTTCATCCGCCCCGCGTCTGTCGCTTCACCTGGCCGCTTCATCGCGCCGCGCAGGATCTCCAGCGCTTCTTCGAGCCCCGCCAGCATACCGTCGCTGTACCCGGCTTTATAACCGGCTTCCTGCCCGGCCCGGTAGCTCTTTTCCTTCCCAAACAAGCATGCCGCCTCCCTGGTGATGTTAGTCCAATTATACCATAAACCAACGAACGTTTGTGCGATTTGGCGCAACTTTGCGTCTTTTTTCATCCTGAAAAACGCATGTTCGATAATAGGCCCCGGCAGGATTGCCAGGGCCCTTTGTCAATTTCTGTTCAGTTTTTACCGGTCTCATAGTAGATCATGGCGTTAATGGTGGAGATCTTCAGGCCCAGCGCCCGCCGCTCCTCCGCGTAACAGGCGTCCGGCAGCGCTTCGGCCTCCGCCTGGCGCTCCAGCGCCTCCAACTCCCGCATAAGATCCGCCTTCGCCCGGCTCAATATCTCCCAATGGGTCAGCATCTGGGATAAACGCGCCCTGTTGGGCCGCTTCTTTTCGCCTATTCTCATTTACGATACCTCCGGATTTTCTTTTGATAGATATCGCTGGATCGCCTGGACTTCCTGGCAGAACGCCTCCCACTGGTCAAAGGTGATCCCTACACAGGCCTCCGTGCCCTTCGCCTGGAACAGCACCGTCTCGCTCTTGGTATCCACGGTGTACTCTGCAACAGCCCCCTCAAGATAGGTCACCCGGTTCGACACGGCCAGCGCGGGAGCCGGCACGGGCGCGGCCGTGGCCCTGGCCGGCGTCTCCATTCGTCTGGATCGATTGCCCGGCTGTGTGCCGATGTACCGCCGCACCGTGATGACGGAGGCGTTCAGACTGTTGGCGATGTCCTGGTTGGTCATCCCGGCCTCGCGCATTTTCAGCATCTCATCGACGGAAACCTGGTCAGTCAGGCGTCGCACACGTCAACCCCCCCTCAGAATTTCCGCACTCCTTTACCGACCGCAGCCTGGTCATGGCGTCGATCATATATCCCGCCGCAACCGCCAGCGCGTCCACCACGTCGGCGCGCTCCACCGAGCAATGCGGACAGGCTTCCAACACCGTCTTCATGGCGTTCATATCTTGGTGAACCCCATAGGCCTCCATGATCAGCAGATCCAGGCACTCATTCAGCTTATCCACGTCTATCGCCTCCCAACAAAATCGTTTATGTTCATCTGGCCGGACAGCACGCCGCTGGCAGCACCGTCCGCCGCGGCATTCACGGCAGCGGGGAAGCAAACCTCCCCGCCCGCGCCTCGATAGGGCCACAGTGGGCAATACTGAAGCTTACAGTCGCGCACCTCGTTCCGCATCCCGCCGCAGCAGTCCAGGCATTTGGCCCGGATCGCGCGCTCCAAAGTCTGCACGTTCACGCACTCGCCTCCTTCAGCGCATCGATGGCCTCTTGTATGGCCATATTGGCCTTCTCCAGCGCCTGGACCTCCAGTACGCTGGTGATGCTGCTCGGGTTCTCCAGCTCCGCGCCGCGCATGACGGTCACGTCGCCATGGATCGCCCACAGTTCCGCAATCAGCTTCCTGGCCTTCTCCTGGTGCTGCCTGTTCACGCTCTCGCCTCCCTTCTCGATTCCGCAAGCCTGAAGAACGCTTGATTATCCACCTTGACCTCGCTGAAACGGTCCCAAAGGGCGCAGTTATAGGCGCTGGAGAGCAAATAGGCGCGCTTGTTCCGGATCATGCCCAGGCTGTCCCGCGCGACGATCGCCCGGATCGTCTCGTCCAGGTGGGTGGCCTTGATGTGGCTGACGACTTCCCAATACTGATCTGCCGAAATGCTTACTCCGTTGACCTGAATATCTTGCTTCGCCGCTACGGCGTCGGCAATATACCGCACCGTCGCCTGAATGGCGCTGTCCGTGTCGAGAACTCCGATATACAGCCCCGTAGCGGCCAGCTGATCCCACAGCAGCCTGGACAGACGCTTCCTGTCAGCTTCAAAGCGCTCCCGGGAAGGCGGCGAAGTGGGGGAATCCTTGCCTTTTCGACTCAAATGGGCATACCTGTCCCGTCCGTCCACTCTACGAACCCTCACATGGTATGTAGATCGATGGATGGATGATGTACCTGGTATATTACTCTTACTCGTTATATTGGATGTGCCATTTTGGTCATTTCCGGATGTGACATGGGTGTCATTCTGAAGGGCATAAGAAGGCACGGCTGCCGGCAGTTCCGTCCTGGCCGAAGGCTCGGGCTCAGCGCTGGCCGCCGGCTTATCTACGCAGGGCGAAGCCGCGTCAACCTTGGGAGGCTGTTCAGGTTCCGCCGTGCCGTGGATCTCATAGCCGGTAATGAACAGCATAGCGTTGGACCGGGTGCGCTTGCACTCGATCAGGCCCGCGGCCTTCAGGTCCCGAATGGCCCGCGCGATGGTTCGCGTAGACTTCCCGATCTGTCCCGACATCCATTCCTTCGAGGCGTAGCAGTAGGGAATACCCCGCTTATCCAGCTTGCCCCGCTGCCGTGAGGCTTTCACCAATCGCTCTATGAGCTGCAAAACCCGTGCTGCCGACAGGTTGATTCCATACCTGTCCATCACGGCAATGTCTATGACGGTATCGGCTCGCCCTTCCGAGACTGTCATAGCATTGTAATTATTATATCCACACTGTAACATATCTAAAACTCTTTTCTTAATTAAAATGTCATGTGGGAGATGATTACAGTGACATTGGCAACCTACCTTTCAGATTGGCTCACGATCCACAGCACGGCGCAGGAAATCAAGGCCCGCACCATCGACAGTTATGCGGACATGATCAACCGACTGATTTCTCCGGCGCTGGGGTCCATGCCGTTGGAGGCGCTGACGCCGGACGATATCCGGCACCTGCTGGCCGGGATCATCGAGGCCGGCCATGAACGCACGGCGGAGCTGGTCTATGTCCTGCTTCACGCGGCGCTTTCAGATCGTTTGCCGTTGGCCCTCCAGGGCATAAAACGCCCTCACCACCGCCAGAGCTCGCCTAAGCCCTGGACGGATGAGCAAATCGTCAAGTATATCGGTGCATGCAAGCAGCACAAACACGGCCTGGCCTTTAGCCTGGCTATCACGCTGGGCATGCGTCGTGGCGAAATATGCGGTTTGAGGTGGCGGGATGTGGATTGGAGCTACCAGGAGATACACATATGCAATCAAAGGGTGCGCCTCGCCTCAGGCGCCCTTGTGGACTGTTCCCCCAAGTCGGAATCCTCCGTCCGGACGATCCCGATACCCGCCGCGCTGCTGCCCAGGCTCCGCGCCGAACGCGGTTTCCCGGACGCTTACGTCTGCCAAATCACGCCCTCGGGGCTGTCTCACGCCCATGCCAAGCTGGTGAAGCAGCTGGAGCTGCCGCACATCGGCCTCCACGGCCTCCGGCATTCCTTCGCCACCTCATCCGCCAAGCATTGCAGCGATATCCGCAGCTTCCAGGCGATCCTCGGGCATTCAAGTTATGCAGTTACGGCGAATATTTATTTACACCCCGATCATGAAATGTTAAGCCGCGCGATAGACACACCAGTGAACCGGTGGTATAATGTCTGACAGCAAACGGGCACAAAAGTGCACCTGACTCTTAATCAGGGTGTCCAGGGTTCGAGCCCCTGATGGTGTACCAAGAAGAATTAGGGTACTTCGTGTAACGAAGTGCCCTAAAACTTTGCAAGAGATATATAACAATCTTCTTTGGTTTTGTCGTCTGGTATCTATTTAGTCGGGTAAATTCTGATTTGTCGCGCTGACGCGCAGGGATTAGGGATTAGAGTGTGTTTCCAAAAGCATAAACCTCGAAAAAGAGCGAGGGAATATGCAGTTAGTCAGATAGAACCAAAAGGATTTCGGTGAGGTAACGTCGAATATAAGCGATGAGGTGAGCGACATGAAGCGGATAATTC
>JAFWEL010000013.1 GCA_017512905.1 Clostridia bacterium
CAGGCTCCCTGCCGCAAAAAAGGCCCCGCCCGCGGCGTACACGCCGCCGCGTACGATTAAAGATCGGGGCGCTACCGCCCCCGATACCCCCGGTAAGTTAGCCAAAGGGGAGTTCGTCATCAGCTCGACAAATCAGAATTTGCCTCTCTGAACATATACTCCCATTCAATAGATCACAATCGCCACCGAGCCCCGCTTGCAGTGCTCGTACAGCCACTTGGCGTCCTCAACCTTCAGGCGGATGCAGCCGTGGGAGGCCGGGTTGCCCAGGGCGTACAGTGAGCCGCTGCGCAGGCTGTTTTCGTTGTCGGAGCCATAGATCACCGAGTGGAACATGATGTCGCCGGTGACCTCGAAGGAATACTGGGCCCAGCAGTTGAACTTCTCAAAGTGGTGCCAGCGGTTGACGGGGTGGCCGTCCAGGAACACGCCCCGGGGGGTGCTGTCATGCAGGCCGGTGGAGCAGGTGAAGGTCTGCTCCAGGTCGTAGCGGCCCTGGTCGTTCAGGGCATAGACCCGCACCAGCTGCTCGTCGATGCTCACCTCCACCCGGTAGGGGAAGGGGTTCGACTTCGCTTCGGTGGTGAACAGCAGATCCATCGTGTCGCCGTCGGCCCGGCCGGTGGTCTTCAGCCCGTTGGCGGACTGGAAGGACCGCAGCGCGGCGCGGCTGTCGCTGCCCAGGTGGCCGTCCACGCCGGTCTTGTCCAGGTAGAGCAGGGTGTAGAGGCGGCTCTGCACCCGGCGGGCGACCTCGCTGTCGTCCGCGTCGTCCGCCCGGTAGCTCAGCAGGCCGTCCACCAGCCGCTCCACCGCCTCGGCGCTCAGGGCTTTTGAGTCGGCGTACAATGGGGCGTTGGGGTCCTTCTGGGATACCAGGTAGGCGTAAAGTCGATCGACGGCCTTCTCCACCGCGTCGCCGTACTGGCCGGTGGGCATCTTCGTCATCATGCCGCCCCGCACCAGCGCTTCCTCCACGTCCCGCACCACCGATCCGCCGTCGCCCTTGGCGATGGCATGGGGGACACAAAACTCGGCCACGGGGGCGTCCTTGGCGAACAGCGCGTCGATGGTTGCCTTGTCAGCGACCTCCGGGGTGTCGAAGCCGGCCTCGCTCCTGAACAGCGCCAGCGCGGCCACGCTGTCCTCGTCCAGCACGTCGTCGGCGGGCAGCTCGGTGTAGCCCAGGGCCACCAGCCGCCGCTCGATGCGCAGGGCCTCGCTGTCGCTGACGCCGGGGGTCACGTCCCGCAGGTAGCTGGAATAGTCGTCGGCGTACAGGCAATACTGGGTCATCGGGCTGGCCGCGCCGTCGTCGGTGATCTCGTCGGCGGAATGGCCCTGTGCGATCAGGTGGCGCTGGAAGGCCGCCACGGCGTTCGCGGTGGACTGGCCGTAGCTCTCGTCGGCCTCGCCCTCGAAGAAGCCGAACTGGGCCAGCCTGCGCTGCAGCCGTCCCACGGACTCGCCCCGGCTGCCCTGGGACAGGGTGTCGGGCAGGGCGATGGCAGTGGCGGCGTACAGCGCCTCGAGGGTGTCCCGGCCCGCCTTGCCGTTGGGGGCCAGGCCGTTCAGGCTCTGGAACTGCTTCAGTGCCGTGATGGATTTGGGGCCGATCACGCCGTCCGCCGTGCCCTGGAGATAGCCCAGGTCGATCAGCCGCTGCTGCACGTCCTTCGCGGTGAGCCCGTCCATGTCCACATGGGTCAGCTTCTCCAGCGTGGCCGCGTCCAGGTGGCCGGTGGCCTCCAGGCCGTTCTGGGCCTGGTAGGCGGTGAGGGCGTCGCCGGTCATCGGGCCGAGCACGCCGTCGGCGCTGCCGGACAGCAGCCCCAGCTCGATCAGCCGCCGCTGGGCAGTGCGCACGGATTCACGCTCGCCGTCCAGCACGTTGGCCGCCGCCGGCGCTTCCGTGGCCTCGGGAATCGCCTCCGCCAGCGCCATGCAGGGCAGCGGCACCGCCAGCGCGCAGGCCATGGCCAGGGCGCGAAGGGCCTTTTTGTTTATGCGGGTGTATATCGCGGATTTCAATTTTTTATCCTCCGTTGAACGATTGCCTGGTGACGTGGATGGCGGCAGATCGCCGCCGCCGCGTTTATGGTCTGAACAGTGACCACACTATAATATACCACGGGAATATCGCCAAACGGGGACGACAACGTGACTTTATCCCGAAACCTCCGGGACAAAGCCGCCATAGATGATTTTTCCATAACTTGAATTGTATGACAGTGACCAATTTCCAGCGTAAAACGCCCCGCTTCGGTCAAAATAGTTGCAGGCTGAACGGCAAAGCGCCGCGAGGTCGAAACGATTTGAAAGGAGTCATTCAACATGGCGAGCAACAATTCCAACAACCAGATCAATGTTCCCGAGGCGCGCGAGGCGATGCGCAACATGAAGCACGAGGTGGCCAACGAGCTGGGCATCACCCTGAACCAGGGCTACAACGGCAACCTGTCCTCCAAGGACGCCGGCCACATCGGCGGCAACATGGTCAAGAACGTGTTACCCATACGAACCCGGGAACACAGCCTGGTGGTGGACAAGCGCTTCATCGGGCGGCGGCTGATGCCGGTCCATTACAGGATGCGGCTGGCTTTGTGATGGCTGTTCGATGCACATCATCGCCGCCAGCGCCTGGTGGACGATGCGGATGCGCTGGTGTCCTTGATCAGTATGGACTTCATGACTCATTCCTCCCGCATCCGTCTGGCCTCTTCAAACACCCGCTTCATCCGCAGGTCCGGGACGATCCATGGCACCATCGCCACCACCAGCAGCGGGCAGGATGCATAGTGCGCACTGGGGATGAAACTCAAAATCAGCGCCAGTGCCTCTACAGCGATGGTCCACTGCTCCTTTCGGCTCTCGCTGACGGCGGTCTTGAGTATTTCACAGTCATTGGAATGGATGATCGCCTTCTCCAGCAGAATGTAGCTGAGCGCGCACAGCAGATTCATAATCACATAGACCCGCACCGGCAGCATGGCGAACTTGCTCTTGCCCACCCAGCCCGTGGTGACCGGCTGGAAGGACAGCAGGAACAGGTATAGGAGATTCGACCACAGGATCTTGCCGTCCACGCTTCCCGTCACCTGCAGCAGATGGTGGTGGTTTGCCCAGTTCGTGCCCACCATGAAAAAGCTGATCAGGTAGCAGATTGCCAGCGGCATCACGCCCATGAGCGCGGCCATGTCGTTTCCTTCCGGCAGGTCGATGATGAGTATGGTGATGGTGATGATGATGGCGATTATGCCGTCGCTGAATGCCTCCAGCCGTCCCTTGGTCATGGTTT
Source organism: Clostridia bacterium (assembly GCA_017512905.1). Taxonomy (GTDB): domain Bacteria; phylum Bacillota; class Clostridia; order Christensenellales; family Aristaeellaceae; genus UBA2862. Next base: position 3,299 of record JAFWEL010000013.1, read on the forward strand.
TACTGCGTCCTTTCCTTTATCCGATTCACAGGTTTCGATCAACTTTCTGAGGCTTTCCTCAAACCGCCGGTCATCCTCGTCGGTCCGCTTCGCCGGACCTTTCAGGTGGTTCTTGCTCCTGCGCCGGGCGACCTTCGCCATGTGGCGCTCCATCAGCAGGCCGTCGATGTTCTCATCCGTATACCATAGTCCGCTCTGGTGGATGGCCTTCGCACCCTTTCCAAGGGCGAGGGCAGCCACGCCGTAATCCTGCGTGACCACGATGTCTCCCCGCTGACAGAGATTGATCAGCGCAATGTCCACCGCGTCTGCTCCTGCCCCGATCACCCGTATTTCACTGTAATTCGAGTACAGCACATGGTTCGTGTCGCACAGCAGCACCACGGGAATACTGTGTTCCTTTGCCACCCTCTCGGCAATCCGCGTCACCGGGCAGGCGTCCGCGTCAACGTAGACCTTCATATGATCTCATACTGAAGCATCTCATACTTCAGCTTCGTTCCTTCGTCAATTTCTTCTGGCAAAAGGGCCCGGGCGATGAACAATGGCTCTTCCTCTGCGTCCGTGCGGTTCAGCCAGGCGTAGTCCCCATCGATGCGGGCGACGATATAATACTTCGTCTCCATGGTCATCCCCCTTTTATCACGCTTTCATCATGTCCCTTCCTTCAGCCCTATTTTACCATACCGCTCATCATACTGTCCACCTTCAAAGCTCCAAAACAGTTGCCGCTTTCACAGGCCTGTCTCTGTCCGCGGTGTCGCTGTTCGCGTCGTCGTACCGGGCGTTTTTTCCCATTTCGATCAAAATGATATGGACAGATGGGCCTGCATGTGTTATAATTAACACAATCTTTATATCAAGGCGCGGCCTATACCGGCAGCGGTGCGACTGGCATCTCCGACGGCATCAGCGATTACCGCAATCTTTATTGCAGCAAACAGGATTGGAGGGAAACAGCATGAAGGAATGGACACGGGAAGCGCGATACAGGGTATTGAACAGCCCCGAGGAAATACGGCCGCTCTACGAGCGCATCAGGACCTCCGATTACCGCCTGCGTTATCATATCCAGCCGGTGACAGGGTTGCTGAACGACCCCAACGGCTTCCTTCGGCACCACGACGGCAGCTGGCACCTTTTCTATCAGTGGTGCCCCTGGGGCGCGGTGCACGGGTTGAAATACTGGTACCACGTCGCTTCCCGGGATCTGATTACATGGCGGAACCTGGGCGTATGCCTGAAGCCGGACACGTTTTTTGACAACAAGGGCGCTTATTCCGGTTCCGCGCTGGTGGCGGAGGACGGCATCTATCTGTTTTACACCGGCAACCATCGGGATGGCGACTGGGTGCGCAAGCCCTACACTTGCCTGGCGGAGCTGATGGACGACGGTAGCATCCGCAAATACGAAAAGCCGCTGTTCGGCCCCGTGCCGGGCTACACCGAGCACCAGAGGGACCCGAAGGCGGAGTACGTCGAAGGGACCGGCAAGTATTATATCATGCTGGGCGCGCAGAACGACAAGAAGCAGGGCCGCGTGATCATGTTTGAATCCGAACAGCTGGATCGGGGCTGGCGCTTCGCGGGCGAGATCAAGGTGCCCGGCTTTGAGGACTTCGGCGACATGTGGGAGTGCCCCTCCATCGAGCACATCTCCGGGCGGGACGTGCTGATCTTCTGTCCCCAGCACATCACGCTGCCCGGGCGGGGCGGTTCGCAGCACCACAACGGCTACATCATCGGCCACATGGACTATGAAACGCTGACCTTTACGCCGGACGGCAGCTTCCATGTTCTGGACTTCGGCTTTGACAGCTATGCCGCCGCCTGCACCACCAACATAGACGATCCGGATCACGCGCTGATCGTCGCATGGATGGGCCTGCCCGACGCTGGATATCCCACCGATGAAGAGGACTGGCAGGGCGCGCTGACGCTGCCGCGGGAGCTAACCATCCGCAACCGCCGCCTGATCCAGCAGCCCCTGAGCGGATTAAAGCAGCTCCGGGGCGAAGAGATTCCCTTCAAATCCGGCGGCATACTGCCAAGGGTCGCTGAGCTCGAGCTGATCAGCCGCGGCGGCGACATGACGCTGAAGCTGTTCACCCGGCCAGACGGGCGCGGCGGGCTGTCCATCGCCTATGACGACGCCCGGCGCGAACTGACCGTGGACCGTTCCGGCATGGCCAGGCGGTTCAATATCGAGCAGGGCGAAGCCAGGAGCCGACCCCTTCCCAAGGGCCTGCATCACCTGAGAATCTACATCGACCGCAGCAGTGTGGAGATTTTTGTCAACGACGGAGACGCGGTGTTCACCACGCGCGTGTTCCCCACGGCCGGGGAGACGAATGGCGATTTCGATGGCGACGCGGCCATTCACATGTGGCAATTGAAGGACGCGGTCAGCGACACCTTCGAGGTGTGACCATTCAATCGGGCGGGAGGGGTGACTAATCCCCGTCCTCCCACACCACCGCTCATGCGGTCCCGCGAGCGGCGGTTCAGCTTACAATTCCCGGTGTGGAGCGGTTCGGGCGTTCATGGGCTATTCCGGAGGATGCGATGAAGCCTGCCGATCCGAGATTTGCGCGAGACAGGAGCGAGAGCGATGAAATATGAGGAGGCTTTGCAGGCCATCCAGCCCGGACGCTACCGCCACTTCAAGGGCAATGCGTATGAGGTAATTGGGGTTGCTCGTCACAGCGAGACGGAAGAACCGATGGTCGTTTACCGTGCCCTTTATGGCGATGGCGGCTTGTGGGTTCGCCCTGCGTCCATGTGGAATGAGCAGATAACCAGAGACGGGAAGACCTATCATCGCTTCTATTGCCTGGATCGCATTGAACGGGTAGAAAAGTATGAACGGCTGTTTGATGAAACCGCTACATCCCACGACCTGGAGAAGCTCCGCCTCCTGGATGAATACTACACCTCCGGCGAATGGCGGGAGGACTACGAAGCGGATGAACGGGGTGAGCTGCCGCCTGAACTGAAACGTGGCGTGCTATCCCAGGATGCCCTGTATGATCTGCTGGAGGGCGCAGGACTATGATCTTATTCGGAAATATCAATAGAGGCTTGGAGACGTACCGCGCTACCTCCGGCGCTATCCTTGTGGATGTCCGGGAAGCGGATGAGTTCGCTACGGGGCACATCCCCGGCGCAGTGAACGCGCCGCTGTCCACGATCAGCAATACAACGCTTCCCAAGGACGCTCCGCTTTTCCTCTACTGCCTGCGTGGGAGCCGCAGCAAGCGGGCGGCGGGAATCCTGAAGAAGATGGGATATACTGTGAAGAGCATCGGCGGGATCAGCGGGTATAAAGGAACGATCGAGAGGTAGAGAAATGCCCGGAAAAACCGTCTTTGAGATGGAGAAGGTGCTGCGATGAATTGGAAATGCCCAAAATGTGGTCGGGAGTTCGGCAGACAGGGACAGGATCATTACTGCGTCAAGCCGCAATCCATGGATGAATACATAGCAGCACAGGATGAAGCGGTGCAGCCGAGGCTGCGAGAAGTCCGTGAAATCCTCCACGCCGCCATCCCAGATGCTGAGGAGCGGATTTCCTGGTCGATGCCGACGTACTGGAAAGGCAGGAACATCATTCACTTCGCCGCGTCGAAAAAGCATCTGGGCCTGTACCCGGGAGGCGAGGCTACAACGGTATTTGCAGAGGCGCTGAAAGGCTTTGATGTGAGCAAGGGCACGATCCGCCTGCCGTGGAATAAAGAACTGCCAACGGAGCTGATTCAGACAATCGCCCGCTGGTGCTATGAGGCGTACAGAAAATGATGGGGATGGAACTGTGATCCGCAGACACATGACCTTCTATGGCTGGGTTCAGGGTGTGGGCTTCCGCTACCGGGTGAGACACGCGGCTGACCTGTACGGCTGTACCGGCTGGGTAAGGAACGAATGGGACGGCAGCGTGACCATGGAAATACAGGGGACGGAGGAAAACATAGATCGCGTGATCCTGGTGATAGAAGCCGGAAGGTATGTAAACATGGCCCGCTGCGAACAGGAAGCCAAAGCGGCAATAGAGGCGGGCATTCTCAAGGCTGGATCGGACGCCCATGAGCTGAGCATGGATGTCTGTACCATCGTAAAGGGCAGCGTGTTTGAATGGGCGTTGAGCGGTGGGAAGATGGAAATCCGCGAAACCATGCCGCGGATTTTGCAAAGGTATTTCGCCGGGATCATGATGTAATGGCCGTGTTCTTCTTTCCGTACACGGATTACACGAATTACACGGATTACACGCCGTACACGCGGTACACGATAAATCCGGGGAAAACTGCCAGAAAGCGAATCCCGGTGTGGCTGATCCGAAAGATTTACAAACGAACCCGACCCATGTTTCAGGCCCGACCGTGTATTCCTGCCTGCGGCAGGGCCACCTCCCCCACTAGCTTCGCGTCGCAGGGGAGGCTGTATTGTGGCGGCATCTGGCTTTTAGCCTCCCCTGAAAGGCAATACCGTCAACTTTAGCGGCACACTCCCCAAAAGCCTTCCCCGGCAGGCGAAGCCTGCGTTTCAGGGGAAGGCTTTTGGAGGCCGCTCGTCCACATTTCTGTTAAAACCGTGTTCAAAGTTGACGGTGTTGCCTGAAAGGGGGTGCCTCGCTGACGGCTTGCCGTCGTCAGCGAGGCGGAGGGGTTCCGAATAACCAGGACTCTGAGCTGTAACAAACTGTCAGGTTAATTCCTTGCAGCTTACTGTTTAATATTGCTTTTCCCACGTATTTTGCTTATAATGCATATTGATTTTTTTACACAAAAGCGACCGCCTTGAAATAGATTGGAGGAATCATAGTGGAGAAACAGGCAGCCTCGGCTGGGAAAAGTAATGGCCTTCAACCCTATCTTTCCCCGCTTGCTGTGTGGGCACTGTCGGTGGGCAGCGCCATCGGCTGGGGTTCACTGGTCGTCACCAGTCAGACATACCTCTCTCAGGCGGGGCCAATGGGTTCCATCCTGGGCCTGCTGATCGGCTTTGTGATGATGCTGATGGTGGCCAACCACTATCACTTTCTGGCGAACCGATACCCCGGCACAGGCGGATTGTACAATTATGTGAAGTATATCTTCGGGTACGACCGCGCCTTTCTGGTGTCCTGGTTCATGTTTCTTGTTTACATCGCCATATTCTGGGCGAACGCCACAAGCATCCCCCTGTTCACGCGCTACTTCCTGAAGGGCGTGCTGCGCTTTGGCTATCTATATACCGTCTTTGGGTATGAGGTCTACCTGGGCGAGGTCCTGGCGACGCTGGCGGTCATTTGGCTGGTTGGAATACTGTGCATGAAGAGCAAAAAGGCCACAGCCCGCTGCATGGAGGTGCTGGTGCTGGTCTTTACCGTGGGCATCACGGTCTGCTTCGTGGCGGCCATGGTGGGCCACCGGGCGACAGGTATGACGATGGAGCCCGCCTTTCTCCCTGACAAGAATGCCTTAAAACAAGTCATACGGATCGCGTTTATCTCCCCCTGGGCCTTCATAGGCTTCGAGAGCGTTTCCCACTCCGCGGCGGAGTACAAGTTCAAGCACAGCAATATGTTCAAGGTGCTGGCGATCTCCCTGGTCGTTACCACTGCGCTGTATATCTTCATACTGTTGATGAGTATTTCCGCGTACCCGGAGGGCTGCGCCAGCTGGCTGGATTACATCCGCCGCCTGGATGAATTTGAAGGCATCGCCGGGCTGCCGGCCTTTTATGCCGCCTATACCTATCTCGGCAACACCGGCGTCTATATTCTGATGGCATCTCTGGCGGCGCTGGTGCTCACCAGTCTGATCGGCATGCTGCGCACGGTAAGCCGCCTGTGCTATGCCGTCGCCCAGGACGGCATCCTCCCGGAGCGCTTTGCCCACCTCAATGACAAGCAGATTCCGGTCAATACCATCCTTCTGGTTCTCATCATCTCAATACCCATCCCGTTTTTGGGAAGAACGCCCATTGGCTGGATCGTAGACACCACCACCATTGGCGCGATCATTCTCTACGGCTTTGCTTCCGCAGCGGTTTTCAAGGCCTCCGGGCAGGAGGGAAGCAGACGAGACCGGCTGCTCAGTGGAATCTGCCTGGTCATTTTAGTCATTTTCCTGCTATACATGCTGTTCCCCAGCTTTTTCTCAGATCACACCATTGAGACGGAGACTTACGCACTGATGACCGTCTGGTCGCTGATTGGCCTGTTATTCTTTAATTCGGTTATCCGCAAGGATCACTCCCGTAATTTCGGCAAGGCCATCATCGTATGGATGGCATTGCTTGCTTTCATTGTACTGATGGCGATGACTTGGACGGAGCGCGCCAGCGAGAGAAGAAGCAACGCAATTTTCGATGACGTCTATGCTTATATGGACGGCACGGCGAACGATGAGACCCTTGCAATGGACAAGAAGGAATTCATCGAGATCCAGCGCGCCCGGATCCACAGCTCCGATAATTTCAGCGGTCTGCTCATCACGGGACTTTTTGGGCTGGCGCTCGGCGTTTTGCTTGCGAACTACCTGTCCCAGCAGAAGTGGGAGAAAAAGGCCCTTGACGAGCGCGACCACGCGACGACTGTGGCGTTCACCGATCCCATGACCGGGGTGAAGAGCAAGCACGCGTTCCTTTTGAGCGAGAAGGATTACGATACCAGCATAAAGGAGAACATGGTGGAATCGTTCGCCGTCGCGGTCTGCGACGTGAACGGATTGAAGAAGATCAACGATACCCTCGGCCACAAGGCCGGCGACGCGTACATCATCAAGGCCAGCCGGATGATCTGCGACATCTTCCAGCACAGCCCCGTATTCCGGACGGGTGGCGACGAGTTCGTCGTGATCCTGACAGGCCGGGATTATCTCATTCGCAAGGAGCTTGTGCTGGCGCTGCACGATCGGTCGGTGGCGCACATCAGCACGGATGACGTGGTCATCTCAGGCGGACTGTCGGATTATATCCCTGGGAAGGATACCAGCTTCCACGATGTGTTTGAACGGGCGGATTCCCTGATGTACGAAGAAAAGCAACTGCTCAAGGGCATGGGCGCGGCCACGCGGGAGGATTTCGAGGCGGCTGCCAGGCCCGTGTTTGCCGTGAATGAAAACACGGACATCATGCGCCTCAAGCACCAGATCCTCATCGTGGAGGACGAGCAGGTCAATCAGATGATACTGGGCAACATGCTCTCCGATGGCTTTGAAGTGCTGTATGCCTCCGACGGCGTGGAGGCCCTGGAGCAGATCAAGGCCCACAGGGATGACCTGGCCATCGTGCTGCTCGATCTTCAGATGCCCCGATTGAGCGGCACAGAGGTTCTGAAGGTGATGAAGGAGGAGAAGGAACTCAAGGATATCCCGGTGATCGTGATGACCGCGGACCAGAGCGCGGAGGTGGAGTGCCTCAAATTCGGCGCGATGGACTTTATCCCCAAGCCCTATCCCACCGCGGAAATCGTCCAGGCGCGCGTGCACCGCTGCTTCGAGCTTTCCGAGAAGCGAAATATCATCGAAACCACCGAGCGCGACAGCCTGACCAACCTTTTCAACCTCGATTACTTCCTGCGCTATGTTCGGATGTACGACCAGCACTACACCGATATGCCCATGGATGCCATCGTGCTGGACGTCAACCACTTCCATGTGCTCAACGAGCGCTATGGCAAGCAGTATGGCGACAGCGTGCTGGCCAGGATTGGCGCAAGGGTACGGCAGATCAGTCGCGAGGTCGGCGGCGTGGGCTGCCGCAGGGGCGCGGACACCTTCCTCATCTACTGCCCCCACCGGGAGGACTATGAGGCCATATTGGACAAGGCATCGGACGGGCTTGTAGGCGAGGATGTTTCCGAAAACCGTGTGCGCCTGCGCCTGGGCGTGTATGCCAATGTGGACAAGACGCTTGAGATCGAGCGGCGCTTTGATTATGCCAAGACGGCCTCGAACACGGTCAAGACCGGTTACAGCAAAGCCATAGGCATCTACGATGCCAATATGCACGAGGCGGAGCTGCAAAGGGCCCGCCTGCTGGAGGACTTCAAGCCATCCCTGCAAAGCAGGCGATTCAAGGTTTACTTCCAGCCCAAGTTTGACATTCGCCAGGAAAAACCCCTGCTGGCCAGCGCGGAGGCACTGGTGCGCTGGGATCACCCCGAGCTGGGTCTGATCAGCCCGGCGGTGTTCATCCCGCTGCTGGAGGACAACGGCCTTATCCTGGACCTGGATCAATTCGTGTGGCGCGAAGCCGCCGCGAGGATTCGGGACTGGAAGGATCGCCTGGGCTATTCGGTGCCGGTATCCGTCAACGTGTCCCGGATCGACATGCTGACGCCGAACCTGAAGGATGTGTTCAGGGACATCCTGGCGGAATATCGCCTCAGCGCCGACGACCTCGCCCTCGAGATCACGGAATCGGCCTATACCGGCGATTCCGAGCAGGTCATCTCTACCGCCAAGGAGCTGCGCGGCATGGGCATGGGCTTCCGCATCGAGATGGATGACTTCGGCACAGGCTATTCCTCCCTGGGGATGCTGTCGCACCTGCCCATCGACGCCCTGAAGCTGGATATGAGCTTTGTGCGCAGCGCCTTTGGAGAGACCCGCGACGTGCGCATGATCGAGCTGATCATCGACATCGCGGACTATCTGCACGTGCCCGTCGTGGCCGAGGGCGTGGAGACCGAGGAGCAGTATCTGGTGCTGAAAACCATGGGCTGCGACATGGTACAGGGCTACTACTTCTCCAGGCCTGTGCCGCCGGAGGACTTCGACCGCTTCCTGATCGAGCGGGCAAAGGAGAGGGATATAGCGGTGACGCCCGAAGTCCGCAAGACCTATATGAGCATCTCCAAGGCGCTCACAAGCGATTTTGAGAGTATCTTCTATGTGGACATGGTCACGCACTATTATCTGGAGTTCTACACGGACAAGGATGGAAAGCTTGAAATCCGGCCCGGTGGAACCGACTTTTTCGCAGAGGCCCGAGAGAAGCTGCTCAGGGATGTGGCAGAGGAAGATAAAGAGAAGGTAAGAGACGCGACAGCCAAGCCCAATCTGATGCGCTGGATCGGTCAGGAGGAGACGGAGGCGCTGTCGTTTATGAAGACGGGAGACCGTGGTGAAACCGCATATATCCTGCAAACCATCAAGACGCGGGGAAGCGACGACCACCACATTGTGATTGGCGTGAGACAAGAATAACAATCCAATACTGCTGTTCACAGACCAAACGATACTTGTCCGTGGAAACAACTTTGAGACAGCCCCCCGGGGAACCATTCTATTGTCAGGCTTCGATGCCCTTCTCGGCGCACAGCCTCGCCAGATCCCGGTCGAGGTTGAAGGAAAACAGGAAGATCACGAAGATGATGGCGCACATGATCATGGGAATCCAGTTGTACATGAAGCGTATGGCGGTCTCCACCGCGGCGGGCTGGGGAATGCCCTGCACGTCGTACCCGCCCTTGAAGCCCGCGCCGGACATCACCCAGCCGAACACGGCGGTGCCCAGGCCGAGGCCCCGCTTCTGGGCGGCGGAGGTGCCGGCGTTGCCCATGCCCACGGCGTTGACGCCGGTCTTGACCTTGCCCCAGCTGGCCCGTTCGATGCTGAAGCCGACCTCGATCTGATTCTTCTCTGGATCGAAATCATAGGCTCCGATGGTTCCGATCATGCGTCCTTCGCACTCGATGGCCCAGCCATAGAAGCGTGGATCGATATAGCTGTCGATAAATCTCTGCACCGTCTCCCTGGCCTGCTCTTGCGTGGCATAGGGATTCCAGCCGGAATAGCGGATCATCGCCGCATCCGTTCCAAAGTTCTCATATAGAACCCCCGCGTCCTCAGACACATGCCTGCGCAGCAAGAGCCGCGGGGTCTGCAAAGATATCGTTCCCGCCATGCTGTTCCTCCTCAACCTGTATAAGCGTCGTCCGCGGAATTGGAGAAGTCCTGCTTTGCCAGCCACTCGGCTTCCTCGTCGTTTTCCGGGATGTCGATGCGTTCGATCTTGTAGATGACCGGCCTTGTGCCGTCGTTGCAGCAGGCGATCATGACCCTGTCGTCGTTGGTCCAGCCCTTCATGATGGAACCGCCCTGGAGCGCCGTGTAGACATACCGACTGACGGCATCCCAGGCCTCGCCGCAGAACTTGCCGTCCATCAGGTGATAGAAATCGTCCTGCCGGGGCGTGCGCTTCAATAGGAATTCGTCGCCCACGTTGAAGAACGGACAGGGGCCGGACTTGGGGTCGGCCAGATATTTCTCCTGATAATCCGCAAAGCATTTCTTGTCGATGACCGTGATTTTGCATTCGTGCTGCATATCATTCACACTTTTCCGTCTTTTTCTTTGCAGATTTCGTAATCTCTTCGTGATAGAAGTAGTTGCAAACGACAGGTGGCTCCCCGAACGGTGACCGGTGCTGGTCGTCATCGCGCAGGTACAGCATCCCTTCCCGTGCGGTGTATTCGCGGATCTCCCGATCCAGCGCCTCCCAGTAATCGCGCTTTTTCCCGGTGTAGATCTCGCGGTACAGCGCGTCCAGTTCCGGGCGATGGACATGGATCCAGTCGAGGATGCGCCCCTTGTAATCCCCGCGCAGGTTCAGGTTCTCCAGCCACACCAGGTTGCACTTGCCCTTCGCCCGCTCGATGATCGCCTTCACATCCGTGATGCCCGGGAAGATGGGGGAGATGAAGCAGGTGGTCTGGATGCCCGCATGGTAGAATTGCTCCATGGCCGCGAATCGTCGCTCGATGCTGACGGCCCGGTCCATTTCTCTGCGGAAGCTCTCGTCCAACGTGTTGATCGACCAGGACACGTGAGCGCTGGGGAACTGTTTGATCAGGTCCAGGTCGCGCAGGATCAGATCGGACTTCGTAGAGATGCTGACGCTGATCCCGGTGGGCAGCAGCTGTGTAAGCAGCTCACGGGTGCGCCCGTACTTCTTTTCCAGCGGCTGATAGGGATCGGTCACCGAGCAGAAGAATGCCTCCTTTCCCGCATACTTCCCAGGCTTGTTGATTTCCGGCCAGTGCTTCACATCCACAAATTCGCCCCAGGGCTTCGGATGATTGGTAAAACGCTTCATGAAGGAAGCATAGCAGTATTTGCAGGCGTGTGTGCAGCCCACATAGGGATTCACGGCGAAATCCGAGACCGGCAAATTCGTCTTCGTCATGATGTCCTTGACTTCGATTTCTTTTACAACCATCGTACCTCTCCCTACAGATACATACTCATTTCTTTACCACGATCGACAGCATGACCAGATCTTCCTTACCAGTATTGATGATGGCGTGCTCCGACCCTCCTCATGCTTTCAAGTCGGATATGAGCCTTATTAATCATTACTTCGACAAATCCCAATTTGGTGTTGTGTTTCATCGCACCAGCAGGTACGCACCAACCGCCAGCAGGACAATCTGCACGACCAGCAGCACCGGGAAAAACACCTTGAAATACCAGTGTCGGGTCTTGTGGTGGAACACCTTCATGCCCAACACGCCGCCCAGTCCTCCAAAGCACGCCGTCATTAAGAACAGCCTTTTCTCAGGGACGCGCCACTTACCCTGACGGGCCATTTTTTTATCATGCCCCATCAGCACAAAGGCGGCTATGTTCATGATCGCAATGATGGCCAACGCCACCAGAATAATCGTCTTCTTATCCATGCTCATATTATACCATGATTGTCGGCGTCTTTCCCTTCGGGAGCTGCCGCCCCGGCCAATCGCGCTTCGCGCCGGTTGCCTAATCATTATACCACAGTCGGGATTCTCTCGCATTATGTATTTTACAACAAAGCGCACTCCTCTGCAACGACGCCCGATCGTATCGGGAAATTTTTGGGTACCGCCGAGATTCAGACCGTCACCATGAAGGATAGGGAGGCAAACCCGGGGAAGCCCGGAATACCCATGCCGGATACGACCAAGACCGGCGACATGAACAACCTGCTTCTGTGAGGCGGCATCGGCGTGGTCACCCTGGCCTTTGTTCGTATCTTTGGCCCCTTGCCAGAGGATGATGTTTCTTAAGACGATGAAAGGCGCGTGCCCGCGCCTTTTAAGATACTTTTAGTGACTATATCAACGCAATCATAGATGCAGGACTCTTAATTGAGGAGATTCGTGAACCGATGGCTCCCGAGAAGTGGAAAACAATGCAGCCGGATAGGTATGATAGTTTTATGGAAACACCGGTTTATATGATCATCAAAATGAAAAAACCGGCAGCAAAACATATTCCTGTTTGTTGAGATGATTGACGATTATGCCGCCCATCCGGGCGGCGCTTCCATTTGCGGATCAGTCGAGGTTCCATTTCACATAGTACAGGGTCCCGTCGCGATTCAAATAATCCGAGCCTGTTCAAATATCGGCGTTGATGCCCTGGGTTTTCAATTCCATCCGAAAGGATTCGGTGCGCTTCTTGCTGAAAAAAGGTCTTGCTAACTTGGCGATATGTAAATCCAACCTGTTAACCCTGACGAATAATCCCTCCAGCCGCGTGGTAAAACGACTGGAGGGACAGGTTGTGGAGAAATATTACTTCACAGTCACGCTGTCAGCGAGAATCATAGGAATCGTCACCTCAGCGCCCATGACCGTCTCGTAAGTATAGAGACCTTTGCTGGTGCCATAGACGGTGACCTTGTCGTCCTCCAGAATACGGGCTTCGCCAGAACCGCGGTAGTATATTACATACACGACATCATCGTATCGTCCTTTGGAGGCAACGCGGAGAGCGACCAGTGTGGTTCCGTCCGTCTGACTCTGCTCCATGACCTGAACGACCTTTCCATCGAACTTGTAGAGGTTGCCTTCGTAGGTATCGGGGTCACGGGACATGGCCTTGTAGTCCAGAGACTGGTAGACCTTGGCCTTCGGCGCGTCATCGGCAAACAGCGCGGTCTGTGTGTCTGCGTCCGCGATACCGGTGGCCGTCAGCCCGGCGGTGCTCTGGAACAGCTCCACGGCGGAGGCGGTCTTTCCGCCGTAGTCGCCGTCGGCGCTGCCGGACAGGTAGTTCAGCTCGATCAGGCGCTGCTGCAGGGCCTTGACTTCGTCGCCCTTGCTGCCCTTTTGCAGCGACCGATAGCCTTCCTCGACAGGTTCCTCCGCGGCGACACCGCGGCTTTCAAGCTCTGCCTGCGCTGCGGTGATCTCTGCGTTGATCTCATCATCCGTCATGGACGACCAGTCAACGGTAGCGGCCATAGCCGAGCTGCAGAGCAACAGGACCAGCATCAGTGCGATCAGTTTCTTCATGGTGAAAACCTCCTATATTATGATCCCAAACAGGGTTTTGATTTCTGACTGTAGCCCCCTATATGGCAATTTCATCGCTGTTGGCATGCTCGTGCGGAGGCCACCATAGCAGGTCCTTCTGCCGCACGGAGCAGATCACACCCTTCGGCAGGATGTGCTTTACCTTCGCGACAGCCTTATTGCCGATCCGGTCATAGAGGCGGCCAGCGCTGAAGCACTCACCCAGTACGGTGTATGTGCTGTTGGCGACATAGCCGATCTTGCCCAGACCTTCCATCTCCACGCTGATGGCTTCATGGTCATACTTGTTGTCGGGATCCTTGATCAGCGTGACGCGTGTGCCTTCCTTGAGGAAAGCGTCTCCCAGGTAGTGAACCGTGCCCGTGATGGTGATGTAAATCTTCTTTCCCATTAAAATCCCCCTTTGATAGCCTGTACTTGTCGATTGCATGTACAGTATACCAAAGAGGGTGTCCAAAAATCACCACTTGCAGCGGCGTTGCTTTGCGAGTCCAATTTTTACCCCTTCAAAGGCTGCTCATTATTTATACTGCTCGCTCAGCCGATGAATTTCTTCCCGCATGCGCTCGACCAGGGCGTCCGGGGCGACGATTCGTATGCTCTTCCCGAGGGCTACGATCCAGCCGATGAACTGGGGACTGGCGATGACGTTGACCGTCGCCTGAAAGTGCGTGTCGCTCACCGGCGCGAGACTGATGTCCTTGCCGAATCGGTCGATGATGACGCCGACCATGTGGTTCTCTGCTTCCAGAGTGACGATGGTTTCCTCGCCGGTGAACATGCCGAAAACGCTCTTGCTGTAGAGCGCCATGTCGAAAGCCTCGAACGCTTTCTGACCCTGGCGAGGTTCGTCCAGCGCCTTGATGCGCAGCATCTTGTCCACGCGGTAGTGTTTGATCATGTTGGCGTTGGCGTCATAAGCCACGAGGTAGTACTTCTCGTCATCCCAGGTGAGCGCCCAGGGACTGACCTGATACCAGTCGCCGCCCCGACGCAGCTCCATCTCTTTGTTCAGGTTCCACTGGCCGTACTGAAACCGTATCTGTGAGCCCGCGTTGATGGCGCTGTGGAGACGGTCGATGTTGTAGTAGATGGATTCGTTCATCGCCTTGACGCGGCCGGCGATGTAGACCTGTCGGTGGAGCTGAGCGGCTTGATAAACGCTGGTATAGTGTTCCAGCTTGCGGATCAGTTCCCGGGACTTCCGGGTGGTGATGAACTTGGCCGCCTGCACGGAATCCACCAGCAGCTTCAGCTCAGGCAGCTCGAAATCCCGCTCACCGAGGTGATAGTAGGTGGTGCGGTCGCGCTGCTGGGCGATGATGTCGAAACCAAACTGTCGCAGATCCTCAAAGTCGTTGTAGAGGGTCTTTCTGTCAGCGGTGATATTCACGGCGGCCAATTTCGCGATGATCTCCTGCAGCGTCAGCGCATGCTCGTCGTCGGTCTCCTGGCTGAATATTCGGATGAGGTGGAGCATCTTCATCTTGCCCTTCGCCATGGTGAACCCTCCAAACTGTTGTTGTGCTTTGTTTATGCTTTCGCTCAGTATAGCACACAAATAATGAAAAATCTATGGACTGAAGTTTTTAAGGGAGAATTATTGGACTCGCAAATTGAAATGACATAAGGGGCTTTGCTTTGTAAAGAATATGTGATATAATGATCTGAATCATGGTATTACAATCTTATGTGCGTTCAGAGGTGCCACAATGCCATTCGAAATCGTCAGAAACGACATCACAAAAATGCAGGTTGACGCGATCGTCAACCCGACGAACCGCGGTCTGGTTCCGGGCGGCGGCCTGGATGCTGCCGTTCGTAAGGCCGCTGGGCCGGAGCTTGCCAAGGCATGCCACGCCATCGGCGGCTGCGGGACGGGCGACGCGATCATCACAGCGGGCTATAATCTTCCGGCCAGGTATGTCATCCACACGGTGGGGCCAGTCTGGCACGGCGGGCAGGGGGGAGAGAAGGCCCTGCTGACGTCCTGCTATCAAAAGTGCCTCGCGCTTGCCAAGACCCATGATTGCCGCAGCGTCGCCTTTCCCCTGATCTCCGCCGGTACCTTTGGATACCCGAAGGATGAGGCGATGGCGGTTGCGCTGGATGTGATTTCAAAATTCCTCTTTGAAAACGACATGCTCATCTACCTGGTGGTCTTTGGCCGCACGGAATACCTCACGGGCCGGAAGCTGTTCAGCGACGTTCAGGAATATATCGACGATTCTCGGTTTTGCGTTGATGGAGGTACGCTCCATGCTCCGAAAGGTGGAAGATTAATATGGTCGGAAAGTATAAGGTCATCACCCTCTGCGGCAGCACCCGCTTCAAGGATGCCTTCATGGAAGCACAGAAGCGCCTGACGCTGGAGGGCAACATCGTGATCAGCGTTGGACTGTTCGGCCACTCCGGGGACGACGAGGTCTGGACGGAGGGGACGAAGGAAATGCTCGATGATATGCACAAGCGGAAAATCGACATGGCCGATGAGATATTCGTCATCAACGTCGGCGGCTACATAGGCTCCAGCACCCGCTCGGAGATCGAGTACGCCGCAGCGACCGGGAGGGCCGTCCGTTATCTGGAGCCTTAGGGAGAACACCATGGCGATCACGAAAACGGATTTCATGCGCGGCATGCAGTGCCGAAAAATGTTGTGGCTGGACAAGCACAAGCCCTCCCTGAAGATCATCCCGCCAGAGATTCAGGCTCGCCTGGACGCGGGGAACGACTTCGGCGATCGGGCTATGGGCATGTTCGGGCCCTACGAGGAAATGACCGTCTACCGGCCCGGCACCACCATCCCGGACAAGAAGGCGATGCTGGCCAAAACAGCGAAGCATATGGAGAAGGGAACGCCGGTCATTTGTGAAGCCGCTTTCTCCAACTACAACAACTACTGCGCGGTGGACATTCTCAGGAAGCGCGGCCCTGTCTATGATATGTACGAGGTGAAGAACGCGCCGGAGCTCCATGAGCAGTTTGTGAAGGATGCGGGGTTTCAGTATTACATCCTCAAACGGTGCCGTGTCCCTGTGAGCCGGGTCTACATCGTGCTGCATGGGCCGGATGAAGCGAACCCGTTCCTGCCGGTGGAGGTCACCACCGAGGCAAAGGGCCTGTACAAGTGGATCAATGACAACATCTGGGATCTGAACCGAATGCAGAAGGAACGGGAAGAGGTGCAGGTGGAGCCGGGCGAGTGCTGCACCAGGCCCTACGAATGCTGGTACTATGCGTATTGCCATGGCGGCATGCCCAGTGGAGGTGAATTATGATAATAGAATGTCCGGCCAATGTGCGCCTGCAGGATTATTTACTCAGCCAGGATATCCATATCCTGACCGCATGCGGCGGTCGGGGGAACTGCGGTAAATGCAGGGTGAAGATACTCAAGGGGAAGACAGCGATCAACACAATGGACAGGATTTGGTTCAGTGAAGGGCAATTGGCAGAAGGCTGGCGCCTTGGATGCCAGGTCTACACCAAGGAACCCACTACGGTTGAATTGATTAATGGATAAGAAGACGATTGTACTCGCATTTCTGGCCGTCATAGCGATTATGAATATCGTTTCCTTTGCACTGATGGGGCACGACAAGAAATGCGCTCGCCAAGGAAAGTGGCGCGTACCGGAGAAACGGCTGTTTCTGGTAACGGCGTGCTTTGGAGGACTGGGCGGCGTGCTGGGAATGAAGGTGTTTCATCACAAGACGAAGCACTGGCATTTCAGGGTGTTAATCCCCGTGCTGCTGGTTCTGCAAATTCTGGTGATAGCAGGCGGGATATAGTCGATCATATCGACCCCTCCTATTGAAAATAGTCACACTATCGTGTGCTATTCCCAATTATAAGGGGTGGGACTCTTCGCCGTAAGGGTGGGGCTAAAACTCCGTGACGGTGAGGCTATTTTGCCGTGCAAGTGCGGCTGGCAAGGCGATTTTTCCATCAAGTCGGAAAGACGGCCTATGGGCCATGAAGGATTCGAATGATTGTAGTATAGGGGCTGAGTCTTAAACACACTTCGAAGAAATCATACCTGGGCTATAGGAAATAGGAACACAGAAAACGGCTCTCCGCGATTCTACAGAAATACCGGAGATCACGCTCGTCAAATTCAGCAACTGCCTGAAATGGCTTACGACTCGACAGCCTGTGAGCCTTCCCGGACAGTTAATGAAATTAAACCACCAGGCTGAAACATAAATAACACACTTAGTATAATGAAGATTCATAAAAGCATATGTCAGGAGTGTGGACACAGATTTAACAATATGCTATAATTTTCATAATCTGGCGAATGGATTAAAATGGAAAGTGCCTTTTGCTTTCAATAATGGTGAACAACGGGGAATACGCACATCCATTCAAGTAGTTACTGTGCTGTCTGGTCTGCTTTGATGGTTGGAACATGGAAATGAAGTGCCGGGACATCGAAGTACGGAGTGATACCAGAAACAGATGATGACGAAGGCAACGGGACAACCATAGACGGACACGAAGCCGTAAACCCCGGAAATGGCTTTTTCCTGGAGCAGGAGGATCAGATATGAGGGCAATACAGCGATATCGCTTTGATAAGAAAACGCAGGAAATGCTGGAACGCATGGCGATCCCATTCGCTATTTATCAGTTTGTCGAGAAACGGGTTGTGGCCATTGCGATTTCAGCCGGTTTCTGCAAGCTGTTCGGATATACTGATCCTTGCCAGGCCTATTACGACATGGATCATGATATGTACAGGGATGTGCATCCGGACGATGCCGGAAGAATAGCCGAAGCCGCGCTCAGGTTTGCGTCAGAGAACGGGGCGTATGAAGTCGTGTATCGCGCGAAACCCAAGGCGGCAGGAGAATATCATGTCATTCATGCCAAAGGCGAACATTCGCTGACCGAGGAAGGCATACGTCTTGCTTATGTCTGGTTTACGGACGAAGGCCCATATTCGGAGGATGCCGAAGGAACAGGCGTATCACGCATCATGACGAACACTTTGCATGAGGAAAGCATCCTGAGGGCAAATCGCTTCGATTATTTGACGGGGCTTCCCAGCATGACCTATTTTTTTGAATTGTCGGAGCTTGCAAGGGATTCGTACATGAAGGAAGGCCGTGTCCCCGTATTGCTGTACATGGATCTGTGCGGGATGAAGTTCTATAATACGAAAAACAGCTTTGCTGAGGGCGACCGGCTCTTGCAGGCGTTTTCCAGGATCCTGAGCCGCACATTTGGCAATGAGTGTTGCTGCCATATCGGGGCAGACCATTTTGCCGCATTTACGACTGAAGAGGGTCTTGAGGATACGCTGAACAGGATATTGGAGGAGAGCCGTCATATCAATGACGGGAATTCTCTGCCCGTGCATATCGGTATTTATTCAAATCGAATGGGGACTGTGCCGGTCAGCACGGCATGTGACAGGGCCAAGCTTGCCTGTGACGGAATAAAAAGCAGCTATTCTTCCTGTTATAATTACTACAGCCCGGAGATCCAGAATGACACAGAAAGAAAACAGTATATTCTGTCGAATCTTGACCGCGCCATTGAGGAGCGGTGGATCAACGTTTACTATCAGCCGATCATCAGAACGGTGAGCGGGCGCGTGTGCGACGAGGAAGCCCTGGCCCGGTGGATCGATCCGGAGCTGGGATTTCTTCCGCCATCTGAATTTATCCCCTATCTTGAAGATGCGGGGCTGATCTATAAGCTGGATCTGTATGTGCTGGAGCGGGTGCTGGAAAAGATGAAATATCAGAAGGATGCGGGACTTGCCGTCGTTCCGCATTCCGTAAACCTGTCCCGGTCAGACTTCGATGCCTGCAATATCGTTGAAGAGGTCAGAAGGCGCGTGGATGACTCGGGGTTTGACCGGAAAATGATCACCGTTGAGATTACGGAGAGTACGCTCAGCAGTGATTTTGAATTCATGAGCGAGCAGGTCAGGCGGTTCCAGAGCCTTGGGTTTCCGGTATGGATGGATGATTTCGGAAGCGGCTACGCATCCCTTGACGCGCTTCAAAGCATCAAATTCAATCTTCTGAAGTTCGATATGAGCTTCATGAGAAAGCTTGACGAAGGGGAAAACGGAAAAATCATCCTCACTGAGCTGATGAGAATGGCCTATTCTCTCGGGATGGATACGGTCTGTGAGGGCGTTGAAAAAGAGGAGCAGGTCCAATTTCTGCATGAGATCGGTTGCTCAAAAATCCAGGGCTATTATTTCTGCAAGCCCATTCCTCTGGATACGATTATGGAAAGGTACCGGACCGGTCGTCAGATCGGTTATGAGAACCCGGAACAGACGGGCTATTTTGAAACCATCGGGCGGCTGAACCTGTACGATCTTTCCGTGATGAACAAGGGTGAAGGCGAGCTTCAAAACGCCTTCAATACCATTCCGATGGGGCTTGTGGAGGTCAAGGGAGAAGTCACGCGGTTTGCACGGAGCAATTCTTCATACCGCCGTTTTATCAAACGGTTCTTCCATTACGAACTCGGCTTTGAAGGCTCCACCTTCGTCCCGTATGACAATTCCTTTATGGTGAACGTCGTACAGTCTTGCTGTGAGAGAGGCATTCCTTCTTTCTATGATGAGCAGATGCCAGACGGCTCTGTCGTGCATTCCTTTGCGCGGAGAGTCGGTATAGACCCGGTAACGGGAACCGTTGCGGTCGTCATTGCCGTGCTGTCGATCACGGCGCCGGATGAGGAGACGACCTATGCGGACATCGCCCGCGCTTTAGCGGCAGACTATTACAATATCTACTATGTTGATCTGGATACGGACAGGTTCATCGAATATACATCCCCTGTCGGCCGGGAAGAGCTGGCATTGGAACGTCACGGCGAGCATTTCTTTGACCAGGTTAAAAGGGACACGATGACCCGTATCTACGAGGAGGACAGAGAGACGTTTCTGTCCGGATTCTCGAAGCAAAAGATCGTGGAGGAGCTGGACAGGCAGGGTGTGTATACGGCCACCTACCGGATCCTGGATACCGGCTCTCCCACGTACGTCAACATGAAGATCACCCGTATGCAGGGCGGAAACAGAATCATACTGGGCGTCAGCATCATAGATTCCCAGATGAAGCAGCAGGAAGAAGAAAAGAAGCTGCTCCAGGAGAAGGTCTCCCTGGGCAGGATCGCGGCACTGTCTCCGAACTATCTTGTCTTGTATACGGTTGATCCTGTTACAGGACAGTATACACAGTATAATCCGTCCAGCGAATACAAAAGCTTCGGGCTCGCAGGGCAGGGAGTGGATTTTTTCACAGATATGATTCTGGATGCGCCAAAGGCCATCGCGCAGGAGGATCTGGAGCATCACATGCGCGTCATGACCCGGGAAAACATGCTGGCTGTCATGCGCAGAAATGGCTTCTTTGTCCATAATTACCGGCTCATGCTGGAGGGAAAGCCCGTGCCGGTGAGTCTTAGGGCCACATTGGTTAAGGAAGCGGAGGGTGAAATGATCATCCTTGGAGTGGCTAAGGATGAAGAAGAATACAAACACTACCTGGAAAACGCCTATCAGGAGGCAAGCAATACCGCGATAATTTACAACCATATCGCCCATGCTTTGGCAAGAGGCTATACGGATTTGTTCTATGTCAACATGGACACGAACGAGCTGATCGAGTTCCACACAGACGACGAACATGGCGTTCTCAGCGAAGTGCGGCACAGCGCGGATTTCTTCGAGGGCTGTGAACGGGACGCGAAGACAGGCGTCCACCCGGATGATCAGGAGAAATTCATTCAGGCCATGAACCGTGATTTCCTCAAAAAAGCCCTTGAGGGGAACAAGGTCTTTGAAATGACATACCGCAGGATAAAGGACGGAGACCCGTTCTACGTCCTGATGAAGGTTTCACGAATGGAGGACGATGAACGACTGATTGTGATCGCCGTGCAGGATATCGACGAACAGGTCAGACACCGCAAAGAGGAAGAGCGGATACAGGAGGAGCGCACGGTATATGCCCGCCTCCAGGCCATTACGGGGAACTACATTGTCATCTATGTCGTGGACCCGGAAACAAGTCGCTATCGTGTGTTCAGCGCCACAAGCGGTTATGCGGAAGCCTTCGGCACGGAGAAGAAGGGCGATGACTTCTTTGACTCTGTGCGGAAGGACGCGCGCATATTTGCCCATCCCGGTGATATTGACCGATTCCTTCAGGTCTTCACCAAAGAGAACGTGCTGTCTGAGGTCGAACGAAACGGCATCTTCACGTGGAGCTATCGCATCATGACGGAGGGGAAACCCGTTCATTGCCAATTGAAAGCCGCCATGGTAGAAGAGAAAGAAGGGCCGCGGTTGATTGTCGGCTTGAATAATATCGATACTCAGGTGCGTCAGGAAGAGGAGTACAACAGGCGTCTTGCACAGGCACAGACACAGGCCAATATTGACGCTCTGACCGGAGTAAAAAACAAGCATGCCTATTTGGAAGAGGAAGTCCATATGGATCATCTGATCGATGAACACAGGCAGCCGCCGTTTTCTGTCGTGGTCTTTGATGTGAATGATTTGAAAAAGATCAACGACACAGAAGGTCACCAGGCCGGAGATCAATATCTGCAAGAGGCCTGCAGAGTCATCTGTGACATCTTTAAACATAGCCCTGTCTTCCGTGTCGGCGGAGATGAGTTTGTAGCAATCTCACAAGGCAGAGATTATGATCGAATTGAGGAGCTGCTTGACGTCATGGACAAGCGAAATCTGGAAGCGATGCGCGACGACGGAATCGTAATTGCCTGCGGCATGTCCAGGTTCAAAAACGATTCATGTGTCGCTGCTGTGTTCGAGCGTGCCGATCACAATATGTATGAGAATAAGAACAGGCTGAAGTCCTCAAAAAAATATTGAATACTGGGGAGACTGTGGGATTTGTGATGGAAAATGCGCTGCTGGTGCCCACCGTTGCGGAGGGCGTCGAGACCGCGGAACAGCTCAACGCGCTTCGGAGCATGGGCTGCGACATCGCCCAGGGCTACTACTTTTCAAAGCCCGTCCCGCCGGAGCAGTACGAGTTCTTTATCGAGCAGCGGATGCGCATTGAGGAGGAGATCGACCCCATGATAAAGAAGCTGGAAGACGCGGAAAGAATTGCGGGTATGTAAGTATGAATGTGACCCAAATCAGCAAGCTGATATCTCTGGTGCTGCGGCATCATCCGGAAAAGCTGGGATTGACGCTGGATGGCCATGGATGGGCAGACACAAAAGCTCTGGTCAAGGCAATCAACGCCATCCAACCCTTTGATATGGAACAGCTGGAAATCATAGTCCAGACTGACAACAAGCAGCGCTATGCCTTCAGCCCGGACAAGACGCGCATCCGTGCCAATCAGGGGCATTCCATTCCCGTGGATTTGGAATTGATGCCTCGCATACCGCCGGCCATTCTGTGGCATGGGACGGGGGAGAGGTTTGCCAGTGCGATCATGCGGGAAGGGCTGAAGTCCATGGGCCGGCAGTATGTACACCTCTCCGCCGATCCGGATACCGCCGTGAAGGTTGGGAGGCGGCACGGAAGGCCAGTCCTCTTCACTGTTGACGCGGTCCGGATGGCCGGTGACGGCCTGTTGTTCTATCGCTCTGAAAATGGCGTATGGCTGACGGATTCCGTGCCCCCACAATATCTGAAAAAAACGATCGACCCGACCTGACTTGGGGATGCAGGGCCATGATTGACAAAACCGCTTCGGTATGTGCCCTTTCTGGGAAAAAGCTTGTCAGAAGGTGCCTTCAAACGTAGTGACAGGGCGTTCAGCTTTCCCTACGGCTTCAAGCATGGGACCATCCTCCCGATCAATGAAGAAGAATATCTGCGCATGCTTCATCACGATTGGGAAACAGCGCCGCGCCCTTGCTGCTGCGTTCAAATATGGCAAAGCCCACTTCATTCTCCATCAGTTTGATCTGGTAGGAGAAGGTGGGCTGGCTGACGAACATGTTTTCTGCCGCCCGGCTGAAATTGCGGGTGTGGGCCAGTTCGATGCAATAGTCGATCTGTTTCGTGGTCATGATGGCCTCCCGCTATTTAAAAATCAAATCGATTATACAGCATTTGAATTGGACTTTGCAATAGTTTTGGCATATAATTAAACCATCAAGAACAGATTTGGAGGACAAAACCATGGGCAAGACTTTGATCGCGTACTTCTCCCGTGCCGACGAGAACTATTACGGCGGCGCGATGCGCTATGTGAAGGTGGGCAACACCCAGATCGTCTGCAACCTCATGAAGGAGCTGATCGACGCGGACAGCTTCAAAATCGAAATGAAGGATCCCTATTCCCCGGTGTACATGACCTGCATCGAGGAGGCCAAGCGGGATCTGCGGGCCAAGGCGCGGCCGGAGCTGGTCTCGCTGCCGGAATCCATTGACAGCTATGACACCATCGTGTTGGCCTATCCCAACTATTGGGGCACGATGCCGATGGCGGTGTTCACGTTCCTGGAGGCCTTCGACTTCACCGGCAAGACCATCCTGCCCCTGTGCACCAACGAGGGCAGCGGCATGGGCGGCAGCGAGAGGGACATCAAGCGCACCTGCCCTGGCGCTGAGGTGAAGAAGGGCCTGTCCATCACCGGTAGCCAGGCCGCCAATGCCAAGGGCGCTGTCCAGAAGTGGCTGTCCGCGAATGAATTGTTATAAGGAGAAGCGCATGGAATACGAAAAGGGCTATGTCTACAAGCTGATGGATCAGGGCGGCCCCACGGACAACCGGGAACCCTACTTTCGGGAAGCGGTGGAGGAGATGATGCGGGCGCGGGTGCTGTGCGCGAAGGCCAACGCCGCCCTGCCCGATGATCCCGGCTATGTATCTTATCTGGAAGAGCTGTTTGGCCGGAAGCTGGATGACGTGCGCATACTGACCCCGTTCATCTGCGATTTCGGCAACCGGGTGAAGTTCGGCAAGGGCGTGTTCATCAATCACTCCGCGATCCTCTCCGCCTCCGGCGGGATCGAGTTCGAGGACGGCGTGATGTCTGCGCCGGGCCTGCGCATCGCCACGATCAACCACGATATGAACCAGCGCCACACAAAATACACCTACGGCAGAGTACTGGTGAAGAAGAACGCCTGGCTGGGCATGAACGTCACGATCTGCCCGGGCGTGACCATCGGGGAATACGCGGTGGTGGCGGCGGGAGCCGTCGTCACGAAGGACGTTCCGGATTATGCCATCGTCGGCGGCGTGCCCGCGAAGGTCATCCGCTATCAGGACCCGTCGGAACAAAAGGAATGATTGAAGGAGGATGAACATGGAATACATCGTTTTGAACAATGGCATCAAGTGCCCCGTAGTGGGCATCGGAACCTTCATGCTCTCCCCGGCGGACGCGGAAAACAGCGTGCGCGAAGCCCTGAAGATGGGCTACTCCCTGGTGGACACGGCGAACGCCTACGTCAACGAGTGCGCGGTCGGCCGGGGCATGAAGGCAAGCGGCGTGAAGCGGGAAGACATCTTCCTGTCCACGAAGCTGTGGCCCAGCGAGTATGAGAACCCCAACGCCGTGGACGAGACGCTGGAGCGTCTGGGCGTGGATTATGTGGACCTGCTCTATATCCACCAGCCCGCGGGCAACTGGCTGGCAGGTTATCGGCAGCTTGAAAAGGCGTATAAGGACGGCAAAGCGAAGGCCATCGGCATCTCAAACTTCGAGGGCAAGTACATCGAGGCGCTGGAAAAGGAATGGGAGATCGCGCCCCAGTTCATCCAGGTGGAGGCGCATCCGTATTACACCCAGAAGGAGCTGCGCGTCACGCTGAACAAGTACGACATCAAGCTGATGAGCTGGTATCCCTTGGGGCACGGCGACAAGTCCCTGATCAACGAGCCGGTCTTCGCCGAAATCGGAGCGAAGTATGGCAAGTCCCCGGCCCAGGTCATCCTGCGCTGGCACACCCAGATGGGCTTTGCGGTGATCCCCGGCAGCCGGAACGTGGATCACATCCGGGACAACCTGAACATTCTCGACTTCACGCTGACGGACAATGAAATGGCCGACATCGCAAAGCTGGACAGGGACGTCCGCTATTACCACCGCACGGATGAACAGCTCGCACAGTTCGCGGCCTGGAAACCTGCTTTCGAGAAGGCATGAGACGAATTGCGATCATACTGCTGGCGCTGCTGTTCTGTACGGCGGCGCTGGCGGAGGAAACTGTTATGAAGTATGATTTCTCCACCTTCACCAATGTGACCCTGAAGGGCATTGAGACATCGACGCTCAATGAAGATGAGTTGTCCGCGCTGTACCAGGCCGCCCGCTACTGCCAGGCCATGACGGAGGCCGACATCGACACCATGCGCGAGATCGTCTCGGAGGACATGAAGTTCGTCCACATGAGCGGTATGACCCAGACCCGCGAGGAATACTTTGCGGACGTGGCGGACGGCAGCCTGACCTACTACGCCATCGGCATGGAGAATCCTGTGGTGGAGGTGGATGGCGACATGGCGATGGTGACCTATACCTCCGTGCTGACCGCCAACGCCTACGGGGCGCAGGGCACCTTTCGGATGAAGGGCACGCATTACTACCAGAGAATCGACGGGGAATGGATCGCCGTGAACCGGCCCGAATAGTACCATTCTCCACAAAAAAACTGAAGGATCCTTCGCTTCGCTCAGGAAGACACCGCTATATATGTCATCCTGAGCGGAGCGAAGCGGAGGCGAAGGATCTTTTCTCTTTTTTAAAATAATATGAGGAGAAGAATCATGAAAAAGATCATCCTGATTGCGCTTGTTTGCCTGTGCTTCGCTGTGCCCGCGCTGGCGGAGTATCCGGTGTTCGACCTTGAGAATGTGACCGTCACCCTGAACAACGATGTGGAAATGCCCATCTTCGGCATCGGCACCTTTGCCCTGTCATCCGAACAGGCGGAAAACTCCGTCTATTGGGCACTGCGCGATGGCTATCACCTGATCGATACCGCCCGCATCTACGGCAACGAGGACGGCGTGGGCCGGGGCATCCGCCGCGCCATCGAGGAGGGCTATGTCACCCGCGAGGAAATCTTCGTGACCACCAAGATGTGGACCAGCGACTTCGGCAACGGCGACGCGGCCATCGACGCCTCTTTGCAGCGCCTGGGTTTGGACTACATCGACCTGATGATCCTGCACCACTCCCAGCCCAGCAACGATGTGGACGCCTACCAGGCCATGGAGCGCGCCGTGGCGGACGGCAAGCTGCGGTGCATCGGCCTGTCCAACTACTACGAGCCAGAGGACTTCGACCGGCTGGTGAACGCCACGACGATCGTTCCGGCGCTTTTGCAGAACGAGACCCATCCCTACCACCAGAGCACCGGGATGAAGGCACACATCGCCCAATACGGCACGGTGATGGAATCCTGGTTCCCGTTGGGTGGGCGCGGCAACACGCAGATCCTGTTCAATGACCCGACCATCGCGGCCATCGCCGAGGCCCACGGCAAGACCTCCGCGCAGGTCATCCTCCGCTGGCATCTCCAAGCGGGCAACATCGCCATCCCCGGTTCAAGCAACCCGGACCACATTCTGGAAAACATCTCCATCTTCGACTTTGAGTTAACTGACGACGAGATGGCGCAGATGACCGCGCTGGACAGGAACGACCGCTTTGCGGATTATTGATGCCATGAAACGGATTATTGGACTTATTATCGCACTGCTGATAGTGGTACTGCCTGCATTGGGAGAAAGTGACAGCCCGACCCTTTTGTACTTGGGACAGGCAAGCTTGCGCATCGTCACGCCCGAGAATAAAGTGATCTACATCGACCCATATGCGGGTGACGACTACGACCTGCTTGCCGACCTCATCCTCGTGACGCACGGCCATTTTGACCATTGTGCGGTGGACAAGGTGCAAGACCGGAATGAGGATTGCATGGTCATCACCCACAGGGAGGCGGTGGTGGACGGCGTTCATCAGACCTTCGATCTGGGCTATGTCACCATCGTGGCGGTGGAAGCGGGTTATAATCAATGGCACGATGTAAGCGAGTGCGCCGGTTATGTGCTGACGTTTTCCAATGGGAAGTCCGTATATGTGACCGGAGACACCTCGACCACGGAACAGATGGCCCACATGGCGGACATGCACATCGACTACGCCTTCTGGTGCACGGACGGTGTGTTCAACATGGGGAATGAAGAGGCAACCCGCTGCGCGGACCTGGTTCAGGCGAAGTACAACATTCCCTATCACAATGACACCTCGAACAGCGGCATGATGTTTGACCCGGATGCTGCGGAAGCCTTTGATGCGCCAAACAAGCTGATACTACTGCCCGGCAAGGAACTGAGCATCGAGTAAAGATTTCGTTAGTTTGGAAACCCTTTTTTGGCTCTTCACGGAAAGTTGAGGGATTCAAGCCAAGCAACAGGAAGGGCGAGATAGCGAACGAGGGTAAAGAAATACTCATCATCCCTATAGCCATCACCGGCATCAAGACTGCCTTTGAAGCGCTGATCTGCGAAAAGGAATACGACCGAATCACCGTCAAGGAGCTCTGCGACCGGGCGCAGGTAAACAAAAAGACTTTCTATCACTACTATGAGACGCTGGACGCGCTGCTGGCTGAATTGCAGCTGGAGCTGTCCTCGGCATACCTGGAGCGCATCAAGCACTTCAAGCTGCCGGAGGAGCTGGACAAGGTGAACCGGGAGTTCTTCCTCTACTCCGCGGAGCAGGGGACGGCCTACGAGAAGATCACCATTAGCGGCCTGTATCACGCCATCCGGGACGAGATGATCGCAGACGTGAACGACGCGGGGTGGGGGAAGTCAGAGGACTTCAACAGGCTCACTGATTATCAGAAGCGTATGCTTATGACGTTCATCAACAATGCCTGTCTTGGCGCTTATCGTCAGTGGATCGAGGATGGCAAGCAGATGCCCCTGGAGGACGTGATCGATATGACCAACTGCCTGGTATTGGGCGGAGTGAGGAGCTTTTTTCAAATGAAGACGCGCAAGCTGCACAACCTGACCGTCTCCGAAGTGGGCATGGGCTGCATGGCCTTTTCCCACGGCTACGGGCAAATCCCATCTGAACAATACAGCATCGAGGCCATCCGCAACGGCTATGACCACGGCTGCACCTTCTTCGACACGGCGGAGGTCTACAGCCCCGGCCTGTCCGGCATCGGCCACAACGAGCTGATCGTCGGCAAGGCATTGAAGGACGTACGGGAGAACGTGGTCATCGCCACCAAGCTGATGCTGCACGGGTTCAGCTCTGGGAGCGTTTACCAGACGATCCGCAAGCACCTTGAGGCTTCCATGAAGCGCCTGCAAACGGATCATGTCGATCTGTACTACCTGCACCGCATGGGCGGCACATCCGTGGAAAAGGTGGCCGAGGCCATGGGGAGGCTGATCGACGAGGGCCTGATCGGCGGGTGGGGACTCTCCCAGGTGGATGTGGACATCATCGACCGTGCCCAGCGGGTGACGCCGCTGACCGCCATCCAGAACATCTACTCCATGGTGGAACGCGACAGCGAAGCAGCTATCATCCCTTACTGCATGGCCCATGACATCGGCTTCGTGCCGTTTTCGCCCATCGCAAGCGGTTTGCTCTCGGGTAAGATCACACCGCAGACGCAGTTTGAAAGCTACGACGACGTGCGCAACTGGGTGCCGCAGCTGTCCAGGGCGAACATCAAGGGGAACCAGCCCATCGTCGATCTGTTGAAGCAGTATGCCGAGATGAAGCAGGCGACGCCCGCGCAGATCTCCCTGGCCTGGATGCTCCACAAGTACCCGAACGTTGTGCCCATCCCCGGCTCCAAGAACAAGGAGCGCATCGTGGAGAACCTGAGCGCCGCCAATGTGGAACTGGCGGAAGGGGAGTTCAACGCCCTGGAAGCGTCCCTCAACCAGTGCCGGGTATACGGACACCGCGGCCTGGGTGGATTCTGACAAATATTGAAAGGAGTAAATGATTATGAAGAAACTGTTTGCTTTTGTACTGACCCTGTGCCTGCTGAGCGGCGCTGCGATGGCGGAGTCCGCGCCTCGAATCCTGATCGCCTATGTCTCCCGCGTCGGAGAAAATTACAACGTAGGCGTCACCGATCCCAATTCCGCCAGCGCCGCCTATGCTGGTTATGTGGAAAAGGGCAACACGGAAATCGTCGCGGAAACCATCGCCGAGCTGACCGGCGGCGACCTGTACCACATTACGACGGTGGAGCCCTATCCCGACGACTACGCCTCCATGCTGACCCGCGCACAGGAAGAACTGGACAACAACGCCAGGCCGGAGCTGGCAGGCGAGCTGCCGAACCTGGAGGATTACGACATCATCATGATCGGCTATCCCATCTGGCACGCCGCGACGCCCCGCCCGGTGCTCACCTTCCTGGAGAGCTATGACCTGTCCGGCAAGAAGCTGGTTCCTTTCAATACCCACGAGGGCAGCGGCCAGAGCGGCACGGCCTCTGAAATCGCGGCCTCCGCGCCGAATGCTGAGATACTGGAAGGCATCGCCATCCAGGGCAAGGTTGCTCAGGAGGATGACAGCCTCACGCGTGAATTGTTGACCGAGTGGCTTGGAGAGCTCAAGTTGATCGTTTCAACAAAGCTGTGATTTGAGAAGTGGCTCAGAGAGCTGCACAGTGATTGCTTATAATAGGCGACACCCTTTTATAGCCCGGCACGATGCCGCTGCGTGAAAGGGTGTCGCTTTATCTGTTTTCAGTACCAGTCGTGTTTCTCTCCGCGATCCAGAGCGGCGATTTGCTCCATCTCCTCATCGCTGAGTTCGAAACCAAACAGGTCAAGATTCTCCCGGATATGCTCCGGGTTGGAGGAGCCGGGGATTGCAACAATGCTGCGCTGGAGATCCCAGCGGAGGATGACCTGTGCCGCGGACACGCCATGCGCCTTAGCAATCGCTTGGATTGTTTCATTCCCAAGCAGATCGGCAGTATAGCCCCGGCCGCCCAGAGGATACCAGCACTGGACGACGATGCCCTTGCCCTGGATGAACGGCACCACGTCTTGCTCCTGATAGTAAGGATGGATCTCGTTCTGCACCAATGCGGGCATGATTGAAACCTGCGGCAGGAATTCCGTCAATTCCTCCACATACCAGTTGGACAGACCCAGGGAGTGAATCATTCCCGCCTCGACGTACTGCTCCATGACTTTGTAGGCATTCACGTCGCCTGTGCCGGGGTGGTGCAGCAGCAGCATATCGATATACCCGATGTCCAGCTTTTCAAGCGCCATGTCGATGGCTGCCTCGGGATCGCTGAACTGGTTGGGGTATATCTTCGTGATGACGAAAATGTCCTCCCGGGGGATGCCATATTCCTCCATGCCCCGGCGGACGCCCTCGCCGACCGCCTCTTCATTTCCATACATGTAGGCTGTGTCGATGAGCCTGCCGCCGTTTTCCAGCAGCGCCATCACGGAATTGACGCAGGCATCATGGTCGAGGGCATAGGTCCCCAGCCCCAGGATGGGCATGGTATAGCCACTGTTCAACAGTACAGTCCTGTTTTCAAAATCGAAAACACCCACCTGAGGCGATTCCGCATGGGCGGTCAAGGCAAACAGCAGCAAGAATGCCTTCAGGAGAGCCGCCACCCTTTTCATCCCATCAGCCTCCTATCCCAGCTTTGCCGAGAAATCAGCCATCACCTCGGAGATTTTGATCTGCTGAGGACATACCTGCTCACAGGAACGGCATTGCAGGCAGGCGGACGGCTGCTTTTCAGGCGGCAGGGCGCTCAGGGCCATCGGAGCGATGAATCCGCCGCCGGTGTAGGCGTGCTCGTTGTAGAGTGCGATCAGATGAGGGATGTCCAGCCCCTGGGGACAGTGGCTGACGCAGTAATGGCAGGCCGTGCAGGGCACCGTGCCGACGGAGAGCATCTTTTCCGCAATGCCCAGCAGGGTTTGCATTTCTCCCTCGTTCAGCTTTCGGTCCTCCGCGAACGTAGCGAGGTTCTCCTCAAGCTGCTCCTGGTTCGACATACCGGACAGAATCATCGTCACGCCGGGGGTGCTCCGCAGAAAACGGAAGGCCCAGGCGGGGATCTCCTCGTCGGGACGCAGCGCTTTCAACTCCGCTTCGTACTGCGGGGCCAGATGGGCCAGCTTGCCGCCGCGCAGGGGCTCCATCACCCAAACCGGAATGCCCAGCTCATTCAGCAGGTCGACCTTTTCCCTGCCGTGCTGGAAGGTCCAGTCCAGATAATTCAGCTGAAGCTGACAGAATTCCATATCCTTGCCGTAGGCATCCAGAAAGCGCTTGAGCACAGGCATGCTCCCGTGGCATGAAAAGCCCAGATGCCGGATGCGGCCAGTGCGCTTCTGTTCCATCAGATAGCTGTAGATGTGATAGCGTTCATCGTCCAGGTAAGCGTCGATGTTCATTTCGCATACATTGTGGAACAGGTAAAAATCAAAGAACTCAACGTTCAGTTTTTTCAGCTGCGTCTCGAAGATTTCCTCCACCTTGCTCCAGTTGGCCGGATCATAGCCGGGGAACTTGGTGGCCAAATAGAAGCTTTCCCGGGGATAGCGCGCAAGGGCTTTGCCCATGACAAGCTCGGAGTTCTCTCCGTGATATCCCCAGGCGGTATCATAGTAGTTGATGCCGCTTTTCATGGCGGTGTCCACCATGCGCAGCGCAGCAGCCTCGTCGATCCGGCTGTCATCCCCGCCGATCACCGGCAGGCGCATGGCGCCGAATCCCAGCGCGGAAAGACGGATGTCCTGATAGTGGTTGTAAATCATTGATATTCCTCCTTCATGTCAACAGATTGACGACCATGCCCGTTCCCTAGGCAAAGGCCATGGTGAGCAGTATGTGAATTGCCCCTCGGCGCAGCCGTTCGATCATAACTGCTGCAAAACATTCGCACCCATAACGGGAAGCGGAAACTGAAGAAGTAAAAGCCACGGCGCTCCTTCCAGCATACTTCTCCTGTTTTTTTCAACCGCCTGGCTCATATACGGCCCTTCTCCTCATCGCCAAATCATGTACTGGGCAAGCGCCGGCTTCATGATGGTTTCGCAGAACGCATCCGTTTTCTCCGACCCGACCACCGCTGCGTCGGACATGCACCAGGCTACCATCAGCCCGTAGAGCTGCGCATTTAGAAAAAGGGCCAGTTCAGCCACAGGCGTGTCGCCAGCGAGCTCGCCTCTGCGGACGCCTTCTTCAAGGATCGATTCCATGGCACGGACATCATGGTCATACTTCGTGGACTCTTTATCCGAAATAGCCATGCTGACCGGCGTGATATTGTTCCGGATCCACTGCCTGCAGATCTCGATTCCGACCCGCTCGATCTCAGCCAGAAATTCATGGCAGTAATACTTCAGTCGGTCATTCAGGTCTTTGTCTTTTATCTCATTGGTGATCTCTGCGAGACGGTAAAAGTTTAATTGATTCAGTTCCTCAATAATGTCTTCCTTCCGTTTGAAATATGTATAGAACGACCCCGTGGAAACTGCGGCTTCCCTGGCAATCTCTTCAATGGATACATTCTCAAATCCGTTGTCGGTAATCAGCTTTTTGGCGGCCGCGACGATCCGCTTTCTTGTTTCCACAGCCCGAATCTGCCGGATCTTTCCTTTTTTCTCCATTGCAGCCACTCCTCGCTTAGACCTCCCTAAATATCATCATAGCACAAAATTGAATGAAAGTCAATGAATATAATTCAATATATAGTATCTTTCTCTGCGCCGTATATAGAGGCTGCAGCCAGAAGAGTATTCCCGTTACACGATTGCCCAGAGCTTTCGTGTAATAGTGGGAGACGGATTTTGGGGTTGTTTCCTTCTTGGAGAAGGAAACAAAACAGTTTGAAAAGGGCTCTTGGCCACTGTCGCTCACGTTGGCCCCTGTCATGGCCGGACAAGGAAACCGCCCACTTTCGCCTGGGGCGGCTGAGCCGGCGACAGGGGCGAATGTGGGCGGCATGCATTTGGATGCGACACCCCTGTTAAACCTCGGCACGATGCCGAAGCGTGAAGGGGTGTTGCTTTATTTATATTCAGGATGCCTGTATGATCCTGCTCTCCATTAGGAGATTCAGATAATCATCCTTGTCCATATTGGCGACTTCTTCCTTATCTTCGCTGAAACGGTCTTCCCACTTTGTGATGCTTTCATTCTCGTTCATAGGTCGATCCTCCGTTGCCGGTAATTTCCAACGGCCTTATTATACCTGGTGAGGCCGTCGAAGTCCATTTATAGGGGCGCATTGAAACACTTTTGTAATGCCGTAGCAGGAGAGGTTATCCAGACGGATCGAGTATCCGATAGACATCAGAGAAAAACTGAGGGAGATATTGAGGTGAAACCAATACGGGGCATCGAAAGGTGCCCCTCAGTCAAAAAGACCCGCAGCCTGAATAACCAAGCTGCGGGGAAATCAATGTTTACTTCGTCTTCGCCACACCATTCACATACAGCGTATGCCCGTTCAGATCCACATTATCCATGCTTCCGCTGAAGGATGTGACATAGCTGTCGCCGGTCAGCTTCCACTTGGAATCGGAGGAGAGCTTGACGGCGCAGGTTCCCTTGTTGGAGATGGCGCCGGTGAAGGTGGAGCCCTTCTTGAGGTTCATGGTCAGGGTGGAAACGCTGTCCACCACGATCTTGCCGGATATGGCCTGCTTGCTCATATTCAGCGTGACCTTTCCGCCGTTCTTGCCGCTGGTACCCCAAGCGTCGGCGGTGGCGGTGAGAAAGGTCTTGTTTCCGTTGACGAACTTCACACCGCTGAGGTTGATCGTCGTGGTGGCGTTGGTGACGTGGAACATGACCCCAGTCTTGGCCGTCATCGTTCCGCCGGTCATCGTGAATTTGGATGCGCCGTCGCTGGCGTCGCCGGACATGCTCTGGTAGATCAGCACATTGGTCTTCACCGTGGACTGGCCGTTCAGCTTGCTGTTGTTGCCCGTGATCTTCACGTTTTTCAGCGTCACGCGGTTGCCGCCTTCAATGACCACGGCTTCGGACTTTGAGGAGGAGAGCGTCGCCTTGGAGACGGTGATATCCGCGGTCGAGTAGATCGCGGGGGAACCGACGCCGGAGGCCTTATAGGTGCCGCCCGTGACGGTGACGGTGCCGCCGCCCCGGTCCGAGCGGATGGGCGCGGAGGAATTGCCGGAGGTGGTGACCTTCAGATTCGTGGCCTTCAAGGTGGCTCCGCCCGTGGTCATGATGCCGCCGGAGTTATTGCCCTTGGTTGTGATGGTCGAATTGGAAATCTTCACCGTCGTGCCGCTGCCATAGCTGAATACGCCGTTGGCGTGGGAACCGTTGCTGGTGATCTTCGAGTTTTTGATGGTCAGCGTCGCGCCTCCCTTGGCCAGCACGGCTGCGTTGGTGCCGTAGAAATCGGCGCTCTCACTGCTGCTGTCGCCGGTCTTCTTCACGGTGGCCTTGGTCACTTTGACCTTGGAGCCGTTCACCAGCACGGCGTTCTCACCGCCTGTGGTGGATTTGTAGGTCTTGCCGGAGCTGTCCTGGGTCAGCGTTGTCGCGGCGTTGTCTGTACCGGACTGCTCATCGGCGCTTCCGCCGGGCTGCCCACCGTCGCCAGGCGGTGTCTGTCCCTCGCCACCTTCGGGCTGATCCGGGGGCGTTTGTCCGTCTCCGGGCGCATTCGAGGACAGCTCGCTTTCCTGGACAAGCGACAGATCCTCTATCTGGACGGAATCTGTGAGATCGGGCAAAAGACTGTCCTCCATCACAATATCGACCATGGAAACGATATCCTCAGCCAGTCCGGCGGGAACGAGCATCAGGAGGCATAACAGCCACAGTACACTTCTTTTCATTGGAGATACCACCTTTCAATTATTATCTGCTTTCTCATCAAGCCATTTCAAGACCAGCGCTCTGTCTCTGTCAACTACTCTGGATAGGAGCACAGTATCTTTTATTCCATAGGAGTCTCTGA
Source organism: Clostridia bacterium (assembly GCA_017512905.1). Taxonomy (GTDB): domain Bacteria; phylum Bacillota; class Clostridia; order Christensenellales; family Aristaeellaceae; genus UBA2862. The sequence continues at coordinate 38,542 of JAFWEL010000013.1, forward strand.
CGTAAATGACAAAAGCCCTTGCTTCGGCATCCGTCTTTTCAGGCTTGATGAGATAATCCATCCAAGCATTCTCCATGATAAAGTGAAAACCTCAGCACGGGATAACCCGAGGGAGCATGCTGCTCACCTCGGGAACACGGGATACCATTATTATGCTGCAGCACTCATAGCGTCGTATTCGGCTTGAGTGATGATCCCGGCTTTTAGCAGGTCATTCAGAAGATTTGGCTCACCTTCACCGGGCGCTTCGCCCTCGGCAGGTGCTTCGCCTTCAGCGGGCACGGTGGGCATCTCGCCATCCGGCTTGTGCTCATCCATGTAAGCCTGGATGGCGTCCCTGGTTTCCTGGGAGATGACCCCGCTGGCAACCATCGCGTCAAAGTCGATCATCTTCGGCGCCTGCTGGCCGTCAGTGGGCTGCTGGCCGGTCGGAGCCTGACTCTGGGGAGCCTGGCCCTGGGGGGCCTGGCTCTGCTCACCAGAGGGCATTTCGGGAGCGTCAGCGGGCTTCTCACCGGTCGGGGCTTGGCGCTGTTCGCCAGAGGGCATTTCGGGAGCGTCAGCGGGCTTCTCACCGGTCGGGGCTTGGCGCTGTTCGCCTGAGGGCATTTCGGGCTTCTCGCCGGTCGGGGCCTGGCCCTGCTCACCAGAAGACATCTCGGGGGCGTCAGCGGGCTTCTCACCGGTCGGGGCCTGGCTCTGTTTTTCGTAGGGCATTTCCGGCCGCTCGCCGGTCAGGTCTTCGGGCTCTGCGGGAGCATCAGCAGGCTTCTCGCCAGTGGGCTTCTCTGGAGCCTCGGAGGGCTTTTCGGGGGCCTTCTGGTTATCGCCGGTGCCGGACTGCTTCTCACTGCCGGGCATCTCGGGAGCGTCAGCAGGCTTCTCACCAGTGGGCATCTCCGGCCGCTCGCCGGTCAGGTCTTCGGGCTCTGCGGGAGCATCAGCAGGCTTCTCGCCAGTGGGCTTTTCCGGTGCGGCATCGGGCTTCTCGGGGGCTTGCTGGCCTTGCTCCATCCTCGGGGTTTGGCCACCCATGGGGTCTCCCATAGGGCCGCCCTGCGGGCCACCGTCAGCGAACGCGGCCACAGCTGAAGTCATCATTGCAACAGTCAGGATCGTAACAAGAATCTTTTTCATGGGGATAACCTCCTTAATCATTTGGCTCTGTCGGTATGCCGGACTAGCTCTGCCGGCCTGTCGTGTTAACCTTTCAAAATTAACTGTATTGTCTGCAGGGAATGTGCACGGTTCTCTGCCGATGGTGAAATGATAACAGCTGATTCTGAAAGGAACCTTGAAGGTTTTTCGCCTTCACCATTGTTTTCGGTTGGTTGTATGGGAAAAATGGGGTGGGGGAGAAAAAAACCGCCCATCCTTGGAATAAAAATGGGCGGAGAGTGAGATTATCGCTTAGAACCTGGATCTGCTTCACGCGAAGTGGATTTCTCTGAGCCGCGTGATTTGGATGGGTTGGCACCGTTATTTGTCTTGTCAGGTTGCCCGCTTCCAGGTGTGGATTTATCGGATCTCTTATCCCCATCGGAAGATGAATCCTGTTTCGGGTTGGATTCGCTCCTTTCCTTGGACGGAGCATCTTCGGGGCCTGACTGCTCCGGGGATACTCTGTCCGATTCCACCGGTTCCTGTGTGCTGGGATGACTGTCAGTAGCTTGTTTCTCCGTTGGGCCCTGTGTGTCGGGAGAAGCGTCTGAAGGTTCGCCAGCGGCTGGTTTATCCGTTGGATTTTTTCCGCTGGAAGGAGCGTCACCAGCAGGGTTTTCCACAGGCGTTTGTACATCGGAAGGCGTATCAGCGGGTTTATCTTCCTGCATCGAACTGGATGGGAGCCGGTCGTTGACATCATCGGAAGGTGGTGCCTGTGGATCATCTGCCGGTGCGACGTCTGACTTTGCCTCCGAACCCCGCTGATCTTCATCAGGATTGCCTTCCACAAGCTCACGAACGGGTTTATTCCCATAATCCTTGACGTCGGAAGTGCCTTCATCCCGCTGCCAGGCAGCGTAACGTCCTATGCTCATATCCGCTTCATCGGCTTCCTTTGCCGTTTTCCTGTCGGAATGGTCAATCCTGTATTCGATGGTGTGATTCTGTTCCAGCGTCGCCGTCATGGCCGTTTCGACCTCGTCGGAGAGGCGCTTTTGGCGGCCCTCGTTATCCGCGGACACATTGATCAACACATAGTCGTCCGTGGACTCGTCCATGTAGCCCTGGTTGTCCAGTATGCTCATCGTCTTTTCAACAGCCTCTGACAGGGGGGTAAAGCGGACGCCTTCCTGTTCCAACACTTTCACAATGCTCTCCGCGTCATCATTGACAGCCCGTACATCCAGAACCCTGTCGCGCTTATTGAGGCTGTAAATAATGGAAGGATTCACATCCAGGCTTACTTCTGCATACGTAACGTAATTGCGGTCTATCCACATCGCCGTGCTGCCGCCAACCAGAATCAACATTGCCGCGGCAGCTGCGATCCACTGGACGAATCGCGGCCTGAGCCTGTAATCAATGATTTCCCCGACATTGTAAACGCCCCGGACAATTCGCACGGTGCCGTCGTTCACCAGAACGGCAGCCTCCCCATTCCGCGTTTCCAAAACTACCGCTTTCATAATGATCTTTCCTTTTTGATATAATCCATGTATTCTGCCAGATATGGGTAGTCGCCGTCCAGTATCTCGGTTGCCGCGATGATATAGCGTCTGTGCCTTTCGATGATCTTCCGAGCAATTTCCAGCGCTTTCGATATGGCGGCGACGGGAAGGCTGTGCGTTTTTCGCATGTTCAGGATGCGCTCAACCAGAGCCAGCATCCAGTTGACTGCGCGGGCGCAGCAGTGCTTCGTCTTTGACGCCTTGGGCGAGGCTTCCGCGAGGTCAAAGAAGGAGAAGCCGTACTCTGACAATACGGCACCGAGCGCCTCTATCTCATCCCGGATCGCGTGGCCGGTGCTTTCGTTAGCCTGTACGAGCTTTTGCTGAACCTCGGCAACGACCCCGGTTGAATCATCCTCATCCCAGCACATGGCGCTGCCGGCACTGATCTCGTTGGAACGCCGCGACTGTTTGTCGAAATAGTCCATGAGCCGCCGCCGGATGACCAGCGCCGCGAAGCCCATAAAACCGCCCGCGTCGGCGTCAAAGGCGCGCACGGCCTCGCAGAAGGCGACCAGCGCAACCTCATATTCATCGTCGCTCTGCGTGATGTACCGCCTGCAGGTCTTCGACGCGCAGCGCAGTATAAAGCTGTTGTTTTCACGCACCAGCTCGTTCAGGGCGCTTTCGTCTGTTCTGGCGGCAACGGCCTTCTCATCGTAAGTATCGTGCAAAACTATCTCTCCCTGGTTGTTTTGGTGAGAGGATCATAGCAGGGCTTCCTTAAGGGAACCTTGAAGGATCAATACAGTATTCGGAAATAGAATAAGAAAAAAAGGGGGAAGGCTCATTTCTTTCAATATAGTTTTAAGGTTCGGGTGGATAATGGCAGCATCGAAAGGGAAAACCCTAAGGAGGTCGATTGTCGTGAAACGAATTGTATGTTTGATTCTGTCATTGATGCTTGCGACGTGCATGACAATGAGTTGCCTTGCTGAGAGCAGTGCGCCACAAGGGGGCATTGACGAGCAGAGAGAGAATCCTCCTGCCGGCATGGATGAGCCGCCGCAAGGCGGTCCCGGTGGAGATAGGGGCAATCCTCCTGACGGCATGGGTGGCCCCGGTGGCATGGCAGAAGGTGACGTGGCCAGCACGGGCAACGCCACGAATGCCAACGGTACCATTGATGTGACGGATGGTATTGTGACTGCGAATGAAAGTCTGGCTGGATCTGTCGAGGAAACGGATGGCACGATCACCATTTCCGGGGTTTCCTATGAAAGCGGCGACTACAGCGACACATTGCTGAGTGCCAGCAATTCCGACGTAACTTTGACCGGAGCGAACATCACCATGAATGTGATAGAAACCGTTTCCGGCAATGAATCCGCCGGAACTGCGGCCTATGTGGATTCCGGCACGCTGACGATCTCCGATTCCAACATAGTAGTAGACGGCGCAGGGCGCTATACCGTCGCGGCCACGGGCACGGCTACGATGGTCGTGGAGGACTCCGTGATCGTCGCGGGTGGCGACGCCGGAGCAATCGGCAACACTGCCGCCGTCAGCGAACCCGCCTCCAACGCGGGCCTGCTGATCTCCGGCAACTCCCGCGCCAACTTCTCCGTGGGTCAGACCCACACCTTCTACTACGATTCCCTGTGCGTGACCGACGGCTGGGCGGCGCTGTCCACCGACTCGGCTACCGGCAGCGGGCTGGAATTCGTGGGCGTGAACACCGAGGCGCTGGCGCTCCACGGCGGCTATGGCATCTACGCGGATACCAACTGCCGGGACTACCTGTATGGCTCTACGCTCATTTCCGCGGAGGTCGGCGCGATCATCTCTAACAATGGGGCGATCACCGTTGGTTCCACAGCAGACGCAGAGACAGCCACGACCCAGGATGGGCACAGCGCGCTGGAATACCATGATGGTGAGACCGGTGAGGACGAGCGCACGACCATCATCGCGGGCCGGAACGACTTTCAGCTGCATTCTCCCGACATGATGGGCGAGGGCAATTCGGACTACACCGCGAGCATGTCTCTGAGCCATACTACCCTGATCACCGACGACGCCATCAACGGGGATGGGTACGAGTATACCTCTGATGTAAATGGGGAAACCTACACCATCCGGGCTACGGAGGATTATGCCGACAAATATGGCGATGCCGTGGGCGCGTACATCGACTATGTGACCGGCGCGGCGATCCTGGTGAAGTCCACCTCGGCGGACATCAGCCTGAACGATGTGGAGATCCAGTCTTCCACGGGCGTAGCGCTGCTGACAGCGCTGAACTCCGATTCCATGTCCCGGTATCTCAAGCAGGATGTGGGCGGTGGGGTGAATGTGACCATCACGGATTCCACTATAGACGGCGACTTCATCCATGACGATTACCAGCGGGATATGGCCGTTACCTTGGACGGCTCCACGCTGAACGGCGACATCACCTTCTCCACCGCAGACGAGTGGAACGAAAAGTGGTCTGGCTATGCGGATGACGAAACCGCCTGCTGGGTGAATCTGGACGCTGACACCTATATCACGGAAACCCAGGCAACCACTGTGACGCTGACCAACGGCGCGGTGTGGAATGTCAAGGAGGCATCTGAGTTGACCATGCTGACCATCTCCACCGATTCCGTGGTGAACGGCAGCATCGAAGCAGAATCGACTGAAACGCTGGATGACGGCACGGTGATTTACACCAACGCTACCGTCACCGCGGCATAAGGAGGTAATGAAGATGAAACGCATACTGGCTGTGATCCTTGCGATGCTGCTGCTGGTCGGCTGCATCGGTTCATATGCAGAAACCAACGGAAATCCGCCGGAAAAGCCCAGCGGCGAGATGGGGCAGCCGCCCGAGGGCATGGGCGAACCGCCGCAGGGCGGTCCCGGTGGAGATATGGGCAATCCTCCGGATGGCATGGGCGGCCCTGGCGGAGGGTCCGCTCCCAGCGATAATGCCGAAAAGCCCGAAGGCATGATCGGCTCCTGGTCCTCAGGCGGCAGCGAGGATTACGAATACGACGCGGCGCTGTACATTACAGGGGAGGGCATCGACGGGGAGAAGTCCTCCACGGACCGCATCGCCTCCGGCGAGTACGACGCAAGCGGCGTGGACGGCATCGTCATCGAGGATACCCAGTCCGGCGACAACGGCGTCATCGTGGTGGATGCGGACTACACCATCTCCAATGCAAATATCAACCTGCTCACCGACGCGAACGGCTCCGACACCTGCGACTTCTCCGGCCGGGGCAGCGCCATCGCGGTCTATGGCCAGGAGGCCAGTGTGACCATAGAGGATTCCGCGATTCACACCTCCGGCGTGGCCACCATGCCCGTGTTCGCGGATGACGGCGCGACGGTGACGATCCGAAACAGTACCCTGCAGTCGGATGGCGGGACGCTTTCCGCCGACTACATGAATACCCCCGACCAGGCGCTGATGGTGGCCCCGCCGTGGATCCTGGGGATCATGGGCACCTCCCGCTGCACCAACATGATGGGCGACAATACCACCACCAACGTGATCGACAGCGAGACCTCCGCCGGCGCGTGGGCAGTGTTGTCCACTGATGCGGGCACCGACATGGCGCTGAACGTCTACAACACCACCCTCACTCTGAACAACGCCGACGAGAGCGCAGCGGCGCCCCTGCAGGCGGAAGGCGAGGAGATCAGCGAAACGCTGGACAACCCCTACACCGTGAACTACGGCTCCGGCTACGGCACCTACGCCATCGGCGACGCCGTAGAGACCTTCGCAGGCGCGACGATCAACGCAGGCACCTATGCCACCATCTTCACCGGCGGCAGCGCCACCTACACCGCGCTGGAGGCGGGGGAGACCTACGCGCTGACCAACGCGGCGGGCGAAACCACGGCCACCTATACGGCCGTGGAGGACAAGGCCACCGAGATCCACTCGGACACCTTCGGCTTCATGGCCCACCAGGGCAGCAATGCCATCGCCATCGAAAAGGGCACCGTGGTGGACAGCGGCTACGCCACTTTCCTGGTGAAGTCCGGCTCATCTAACGAGACCCTGACCGCGACCGTGGACGACGCGACGATCACCAACGGCGGCGTGCTGATCCAGGTGATGGACAACGACGATACGACCAACGGCGGCATGATGGACGCGGACGACCCGGAAAACACCAACGGCGGCAGCCAGAACTTCAAGCCGTACCACACCGAGGCCGATGGCTTCAACACCGACGCGGCCTCCGCGGGCATCACCGTCCAGACCTTCACCTTCACGGGCGGCAGCTATACCGGCAACATCTACAACGCCTCCGGCTCCGACGGTCTGGAGGGCACGGCTCTGAACGTGACCTTCGGCGAGGGTGTGGAATACAGCGGCGCGATCGCCGCCACCTCCGCCATCCATGTGACCTATGAAGGTTCTGTGGCGGTGAAGGAAAACGGCGGTTATGCCTTCGACGACGCGGAAGAGGCCGCGGCCTTCGCGGAACAGTATCAGAATACCAGCTTCACCATCGAGGAATACTGGTCCATCGGTCAGGTGGCGAACCTGGTGAACGACAACGGCGCGAATGCCGTGAACGTCATCCTGACGGATGACGCCGTGTGGAATGTGACCGCTACCTCCGTGATCTCTGCTCTGACCATCGAAGGCGGCGCGCAGGTCGCCGTTCCCGAGGACGTGACCCTGACGGTGAACGGTGTGGAATATACAAATTGTACACTGACTGCACGGGATTTATAAGAATAACAACCCCGCCGATGGCATGGAAGCTGTCGGCGGGTTTTAGATCATTAAAGTACAGCTCACTTGGATTTGTCGTTTGGATAGAGAGCAGAGCCCATCAATCAAACCTCCACCGTAAAGCTGATCGTATCGCCGGAATAATTCACTCAGAGCTTACCCTTCATGCGCTCCGTGATTTCCTTCGCCATGGACAGACCGATGCCGAAGCCGGATTGTTCAGAATTGTGGGATTCATCCTGACGAAAGAATGGCCAACCTCACCCCGGCAGGCGTCATAGGCTCTCCATTGGTATGTGTCACTTCATATGCACGTCCATCTGTGGGTAAGGGATTTCTATGCCCTCCCTGTCCAACAAACGCTTTCCATTCTCGATCAGTCCCCAGTTGACATCCCAATAATCCGAGGCTTTACACCAAACCCGAATCATGAATACCAGACTGCTGTCGCCGCATTCGGTCAGCTTTATGACGGGCACCGGATTATCAAGGATACCCCCCGTCATGTTCACGGCCTCCCGGAGCGTGCTGACCGTGTGGTCAATATCCGCGTCATAGCTGACGCCGAAGTTCACGTCCAGTCTTCTCGTCCCTTCCCGCGAATAGTTCACAATCGCCGTATTCGTCAGGCTGCTGTTGGGGAGGGAGATATGCCGGTTGTCCGGCGTGGTAAACTCCGTGAAGAAAGTGCCGATGCTTTGAACCGTTCCCTCTGTTTCTCCGATTTTGACGTATTCATCGACCTTGAAGGGTTTCAACAGCAATATCGTCAATCCGCCGACCAGGTTGCTCAGCGCCCCCTGCATTGCCAGGGAAATCGCCACGCCGGCAGAGCCCAGCAACGTGATAAAGCTTGTAAGGGGAATGCCCATCACGTTTGCAGCAGTCAGTACAACGATGATGTAAAGGACAACCTTGGTCAGGTTTACAAGGAAGCCTTTGATTGTGGGTTCGAGCTTTGTGAGATGATCATTGCGGGTCAGGAACTTCATGATCCAGCGGACAAGGAAGAATCCGACGGCGAGCACGATGATGCCGCCAAGAAGCTTCATGCCCTGTTCTTCAGCAATTTTGATGATGGTGTCCACAGTATCAACTCCTTATTCCTTGCTCATTCTCTCTGTCATGATCGTCAGCTGCTCATAGTCATTATTCCTCCGGTCTTTTTCCAATTCAGATCCGTAGGCGAGGTCACCCTTCTTAATACCGTAGGCGGCGAGGATGGCCATAGTCATGGCCTATTCCCCCTTACTGATGAGCTGTTCCTTGACATTAATTAACACCTGGCGCACTTCATTGATACGCATTTTGTCACCGTTGCACCGGCTTAAGCGCAGGCGTTTTGCAACCTGGGCGACGCGCCTTTCCAGAATTGTCTGGTAAGCGATCTCCCGACTGATCTTTTCATCAAAAACGCCCAGCCGTGCAGAAATCTGGTCAAAGTAATCATGACTCACAATATCCGGGATCTCGCCGATGTTGATGCCCCACTGCTTATATCGCAGGGCTTCGAACAACTGGAAAATCTCCACGGAAGAATAAACGCGATAGTTCCCATCTCCGCTTCTCCTGAGACTGATGCGCAGCACCCCATGCAGGCCGCTTTTGACGCGCTCGACGGTCTCCAGCACACTGTCGTACTGGTTGATGATCTTGCGGAAGCCTTCGTACACGATGAGACCCGGCTCGGTCGCTTCGACCCTGTGCTTGGTGCGCACCAGCAGCTGGCATCCCGGTTCCTTCTCGATGTCCATCATATGCTTGCTCAGGGAGGGCTGGGCGATGCAGCAACGCTCCGCCGCGCGGGTGAAGTTGTGGTTCTCTACCACGCTTACATATTCGCGCATGTACTGGATCTTCACGGCAACCCCTCCTTCATGATTCCCATTGTACCACCGATTTGTCTGTAATTCAATATTGGAATAGTTGAATCCTGAATTGCTATTTCACTTATTTCGCATGGCTTGCGGATTTTTCCCTGCCCACAACAAACAACATCGCGGAACGTTCTTTGCGGGGTATAAAAACAAAGGAAAAGGTTTCGGGGCAATTCCTCACTGAGGAAAGCGCTGAGCACTTTGCATGCATTCGTACTTATGCGGAAACCTGTTCCAGAAATGGAATCAACCCATATCATGCGTTCATTCGCCTGCTTCTGGGTACGCCGTACACTTTATCTGAAATCCTTTCTTCTCCCACCCATCCATGACAGGGTGGGAGTTTTTCTGTAACTATGCGTCATTTTGAATATTCAATAATCCGGATAATTCATTTTGCCATGGCTGTGAATAGTAAATATGACATTTATGCGTCGCTTCGAGGCCCAAAAAAGGTACACCCCGATGCCGGATGAGAGCATCGGGGGCGTTTTATTGGACACATCCCGGGGTATACTTTCACCATGGAGCGCGGCCGTGAACCGCCGCGAAGGCAAATGGGGGAGGTACAGCGATATGTATAAGATCACTTATATGGTGCTCATCTGGAAGCGGAGCGTGTTTGGCTTCTGGTACCGGGCACCGAAGCTCAGGACGGCCCACGTGGACCGCGCCGCGGCCGGGCGGCTGGGACGGCTGTTCACCTTTGAGGACCTGATGGGCGTGTCCCGGGCGGCCCGGTGAGGTGCGCACCATGGACAAGCTTCAGGCATGGCTGCGCCGCATCCAGCAGCCCCCGCGCCGGGAGGTGGCGAACCTGGATTACTGGTTCCTGCTCGCCGAGACCCGCATCGCCCAGGAGGCGGGGATGCCGCCCGAGGGCCTCGCCGAGGGCGGCCGGTGGGATCAGGACGACAAAACCCCGCACCGGAATGCGGGGTGAACATATGGGGCTGCCCCTTTGAGGGCAGCCCCGTTTGAGCAGTATTACATCAGCACGTCCATCCAGATGTCGTCGTACATATAGGCCACGTCGGAGATGTCCACGTAGTATTCGCAGCGGGCGACCATCTCGTCGGTGGGGTTCATGGCGGTGGAGGCCAGCTCCTCCTCGCTCAGGCCCTCGACCACCTGCTTGATGGGGGAGGAATAGTAGATGTATTCCATGTTTTTCTGGGCGATGTCGGGGCGGCACAAGAAGTTGATGAAGCACTCCGCCGCTTCCTTGTTCTGGCAGACCTTGGGGATGCACATGCCGTCCACCCAGATGTTGCTGCCCTCATCGGGAATGACGTAGGCCAGCTTGTCGTTCTTCTCCATGGCGTACAGCGCGTCGCCGGAGTACATCACGGCCATGCCGGCCTCGTTGCCGGCCATCATGTCCTTGGCCTGGTCCAGGATGTAGCCGGCCACCACGCCGGAATCCTTCTGGGCCATCAGCCATTCGCCGGCGGCGGCCAGTTCGTCCTGGTCGTGGCTGTTCATGGAATAGCCCAGGGTCTTCAGCGCCAGGCCCACGGTGTCGCGCACGGAGTCCATCATGTAGATCTTCTTGTCGGCGTACTTCGCGTCCAGCAGGGCGGTCCAGCTGGTGATGGGCTCGTCGATCATGTCGGTGTTGTACAGGATGCCCAGGGTGCCCCACATGTAGGGGATGGAGTGGGCGTTGCCGGGATCATAGACGGGGTCCAGCAGGTTGTCCAGTACATTGGCCATGTTGGGGATGTTGTCCAGGTTCAGCTCGGCCAGCAGGTCCTCCTTGATCAGGCGCTCGATCATATATTCGGAGGGAAAGACCACGTCATAGACCTCCGCGCCGGTGGACAGGCGGGTGTACATGTCCTCGTTCTGGGAGAAGTTCACATAGTTCACGTGGATGCCGGTCTCTTCCTCAAAGATGCCCAGCACGGAGGGATCGATGTAGTCATACCAGTTGTAGACCTTGATCTCGGTGCCCGCGAAGGGCTTCTCCGACTCGGCCAGGGCGGCGACGGGCAGCGCGCCGATCAGCAGCGCGACCAGCAGAACGATGGCGATTTTCTTCATGTGCTTTTCCTCCAGTATGGTTGTGGTATCTATGGCAAACCCTTACAGGTTTTCCAGCTCTGTGCGCCGGTTGATCAGCACCAACAGCACCAGGATCGTCCCGAACATCAGCGTGGACAGCGCGTACATCGTGGGCTTGACGCCCAGCTTGGTGGAGCTGTAAACGATGCGCGACAGGTTCGGGTACATGTCCGAGGACGTGAAGTAGGAGATCACGAAGTCGTCCAGCGACATGGTGAAGGCCAGCAGCGCGCCGGTGAATATGCCGGGCATGATCTCCGGGACGATCACCTTGTACAGGGCCTTGATCGGGTGGCAGCCCAGGTCCAGCGCCGCTTCATAAAGGTTCGGGTTCATCTGCCTGAGCTTCGGCATCACCGAGAACAGCACGTAGGGGATGTCGAAGGCGATGTGGGCCATGATCATCGTCCACTTGCCCAGGGGGACGTGGGCGAATATGAACATCAGCATCAGCGATACGCCGGTGACGATGTCCGGGGTGGTCATGGGCAGGTAGGACACGTTGATCAGGGCGTTGGCCATGCCGGTGTTCATGCTGTGCATGCCGATGGCCCCCAGTGTGCCGATGACGGTGGAGACCACCGTGGCGATCACGGCCACCTCCAGCGTGGTCTTCAGCGCGCCGAGGATGGTGGGATCGTGGAACAGCTGCACGTACCAGTTGAACGTGAAGCCGGTCCACTGGCTTCGGGACACCGAGGCGTTGAAGCTCAGCGCGATCATCACCAGGATCGGCGCGTACAGGAAGATCAGCACCAGCGTCATCCAGACGACGCGAAACACCCGGGTGCTCTTTCGGATGTTCTCCATATGCGTTTTCTTCACCACATCCCGCCTCCTTCGCTGTCCGGGTCCACCTTGCGCAAAAAGCCGATGGAGATCAGGATCAGCACCAGCATCATCAGCGAGAACGAGCTGCCGATGTTCCAGCGGTTGGGGTTGGAGGACTGGTTGAAGATGTAGTCGATCAAATCGCCCGCCAGGCGCAGCTTGCCGTTGGACAGCAGCGTGGAGATGGCGAAGGATGTGACCGCCGGCATGAACACCATCGTTACGCCGGACACGATGCCCGGCACCGACATGGGAATCACCACCCGGGTCATCACCCGCAGGGGATTGCAGCCCAGGTCCTCGGCGGCCTCGATTACGGAGTAATCCATCTTCTTGAGCACCGTGTAGATGGGCAGCACCATGAAGGGCAGGTAGTTGTACACCAGGCCCATCAGCACCGCGCCCTCGGTGCCGATCACCTTGACGGGACCCAGGCCGATGGCCTGCAGCGCGGCGTTCAGCACGCCGTTGTCATCCAGCAGGGTCATCATGGCGTAGGTGCGCAGCAGCAGGTTCATCCACATGGGCAGCAGGATCAGCACCACCAGGCTCTGGGCGTGGTTGAACCCCCGGCCCGAGAGGAACCAGGCGGTGGGGTAGCCGATGATCAGGCATACCGCTGTGCAGTACAGCGCCAGTTTCAGGCTGCGCAGTATGATGCCCAGGTAGCGGGGCTTGGAGAATTCCTGGAAGTTGGCCAGGGTAAAGTGGCCCTCGGGGGTGGTGAAGGCGTACCAGCACACGAACAGCAGCGGCACCACCGCGAACAGCAGCATCCACAGCGCGTAGGGCGTGGCATACCAGGAGCGCTTCATGGCCTCGCCTCCTCGCTTTGCGCCGGGGTCACCCGCTCGTTGTAGGGGATATGGTCCATCTCGGCCCGGTGCATGATGTGGATGTTGTAGGGCACGATGGTCATGCCCACCCGGGTGCCCGCGGGCTGCATCGTGGTGGACTGGACCTTCCATTTATAATCGCCGGAGACGATCATCATCTCGTAGTGGACGCCCTTGAAGATCACGCTCTCCACCACGCCGGTGAGCATGCCCACGTCCTCGCCCACCAGCATGATGTCCTCGGGGCGGATGACCACGTCCACGGGCTCGTTCCTTCCGAAGCCCTCGTCCACGCACTGGAAATCGGTGTCGGAGATGCGCACCAGGTCGTCCTCCAGCATCACGCCGGGGATGATGTTGCTCTCGCCGATGAAGTCGGCCACGAAGGCGTTCTTCGGCTCGTCATAGATGCCCTTGGGGTCGCCGATCTGCTGGATGCGCCCGCCGTTCATCACGGCGATGGTATCCGACATGGTCAGGGCCTCCTCCTGGTCGTGGGTGACGTAGATGAAGGTGATGCCCAGCTGCTGCTGCATGGCCTTCAGTTCAAGCTGCATCTCCTTGCGCAGCTTCAAATCCAGCGCGCCCAGGGGCTCGTCCAGCAGCAGGACCTCGGGCTCGTTCACCAGGGCCCGGGCGATGGCGATGCGCTGCTGCTGGCCGCCGGACAGGGCGTCGATGGAGCGCTTCTCGTAGCCTTCCATCTTCACCAGCTTCAGCATCCGGTTGACCCGGCGGCCGATCTCAGCCTTCATTTCCTTCTTCGTGGTCACCCCCAGCTGCTCCGGCGTCTTCAGATTCAGGCCGAAGGCGATGTTGTCGTACACGTTCAGGTGGTTGAACAGGGCGTACTTCTGGAACACCGTGTTGATGCGGCGCTTGTAGGGGGGGATGCCCGTCATGTCCTTGCCCTCGAACAGCACCTCGCCGGAGGAGGGCATTTCAAACCCGCCGATGATGCGCAGCAGCGTGGTCTTGCCGCAGCCGGAGGGCCCCAGCAGCGTGATAAATTCGCACTTGCGGATGTACAGGTCGACGTCGTGCAGCACCTCGGTATCGCCGAACTGCTTGCAGACCCCTTTCAATTCAATCAGGCGCATATCCTGAATCATGGCTCATCCCTCGCTTCAAAATGACGGCGGTGTCGATATCCACAGCACCCGGCACACGCTCTTGCCGGCGTTGACCAGCTTGTGGGGGGCGTTGGAGCGGAAGTAGAAGCTCTCGTCCTTGCGCACCCGCTCGGTCCGGTCGCCCAGCACGATGCGAATCGTGCCCGCCAGCACGTAGCCGAATTCCTCGCCCTCGTGGGGGTCGTCCTCGGCGGTCTCGCCGCCGGGGGCCATCTCCACCAGTATGGGCTCCATCTGGTTCTTCTGGGACGAAGGTATCAGCCAGCGGATCATGCCCTTCAGCCCCTCCGGGTCCTCCTTGACGAAGATGTCATCGGCCCCGAACACCAGCTTTTCATCCGTCTCCCGGAAGAAGGTGGGCAGGTCGCTGCCCAGGGTTTCCAGCAGGTCGGACAGGGTATCCAGCGAGGGGGAGGTCAGGTCGCGCTCGAGCAGCGATATGAAGCTCTTGGACAGCTCGCAGCGCCCCGCCAGCTCCTCCTGGGTCAGGCCCCGTTGCAGGCGCAGCCTGCGTATTTTATTGCCAATCTTCACGCTTTTCACCTCCATGGCACCTCTAAAAACTCTCATCACCGGCAGGCGGCTGAATTTCACCCATCTTCAATCTGCAAAAACCTTGACCGCCATCCAGGCAGCCTGCGTCTTTTGCAGGTCGAATCTGGGAAAAATTCATCTCGCCGGCCGCTGCGATCGTTTTTTAGGTACCCTCCATGAAATCAGGGACGCCTGGACGCGAACGGAGTTTAAGATTACTGAACTTTTGGGCGACTATTATTAAACCACCTTTCGCCGCCCGTGTCAACATATACCGCGCCTGTGGCGCGTTAAATGTATGTGATTAAATTATAGATTCAAAAGTTGAGTCACGGTGAACCGGCGCGCGGCGCCATGACGGCGGCCGGGCGCGTAAAAATTGACCCGCGCTTGCAATGGGGCGATAAAGATGCTATAATCCTGATATAATAGGTATGTCTGTGCACTGGAGGGATGAGTGTGTATTTAAAGCTGAACGGCGTCGAGATCGAATGCACAGGGCAGGAGCGGTGGATCGACCTGCTGGACCGGCTGCCGGACGCCGGCGCGGGGGCGCTGGGCGTGCTGGTGCGGGGGCGCACGCAGTCGCTGAACGACGGGGTGGAGGAGTATGCCTTTGCCCGGACGCTGACCTATGCCGACGAGGAGGGGCGGCGCATCTACGAGCGCTCGCTGCAATTCGTGTTCCTCACGGCGGCCCACCGGCTGTATCCCGGAAAGCGGGTGCGCATCCGCCATTCCTTCGCCCAGGGCCTTTACATCGACCTGCCCAACGTGGCCGTGACCGGGGCGATCGTGGCGGCACTGAAGGCGGAGATGGGGCGCATCGTGGCGGCGGACCTGCCCATCCAGCGCTTCAGCGTGTCCACGGAGGACGCCAGGGATTATTTCACCCGCACCGGGCAGACCGACCGGCTGCGGATACTGGGCTACCGCCGCTTCAGCCACTTCACGCTGTACCGCATCGACGGCCTTGAGGACTACTTCTACGGCGAGATGGCGCCGTCCACCGGCTGTGTGGAGGTGTTCGACCTGAGGACCTGCGGCGAGGGCATACTGCTGCAGATGCCCGATGTGAACAATCCAAAGAAGCCTGCCCGGCCGGCGAAGCTGCCCCACCTGCTGCACACCTACGATGAAGCGGCCCAGTGGCACGCCATACTGAACTGTGAAAACGCGGCGGACCTGAACGACCTGGTGGTGAATCGCCGCCTCAGGGAGTTCATCCGCGTGAACGAGGCCTTGCAGGAGCGCCGGATCCAGCAGATCGCGGACCAGTTCGTCGCCAGCGGCGCTCTGCTGCTGCTGATCGCGGGCCCGTCGTCCTCGGGCAAGACCACCTTTTCCCACCGGATGTCCATCGCCCTGCGGGTACAGGGCCTGCGGCCGGTGAAGGTGTCGCTGGACGACTATTACCTGGACCGGGACAGCATCCCCCGGGAGCCGGACGGTTCGCTGGACCTGGAGCGCATCGATACATTAGACCTCGATTTGCTGTGCGACCACCTGCCCCGACTGGTGCGGGGCGAGACGGTGGACGTGCCGGAGTTCGACTTCAAGGCCGGCAAGCGCAGGGCGCAGACCCATCCCTTCTCGGTGGAGCCGGGCCAGCCGATCATCATCGAGGGCATCCATGGCCTGAACGATCAGCTGACCTCCACGATCCCCGCCCATCTGAAATTCAAGGTGTACATCAGCCCGCTGACGATGCTGAACCTGGATGACCACAACCGCATCCGCACCACCGACGCCCGGTTGCTGCGCCGCATCGTGCGGGACAACCTGTTCCGGGGCACGCCGCCCGAGGAGACCATGGCCATGTGGGCCTCGGTGCGCCGGGGCGAGGAGAAGTACATATTCCCCTTCCAGGAGCAGGCCGACGCCATGTTCAATTCGGCGCTGACCTATGAGCTGGCGATCATGAAGAAGTACGCCTATCCCCAGCTGCTCTCCATCACCGAGGACAGCCCCTGCTATACCATGGCCCGCCGGCTGGTGAAGTTCCTGAACTACATCCAGTCCGCCGACGTGGAGGACGAAATCCCGGTCAATTCGATATTGAGGGAGTTCATCGGAGGGTGTTGCTTCTATAAGGATGAGGATTGAGATTCTGATTTATCGAGCTGATGCTCGATAAATCAGAATTTACCGGTATGATTCCCTCCCCTTGCGTCAAGACTATGGGCGCAAGGAGGTATGCAACATGAATCGCAAGATCATTCCGGTCATCCTGATCGTCGCCGCGGCGTGTATGGCGCTGGCGGCGTGCATGAACAACGGCGGCACCACGACGCGGCCCGCGCCCACGGCCAACTACGCGCCCAACGCCACCGACGGCGCCGGGAACAACGCCCAGAACGGCAACGGCGCGGCGGGTCTGACCAACAACGGCGCCGCGAACGACGGCACGAACGGCGCGACCGGCACGAACGGTACGACCGGCAACACCGCCGCCACCACCGACGGCGCGCTGAACCCCTTCGACTGGGCCAACGGCGCGGCGGACATCGAGAAGGCCATCGCCCGGATCTCCGAGGTCTCCGACGCCCGGGTGGTGGTGACCAACAGCACGGCGCTGGTGGGCGTGAAGTTTGACAACGCCTACAAGGGCGAGATCACCGAGCGCATCCGCGAGATGGTGGCCGCCGAGGTGCTGCGGGCCGACCCCAACATCCAGACCGTGGCCGTCACCGCCAGCGAGGACGACGTGAACAAGGTCTACGAGCTGTCCGAGCAGATCCGCTCCGGCCGCACCGCCGACGAGCTGTCGGCGGAGATCAACGCCATCGTTCGCAACGCGACGACGCTGAGGTAATGAAATATTTATTGATTGGGAATGGGAAACGCATTTCCCATTCCCAATCAACAATGAGGTATACAATGTTCGCCCATCTCCACCTACATACCGAATACAGCCTCCTGGACGGGGCCTGCAAGATCAAGCCGCTGATGGAGCGGCTGAAGGCGCTGGGGATGACCTCCTGCGCGGTGACGGACCACGGCGTGATGTACGGCGTGGTGGATTTTTATCGCGCCGCGAAGGAGGCGGGCATCCACCCGGTGATCGGCTGCGAGGTCTACGTCTGCCCGGACATGATGAACAAGACCAGCACCACCCGGGACTACAGTCACCTGATCCTGCTGTGCGAGAACCAGAAGGGCTATGAAAACCTGTCCCGGCTGGTCAGCGAGGGCTTTATCCGGGGCTATTACTATCGCCCCCGGGTGGACTACGCGCTGTTGGAAAAGCATAGCGAGGGCCTTATCGCCCTGTCGGCTTGCCTGTCCGGCGACCTGCCCAAGCTGCTGCTGGACGGCCGGGAGAACGACGCCAGGGCCATGGCTCGGCGCTACCTGGACATCTTCGGCGAGGGCAACTTCTTCATCGAGCTGCAGGACCACGGCCTGCCGGACCAGCGGGCAGTGAACCCCCGGCTGGTGCGCCTGGCCCGGGAGCTGGACATTCCTCTGGTGGTGACCAACGACTGCCACTACCTCACCAGCGAGGACGCCGCCGCCCAGGAGGTGCTCATGTGCATCCAGACGGGTAAGACCCTGTCCGACGAGCACCGCATGCGCATGGACACCGACCAGATGTACGTCAAGTCGGAGGAGGAGATGCGAAAGCTTTTTCCCCACTTCGACGACGCCATACAGCGCACCGGGGAAATCGCCCGGCGCTGCAACGTGGAGTTCGACTTCTCCACCACCCACCTGCCCGCCTTCCCGCTGCCCGAGGGCAAGACCGACAAGGGCTACCTGCGTGAGCTGTGCGAGGATGGCCTGATGCGCAAGTACGGCCCCAACCGGCAGGACGCCCGGGACCGCATGGAATACGAGCTGGGCGTGATCGAGTCCATGGGCTATGTGGATTATTTCCTGATCGTCTGGGACTTTATACACTACGCCAAGACCCACGGCGTGGGCGTGGGCCCGGGCCGGGGCAGTGGCGCGGGGTCCATCGTGGCCTACGCGCTGGACATCACCGAAATCGACCCGCTGAAGTACGCGCTGGTGTTCGAGCGCTTTCTGAACCCGGAGCGGGTGTCCATGCCCGATATCGACTGCGACTTCGACTATGAGCGCCGCGGGAAGGTCATCGACTACGTGCGCCGCCGCTACGGCGCGGACCACGTGGCCCAGATCATCACCTTTGGCACCATGGCGGCCCGGGCCGTGATCCGGGACGTGGGCCGGGTGATGGACATGAGCTATCAGCAGGTGGACGCCATCGCCAAGATGGTACCCTTCGAGCTGAACATGACGCTGGACAAGGCGCTGAAGATGAACGCCGAGCTGCGCGCGTCCTATGAAAACGACGAGGGCATCCACAAATTGATCGAGATGGCCCGGAAGCTGGAGGGCATGCCCCGCAACGCCTCGACCCACGCGGCAGGCGTACTGATCACGGCAAAGCCGGTGGTGGACTACTGCCCGCTGCAGACCAACGACGACGTGATCACCACCCAGTTTCCCATGGGCACGGTGGAGGCGCTGGGCCTTTTGAAGATGGACTTCCTCGGCCTGCGGACGCTGAACGTCATCATGGACACCATCGAGATGGCCCGGGATCGGCTGGGGGCGGACTTTAAAAGCGAGGACATCCCCCTGGACGAGCCGGGGGTCTATAAGATGATCTCAGACGGCGACACCACCGGCATCTTCCAGCTGGAATCCTCGGGCATGACCCAGTTCCTGACCCAGATGAAGCCCTCCAATTTCGAGGACATCATCGCCGCGATATCGCTGTACCGCCCCGGCCCGATGGAGTCGATTCCCCGGTACGTGGCCGGCAAGCAGAACCCGGAGACGGTGCAGTACCTGACGCCTCAGCTCAAGCCGATACTGGACGTCACCTACGGCTGCATGGTGTACCAGGAGCAGGTCATGCAGATCGTGCGGGACCTGGCGGGCTATTCCATGGGCCGCAGCGACCTGGTGCGCCGGGCGATGGCCAAGAAGAAGCACGACGTGATGGCCCGGGAAAAAGAGGTGTTCATCCACGGCCAGGCGGACGGGGACGGAAACGTGGTGGTGCCGGGCTGTGTGCGCAACGGCATCTCCGAGGACATCGCCACCCGGCTGTTCGACGAGATGACGGCCTTCGCCTCCTACGCCTTCAACAAGAGCCACGCGGCGGCCTACGCCCTGGTGGCTGTGCAGACGGCCTGGCTGAAGCTGAAATTCCCCGCTGAGTTCATGGCGGCGATGATGAATTCCATGCTGGGCCACACCGAGAAGATCGCCTTTTACATTCAGTACTGTCGCAGGGAGGGCATACCGGTGCTGCCGCCGGACGTGAACCGCTCCCGGGCCCGCTTTACCGTGGACGACGCCGGCGGTACAAAGGGCATACGCTTCGGCCTGGGGGCGGTGAAGAACCTGGGCCTGAAGGCGGTGGAGGCGCTGGTGGCCGAGCGCCAGGCCGCGGGGCCCTACCGGGACCTGTACGACTTCGTGGGCCGGGTGACCGGCGGCGAGCTGAACAAGAAGGGCGTGGAGAGCCTGATCCGCTGCGGCGCGCTGGACGAGCTGCCCGGCAGCCGCGCTCAGAAGCTGAATGTGTTCGAAAGAGCCATGGACAGCATTGCCCGGAGGCAGAAGAGCATGGTCGTCGGGCAGATTTCGCTGTTCGGCATGGCAGACAGCCCCGTGGAGGTCGCGCCGCCGCCCATGCCCGACCTGCCGCCCTTCGACAAGAACCAACGGCTGCAGATGGAGAAGGAGACCACCGGCGTGTATATCTCTGGCCATCCGCTGGACGCCTACGCCGAAAAGCTTTCCAAATTGCAGGTAAATGCCCGGTTCCTGGAATCGCTGGCCGAGGAGGCCCCGGACCACGGCATGAGCTGGGACCAGAAGCCGGTGCTCATGGGCGGCATCATCGCCGAAAAGAAGCTGAAGGCCGCCCGCAGCGGCAATATGATGGCCTTCGTACAGCTGGAGGACATGTACGGCACCACCGAGGTGCTGGTGTTCCCGAAGGTGTACGAGCGGGTGTCCGGGCTGCTGGTGGACGACGCGCCGGTGGTGATGGCCGGCAAGCTGTCCGTGCGGGAGGACGAGGGCCCGAAGCTGCTGCTGGACCGGGTCGCGCCGCTGGAAGAGCTGGAGTCCTTCGAGGCCGCGCCGAGGCGGCGAAGAAACGATTACGGCGCGCCGCCGCCGGTGAACGACGGAAGTGTCCCCCCTCCGGACAGCGGCTACGGGCGCAGGCCCGCGAGGGGCGGCCGGAAGCTGTATTTGAAGCTAACCGCCGACACCCGGCAGGAGGCCCTGCGCATCCTCGCCGAGACCCCCGGCAGCATCTGCGTGATGCTGTATATGGCCGACGAGAAAAAGACCTACCAGGCCCCCCGGGAATACTGGGTGGACGAGGGCTACGATTTCGGCGCCCTGGCCAATTTGATCGGCGCGGACAATGTGGTGCTGAAGGGGTAAATTCTGATTTGTCGCGGGCTTACGCCCGCTTGAAGGGGGACAGGTCCCCCTTCAATACATCCTCCTCAGATTTGCCTGAAATCGTCCTAAAGGACTAGCTTCGCGTCGCAAGCGATTTCCGGGCGGCAAATCTGAAAGG
>JAFWEL010000014.1 GCA_017512905.1 Clostridia bacterium
CGCGGGCTTACGCCCGCTTGAAGGGGGACAGGTCCCCCTTCAATACATCCTCCTCAGATTTGCCTGAAATCGCAAGCGATTTCCGGGCGGCAAATCTGAAAGGAAACGATTTTTGCTCTGGTCGGCAGGCTCCCTGCCGCAAAAATCGCCCCGCCCGCGGCGTATATGCCGCCGCGTACGATTAAAGATCGGGGCGCTCCGCCCCCGATACCCCCGGTAAGTTAGCCAAAAGCCTCCCCTGCGACGCGAAGCTAGTGGGGAGGTGGCGTGTAGCGCCGGAGGGGTTCCGTCTCCCCGACAAATCAGAATTTCCCCATTCCCACGCCGACAGGAGGTACAAAATGGGATTGTTTGACAATGCCGAGGAGCAGGCCCGCAAGGCGGGGCTCAAAAAACTGGAGGACAAGCGGGTGGCCTTTGCCCAGCGGTTGGCCGGGCAGGGGTTCGCGCCGGAGCGGATGCTGTTTGCCCAGAACGAAAACGGGGGCTTTACGGCCCTGAGCCGCTTCGGGGACAGGTATTGGCTGATCATATCGCCCGGCTTCGGTACCGACGATGACTTCATCCTGGAAAGCTACGACACCCTGGACTGGCGCGTGGAGGAGGTTCGGGTCAAGTCTGAGGGCATGGGCGGCATATTCGGCTTCGGCAAGAAGGCGGAGATCGGCAGCGAGTACTTCATCCGCCGCCACGACGGCAGCGAGGCGCGGATGCCCTTCGTGTGCGGCCGGGGCAACTGGGCCGAGATGCCCCTGGCGAAAAATGCCCTGCTCAAAACCCAGCGCCGCCGGGGCGACGCCAACCTGGTATGGGACATGCGCCCCATCGACCGCACCCAGGTGGACCGGGTGCTGGAGATCGCGGGGGAATACTTTCCCGGGGCATAGCGGCCGGAAGGCGGAGAATTTCCCTGACAGAGCAGAGACAGGGAATCAAACATGCTGTGTGCGTCCAGACGCATCCGAAGCAGGCCCGTCGCATCTTCACGACGGGCCTGCTGGCTTATTGCGTGAAATCGTTCACAAATTAGAAATATCCGAAGCCCCACAGCGGGTTCGGGTTGTGCTATAATGGTGTATATCGTAACAGATCAATGCGATGACAGGAGGTACGTTATGAATACAAGGAAATGGCTTGCGATGCTGATGATCCTGGCGCTGGCGCTGGGGATGTGGCCCGGTGCTATGGCCGAGCCGACCGACGCCGAAGCCCTGCCCGGAGTGGGGGACGTGGTGCACGGCTTCGAGGTGGTGGAGCTGCGGGATTACCCGCTGGTGGACGCCACCATCGTGCGCTTCACCCATAAACAGACCGGGGCCGAGGTGTATTACATCGCCAATGACGACACGAACCGGGCCTTTGACCTGACCTTCTTCACCGAGCCCATCGACAACACCGGCCTGCCCCACGTGTTCGAGCACGCCACGATCCAGGGCTCGGAGAAGTATCCCGGGGAGCAGATGTTCTTCAACCTGAGCTACCAGACCTACAACACCTATATGAACGCCTTTACGGGCAAGTGGTACACCAGCTTCCCCCTCGCCAGCCTGTCCGAGGCGCAGCTGCTGAAGCTGGCGGAGTTCTACACCGACGCCTGCTTCAACCCCGTCATCATGGAGAATGAGCGCATCTACCGCACCGAGGCCTGGCGCTACCGCCTGGAGAGCGCGGACGCCCCGCTGACCATCGAGGGCACCGTGTATTCCGAGATGCTGGGCGCGACCACTCTCCAGCGGCAGGCCGACCTGAACCTGATGCAGGCCGCCTTCCCCGGCTCGATGGTGGGCAATGATGCCGGCGGCACGCCGGACGCCATAACGGACATGACCTGGCAGATGCTGAAGGACTACCACGACCGATATTACCATCCCTCCAACTGCGCCGCCTACCTGTACGGCCAGTTAGAAAATTACAGGGCCTTTTTGCAGCTGCTGGACGGCTATTTCTCGGCCTATGAAAAACGGGAATTTGCCCGCAACGACGTGGGCTATACCCCCATCACTGAACCGGTGGTGCAGTCGCTGCCCTTCCCGATGGAGAAAGGCGCAAACACCGAACACGCCTCGGTGGTCCAGTATGCCTTCGTGTGCCCGGGCCTGAAGCAGACCCTGGGGGACGAGCTGGCCCTGGACACCATGACCGACCTGTTCACGGCGGGCGCCTCCGATTTGCAGCAGCGGCTTCGGGAGGCCATCCCCTACGGCAGCTTCAGCGCGTACATCAACATGGATGGCCCCGAGGATGCCATCATATTTATCGCCACGAACGTGGACCCCGGCGACGCCGAGACCATCAAGACCATCGTGGACGAGGAGATCGCGAAGGTGGCCAGCGACGGCTTCCCCCAGGCGCTGGTGGATTCCGTGGCCGCCTCGCTGGCAATCTCCGCCCGGCTGACCCGGGAGAGCAGCGCCCCCGTGGACGGCATCATCTCCCAGATGCTCGGCCGCTATGCCACCACCGGCAACTGCTGGGACCTCCAGGACTACCAGGACAGCCTGTTCAGGATGGACGAGTGGAACAGGGAAGGCCTGTACGCCGGGGTGGCCGGCCGCTGGCTGAAGGACAGCAGGACCACCGCGCTGGTGACCACCTATCCCGAGCCCGGCGCGAAGGAGAAAAACGACGCGGCGCTGGCGGAAAAGCTTGAGCAGACCAAGGCGGCCATGAGCGCCGAGGAGATCGCCGCGCTGGTGGAGGCCACCAACGCCGAGGCCCCCGAGGACCACTCCGCCGAGTACGTGGCCCGGCTGAAGGCCGTGACCGTGGAATCGCTGCCCGAGGAGATCAAGGAATACGCGGTGAACGACGCCACCGGCGACGACGGCATCCGCCGCATCGACGTCCCGGCGGCGGTGGAGGGCATCAGCCGGGCCAACATCTTGCTGGACGCCGCCGGCCTGCCCCAGGAGGACCTGCACTGGTTCACGCTGTATCTGGGCCTGATCACCCAGATGGACACCACGGCCCACACCAAGGCAGAGCTGGCCACCCTGTTCAGCCGATACCTGTACAACGGGTCCATCGACCTGTCCCTGCCCAGGGTGGGCGCGGACGGCTATCACCCCTACCTGAGCCTGAGCTGGATCGCCCTGGACGACGACCTGGCCGCGGGCTACGACTTGATGCACGAGCTGCTGTTCGATACGAAGGTGGATGACCCCGCCAAACTGCTGGAGCAGGTGCAGTCGGTGAAGGCGAATTATAAGAGCAACGTCACCGCCAATCCCGCCGACACGCTGATGGGCCGCGCCCTGGCCGGCGCCGGCGAGCGTTATGCCTACAAATGCTATGCCACGGGTCTGGATTACTACACGTTCCTGGGCGAGGTGGAGAAGCTGCTGGCCGACGCCCCCGGCACCGTTACGGCGAAGCTGAAGGGCATCCAGGAGTATTTCAACAACAGCGCCAATGCCGTGACGGTCTGCGCCGGCAACGAGGGCAGCATCGCCCTGAACCGGGAGCTGGCTGACAAGTTCCTGGCTTCGCTGGATAAGCGGGAAATTACCCCCGCGCAGTACGCCTTCCCCGCGCCCAAAGGGCGGGAGGCGCTGATCATCGACAGCGGCGTGCAGTTCAATATGGTTGCCGCCCACCTGGGCGTGGTGGGCCTCGAGGGCTTTGACGGCCGCCTGGACGCGGTGACCAAGCTGGTGTCAGACGCCTTCCTGGTGCCCCAGCTGCGTGACCAGTATGGCGTGTACACCCCCTGGAGCGCCGCCGATGAGGATTACTTCATGATCTACGCCTACCGCGACCCGAACGTGGCCGAGACCTTCCAGGTGCTGGAGCAGCTGCCGCCCCAGATCGAGGCGATGGACCTGGACCAGGACACCCTGGACGGCTACATCATGAACGCCTATTCCGCCTACGCCATGCCCGAGGGCGAGCTGACCGGCGCGATCAACGCGGCGATGGACGCGCTGCAGGGCCTTGACCCGGCGAGAAAGCTGGAGTGGATGCGTCAGCTCAAGCAGTTGACCCCCGGGACCGTGCATGCCGATGCCGGACTGTTTACAAAGCTGATGGAAAACGGCGCGCGGCTGACCGCCGGCGCGGCCTCCGCCATCAACGAAAACGCGGCGCTGTTCGACGCCATACTGAATCCCTTCGGCGCGGTGGACAATACCCAGGTGGAGCTTTCGGACGTGACCGAGGGCAGCGAGCATTATGAGGCCGTGCGCTTCGCCTTTGAGGAGGGCTTCATGGCCCCGCTGTCCGACACCGAATTTGGCGTGGATGCCCCCGCCACCGAGGGCGACCTGCTGGCCGCGCTGTACGTGCTGGTGGGCGGCGAGCGGGACGCCAACGAGGCCCTGGCCGCCTTCGTGGAGTACGGCCTGGTGACCACTGATACCGACCTGAACGCGCCGATACTGCCCGAGGATATCTGGGGCCTGCTGAGCGCTGTGGTGGGCGAGACGGTGGACCCAATGACCGAAACCGCCAGCCCCGACGCCGTCACCCGCGCCGAGCTGGCCGAGGCCATCATGGCGTTTGTGGACGGGCTGGAGTGACGGGGCAAATTCTGATTTTTCGCAACGCGACAAATCAGAATTTATCATTGACCTCCATCCCAATTCCCACTATAATACAAGAGATATCGCTTATAAAATGAAAGGCGGATGACCGCATGAACACGGAGCTTTTGAACCTGTTGGAGAAGGACGCGCGGCTGACGCCGGCGCAGCTGGGGCTGATGCTGGGTCGGGACGAGCAGAGCGTGTCCGATGAGATCGCCGAATATGAGAAGAACCACATCATACTGGGCTATCCGGCGCTGATCGACTGGACCAAGACCGACGACGAGCTGGTGACGGCGCTGATCGAGGTGCGTATCTCCCCCCAGCGGGGCGACGGCTTCGACCGCATCGCCGAGCGCATCTATCAATATGAAGAGGTGGAGAGCCTCTACCTGATGTCCGGGTCCTACGACCTGGCGGTGACCATCACCGGCCGCAGCCTTCGGGCGGTGGCTGAGTTCGTCCACGCCCGGCTGGCCGTCATCGACGGCGTGACCGGCACGGCCACCCACTTCATCCTGAAGAAGTACAAGGAGAAGAACCACCTGTATACCAAGCTGCCGGAGCAGGAAGAGAGGGTTTTGTTCGTATGATCGACTATGAAGCCGCGCTGTCGCCCCGGGTGAAGGGCATCGCCCCCTCGGGCATCCGCAAGTTCTTCGATTTGCTGGAAAACATGGATTCCAGCGACGCCATCTCCCTGGGCGTGGGCGAGCCGGACTTCGTCACGCCCTGGCACATCCGGGACGCCGGCGTCTACGCCCTGGAAAAGGGCTTTACCAAGTACACCTCCAACGCCGGCCTGATGGAGCTGCGCAGGGAGATCTCAAAATATATGCTGCGCCGCTTCGGCCTGAGCTACGACCCCGCGGGCCAGATGGTGGTGACCGTGGGCGGCAGCGAGGGCATCGACATCGCCGTGCGGGCCATCGTGAACCAGGGGGACGAGGTCATCATCCCCGTGCCCTCCTTCGTGTGCTACGGCCCCATCGTGGAGCTGGTGGGCGGTGTGCCGGTGTTTGTCGAAACCAAGGCCGAAAACGAGTTCCGGCTGACCGCCGACGAGCTGCGCGCCGCCATCACCCCCCGCACCAAGCTGCTGGTGCTGCCCTTCCCCAACAACCCCACCGGGGCCATCATGGAGCGCAAGGACCTGGAGGCCATCGCCGAGGTGCTGCGGGGCACCAACATCATCGTGCTCTCCGACGAAATCTACGCCGAGCTGACCTACGGCGGGCGGCACATGTCCATCGCCAACATCCCGGATATGTACATCCGCACGCTGGTGGTCAACGGCTTTTCCAAGGCCTACGCCATGACCGGCTGGCGGCTGGGCTTCGTGTGCGGCCCCCGGGAGCTGATCAGGCAGATGGTGAAGATTCACCAGTACGCCATCATGTGCGCCCCCACCACCAGCCAGTACGCCGCCGTGGAGGCCATGCGCGCCGGCGACGGCGACATTGCCATGATGTGCAAGGACTACGACTACCGCCGCCGCTTCCTGCTGGAGAAGCTGCGGGACGCGGGGCTTACGTGCTTCGAGCCGAAGGGCGCGTTCTACATGTTCCCGTCGATCCAGTCCACCGGCATGACCTCCGCCGACTTCTGTGCCCGGTTCCTCACCGAGGAGCACGTGGCCGCCATCCCCGGCACCGCCTTCGGCGCGGGGGGCGAGGGCTTCGTGCGCATGTGCTACGCCAGCTCCCTGGCCAACCTCAGCGAGGCCATGGACCGGCTGGAGCGGTTCCTGAAGCGGCTGTGAGCCTGCCAGAATTTACATTAATCCGTTGCAACCCACCCCAAAATCTGCTAACCTTTAAAGCAACATGCGCGCTCACCCGCGCAAATACAATCAAAAGAGGTTAGCGCAATGGCGAAACTGACGATGGACAAGCTGGTCGCGCTGTGCAAGAACCGCGGCTACATCTTCGCGGGCTCCGAGATCTACGGCGGCCTGGCCAACACCTGGGACTACGGCCCCCTGGGCGTGGAATTCAAGAACAACGTGAAAAAGGCCTGGTGGCGCAAGTTCGTGCAGGAGAGCCCCTACAACACGGGCCTGGATTGCGCGATCCTGATGAACCGCGAGGTGTGGGTGGCGTCCGGCCACGTGGGCGGCTTCAACGACCCGCTGATGGACTGCAAGGCCTGCAAGGCCCGCTTCCGCGCCGACAACCTGATCGAGAAGTTCACCAATGGCGCCGAGACCGGCGACGGCTGGACCAACGAGCAGCTGGAAACCTATATCGCCGAGCACGACATCGTCTGCCCCGTCTGCGGCAAGAAGGATTTCACCGGCATCCGCCAGTTCAACCTGATGTTCAAGACCTTCCAGGGCGTGAACCAGGATAGCGCGGCGGAGCTGTACCTGCGGCCTGAGACGGCCCAGGGCATCTTCGTGAACTTCCAGAACGCCATGCGCACCACCCGCAAGAAGCTGCCCGCCGGCATCTGCCAGATCGGCAAGAGCTTCCGCAACGAGATCACCCCCGGCAACTTCATCTTCCGCGTGCGCGAGTTCGAGCAGATGGAGCTGGAGTTCTTCTGCAAGCCCGGCGAGGACCTGGAGTGGTTCAACTACTGGCGCACCTTCTGCAAGAACTGGCTGTTGAGCCTGGGCATTAAGGAAGAAAACCTGCGCCTGCGGGACCACGAGCCCGAGAAGCTGGCCTTCTATTCCAAGGCGACCACCGACTTCGAGTTCCTGTTCCCCTTCGGCTGGGGCGAGCTGTGGGGCGTGGCGGACCGCACCGACTACGACCTGACCCAGCACCAGGAGCACTCCGGCAAGAGCATGGAGTACCTGGACCCCGCCACCGGCGAAAAGTTCATCCCCTACTGCGTGGAGCCCTCCCTGGGCGTGGACCGCGCCGTGCTGGCCTTCTTGTGCAACGCCTATGACGAGGAGGAGCTGGAGGGCGGCGACAGCCGCGTGGTGCTGCGCCTGCATCCGGCCTTGGCT
Source organism: Clostridia bacterium (assembly GCA_017512905.1). Taxonomy (GTDB): domain Bacteria; phylum Bacillota; class Clostridia; order Christensenellales; family Aristaeellaceae; genus UBA2862. The sequence goes on from JAFWEL010000014.1 coordinate 7,486, forward strand.
CCCTACAAGGTCAGCGTGATGCCCCTGCAGAAGAACAAGCTGGGCGACCAGGCCCGGGAGCTGTACGCGAAGCTGAGCAAGAAGTTCATGTGCGACTACGACGAGACGGGCTCCATCGGCAAGCGCTACCGCCGCGCCGACGAGGCCGGCATTCCCTTCTGCATCTGCGTGGACTTCGACACCGCCGAGACCGGCAAGGTCACTGTCCGCGACCGCGACACCATGCAGCAGGAGCTGGTGGCCGTGGACGATCTGGTTTCCTGGCTGGAGGCAAAGATCGATTTCTGAGCATAAATCAGTAATAAACGCGACAGGGACGGCGTTGCGCCGTCCCTGTCGCGTTATATCCATAAATCCGTATTTTTCGACAACCTTCATTTGACATTTAACCAAAGGGGTGTATATTGGTAGCATGCGATTTTGACGACAGGAGGTCGAGCATGCTTACCGACCGCATGAAGTGGTTTACCAAGGGCCTGGGCGATGGCATTCCCATCATGCTGGGCTACTTTGCCGTGTCCATCGCCCTGGGCATATCGGCGCGAAACGCGGGCATGACCGCGCCCCAGGCCACCCTGGCCAGCGCGCTGATCATGGCTTCCGCGGGGCAGTACATCGGCTTCACGCTGATCGCCGCCGGGGCCAGCTACCTGGAGGTGATGGTGATGGAGGCCATCGCCAACGCCCGTTACCTGCTGATGTCCTGCGCCCTGTCCCAGAAGCTGGACCCGGCGCTGCCGCTGCGCCACCGGCTGCTGATGGGGCTGTGGATCACCGACGAGATCTTCGGCGTGTCCGTGTCGGTGGACGGATTGCTGAATCCCTACTACGTCTACGGCATGGCCGCCGTGGCCACTCCCGGCTGGGCCCTGGGCACGCTGACGGGCGTGGTGCTGGGCAACGCGCTGCCGGCACGGGTGGTCAGCGCGCTGAGCGTGGGGCTGTTCGGCATGTTCATGTCCATATTCGTGCCGCCCGCCCGGAAAAACCGGGTCATTGCGGCGCTGGTGGTCATCAGCTTTGCGGCCAGCTACGCCTTCAACGCCCTCAGCTGGTTCAACGGGATCTCCTCGGGCATGAAGATCATCATACTTACCGTAGTCATATCCCTGGGGGCGGCCCTGCTGTTCCCGGTGAAGGGGGAGGACGAGCATGCAGCGTAACGTCTATATCTACATCCTGGGCATGTGGCTGGTGACCTACCTGATCCGCGTGTTGCCGCTGACGTTGATCCGCCGGCAGATTACCAACAGGACCATACGCTCGTTTCTGTACTACGTGCCCTATGTCACCCTGGCGGTGATGACCTTTCCCGCCATACTCACCGCCACCCAGAGCCCCGTCTCCGGCGCGCTGGCGCTGGTGGCCGGCCTGGCGCTGGCCTGGTTCGGCGGCAGCCTGTTCCAGGTATCCGTGGCCTGCTGCGCGGTGGTGTTCCTGGCGGAGCTGGTGATCAAGTGAATCCTGGCCTGCGGGAATGATGAGAGCCGTTCCAATGAAATCCGAAGGGATTTCATTGGAACGGCTCTTTTGCCGCCCGATGCAGGCGGATTTCGTCCACCACGGCGTTGCCTCGGTGGGTGACCAGGTAGGCGGCCAGCTCGGCCACCTCCTCGGGCCGGATCATGCCCTCGGGGGAGAGGTCGGGGCGGGCGATGGCGATCATGTCGGTGTAGACCCCGCCGGGGGAGATCATGTGCACCCGGATGCCCTCGCCGCTGACCTCCCTGGCCAGGGCCTTGGTCAGCCCCAGCAGCGCGTGCTTCGAGGCGGTATAGGCGGCCTGCTGTACATAGCCCTGGTGGGCCGTCACCGAGCCCAGGTTGATGATCGTGGGGCAATCTGAAAGGCGCAGCAGGGGCAGCGTCCGCTGGCACAGCACGAAGGGCGCCTTCACGTTCAGGGCCATGATCTTGTCGAAGTCCGCCTCGCTGGTCTGCTCGAAGGGGCAGTTCAGCGCCATACCGGCGTTGTTCACCAGCACGTCCAGGCCCTTGAAGTGGCCCTCCAGGATGTGCATGATGTCGTCGATGCCCTTCGGCGTGGTGATGTCGGTGGGCAGCACCAGCATGTCCAGGGGACGGCCGGTCAGCGCCGCCGTGCGCATCAGCTTGTCGGCGCTGCGGCCCACCAGCGCCAGCTTCATGCCCTCCTCGGCCAGCCGCAGCGCGATGGCCCGGCCGATGCCGCTGCCCGCACCGGTGATCAGCGCGCGCTTGCCGTTCAGGTCGATGGTTTTCAGCATGGTCAATCCTCCTTGTTCAATGAATCGCGTGGGGGAACCCCTCCGTCGGCCCTGCGGGCTGACACCTCCCTTTTCAGGGGAGGCTTCCGGAGATCATTCAGACTGCCTGCTCAACAAAGAGCGCAGATGCCGCGCGGCGGCGGGGGAGGTTCGTGCCCTCTACGACAGCTCCGGCCCGTCCAGGCAGGGCAGCACCTCGATACCCATACCCCGGAGGTAGGCCAGGGCAGCGTCGTACAGGTCTGTCCGGCCGAGGTGCTCCGGCGCGTGGGCATCGAAGCCGATGATGGCCCTGACGGGATACCGGGCGGCGATCTCCCAGAATCCGGGGCAGGGGTAGCCCAGCTTGTCGCTCTCCCGGACGTGGGCGTGGTACTGGACGCCCAGCAGGTTGTATTCCAGCGGGATATTCAGCGCCGCGGCGACCTCGCACAGGTCCCGGCTGGCGGCGGCGCAGTCGTCGTCAAAGCGGTCATAGGCGTTGCAGAACAGGTCCGGATGGGCCAGGTAGTCGTAGATCCCCGTCTCCATGCCCGCGATGGTGCGGCGGACGTAGCGGCGCACGTGCTCCGGGCGGGTGCAGCGGCCGAAGTAGAAGCCGCCCCGGTCGGAAAACAGGTTGTGATCGCCCTCGTCGGTGCTGTCGTAGTGGTTGCCCATCAGCACGTAGTCCAGACATTGGGCCTTCAGGTCCCGCAGCCAGCCGAACCAGGCCGGAAACGCCTCGCATTCCAGCCCCGTCAGGATTTTGATCTGCCCGGCGTATTTCTCCCGGAGCGCGAGCACCGTGTCCAGATAGCCCGGGAACTGGTCCCAGCGCATCCGCATGCCGCTGACAAACCCGCTGGTGTAGGGCCAGGGGCTGTGGTCGGAAAAACCCAGAACCGAAATCCCGGCGTCGATGGCCCGGCGCACATATTCCTCCTCCGTGCCCCGGGCATGCATGCACCGCCAGGTGTGGGTGTGGTAGTTCGCCAGCAGGCGGCCGCTGTCGTTGCTCATGCGCTTCACCTCGTGTAACCTTGTGTGTCCATTATATACGAACGCGATGGTCCTGTCGCCGGCACTGCTGTTATTTTTCGGGGGATGCGGCGGCTCGGGCCTGCTACTGAGCTGAGGACAGATGTTTTTATGGGAATTCTGATTTGTCGCAACGCGACAAATCAGAATTTATCATTAAGATATTCCCGCTACGCAGGATTTTGGGTTTATGCCGTAGAATGTAGAATGGATGTAGTTATGAAGCAATAACCTGTGGAGGATCGGGCCATGGGCGCGGAGGAAAGGCGGGCCGTGGCGGTGGGGCTGTATGGCGCCAGCGCCACGGTGTTGCGGGAGGCCCTTGGGGCCTGCGGATACAACCTGGCCGGTCAGGCCGCAGACGGCGCGGCGGGCCTCGGGCTGCTTTCGGCGCTCCAGCCCCGCCTGGCGGTAGTGGGCGCGGCGATGCCCGGTATGGACGGTGTCGCCTTCGTGCGGCGCGTCCGGTCGCTGAGGCTGGTGATCCAGCCCGACATCCTGCTGCTCAAGCCGGCGGGCATGCGCCTGCCGGAGGGGGAGACCCTGTCGGCCCTGGACGCGACGGTGCTGGAAACTCCCGTCGACGTGGCGCGGCTGAAGCGGGCCGTCGAGGCGCTGGAAGGTCGTCCGAGGGCGCTGCCCGCGGATAAGGCGAGGCGGCTGACGGGGCTGATGGACGCCCTGGGCGTACCCCGGCATCCCGGCCGGGAATGCCTGGCGCTGGCCGTGACCCTGGCTTGGCAGGACGCCGGCCGGGTGGCCTCGCTGAAGGACGGCATCTATCCCGAGGTGGCCCGGCGGACCGGCCTTTCGCCGGCACAGGTGGAGCGGGCCCTGCGCCACGCCATCGACGCGGCCTGGCGCAACGGGGCTATCGAGCATCAACACAGGATATTCGGAGACACTATCGACGCAAGGCGCGGAAAGCCCACCTGCGGCGAAATGATAGCGCAGCTTGCGGAAGAACTGCGATGGGAGGCATGAAGGATGAAGAAGATCAGGCGCGCCGTGGTGATCGTGCTGGACGGCTGTGGCGCAGGGTGGCAGCATGACGCGGCCGAATACGGCGACGAGGGCGCCAATACCCTCAGGCATGTGATCGAGCAGGAGCACCCCAACATTCCCAACCTGGAGGAGCTGGGCCTTCTGCACCTGATGGGCATGCAGGACAAGGATGCCGACGATCCCATCGGCTGCTACGGCACCATGGAGGAGCGCTCCGCCGGCAAGGACACCACCACCGGTCACTGGGAAATTGCCGGCCTGACGGTGGAAAAGCCATTCCCCACCTATCCCAACGGCTTCCCGCCGGAGGTGATCGAGGCCTTCGAATACGAGACCGGCATGGGCACCATCGGCAACAAGCCCGCTTCCGGCACCGCCATCATCGACGAACTGGGCGCGGAGCACCTGCGTACCGGCAAGCTGATCGTCTATACCTCCGCCGACAGCGTGTTCCAGGTGGCCGCCCACGAGGCCGTGGTGCCGCCGATGACGCTGTGGGATATGTGCCGCGCCGCCCGACGCATCCTGAAGGGCGAGCACAACGTGGGCCGCGTGATCGCCCGTCCCTTCGAGGGGGAGGTGGGCCACTTCGTGCGCACGGGCAACCGGCGCGATTTCTCGGTGGACCCCACCGGCCGCACGATGATGGATGCGCTGAAGTCCGCCGGCTACGACGTGATGGCCGTGGGCAAGATCGAGGACATCTTCAATCACCGAGGCATCACCCAGTCCAACCACGTCGCCGGCAACAAAGCCTGCTGTGACGCCACCATCGAATACCTGAAGAAGGATCGCTGGAAGGGGCTGCTGTTCGTGAACCTGGTGGACACCGACATGCTGTACGGCCACCGGCGCGACACCGAGGGCTTCGCCCGCTGTCTGGCCCACTTCGACGAGCGGCTGCCCGAGATCATGCGGCTGCTGGGCGATGACGGTCTGCTGATCATCACCGCCGACCACGGCTGCGACCCCGCCTACGTGGCCCACACCGACCACACCCGCGAGCGCGTGCCGCTGCTGGTCTGGGGCCTGGGCGTGGAAGAGGGCGTGAACCTGGGCTGCCGCAACAGCTTTGCCGATGTCTCCGCCACCGTACTGGAGGCCTTGGGCTGCAATGAAAAGCTGGACGGCACCTCCTTCTACAAGGACATTGCCATTGAATAAGGCCCTGAAGCGGCGATTCAGTCCCGCCCGGGAGGGCTCCCCGGTGGGCTTGACGCTTCGTCAGACCCTATAAATATTAATAATGTGTGATATTTTACACAAAAGGGCTTTTCATACCCTATGGTATGAGGTAAAATATATATGTGGTTATAGGTGTGACCGCACCCGCGGCACATCCCCTAACATGATATAATTTTAGGAGGTAGATTCCAATGGCTGTTAAAGTTGCTATTAATGGTTTTGGCCGCATCGGCCGTCTGGCTTTCCGTCAGATGTTCGGCGCTGAGGGCTACGAGATCGTCGCCATCAACGACCTGACCACCCCCAAGATGCTGGCCCACCTGCTGAAGTATGACTCCACCCAGGGCAATTACGCCCGCGACCACAAGGTCGAGGCCACCGAGAACTCCATCATCGTGGACGGCCACGAGATCCGCATCTACGCCGAGAAGAACGCCGCGGATTGCCCCTGGGGCGAGCTGAAGGTTGACGTCGTGCTGGAGTGCACCGGCTTCTACACCTCCAAGGAAAAGAGCCAGGCCCACATCGACGCTGGCGCCCGCAAGGTTGTCATCTCCGCGCCCGCCGGCAATGACCTGCCCACCATCGTCTACAACGTGAACCACACCATCCTGAAGCCCGAAGATACCATCATCTCCGCCGCTTCCTGCACTACCAACTGCCTGGCGCCCATGGCCAAGGCCCTGAACGACGGCTGGGCCATCGAGTCCGGCATCATGTGCACCATCCACGCCTACACCGGCGACCAGATGATCCTGGACGGCCCGCAGCGCAAGGGCGACCTGCGTCGCTCCCGTGCCGGCGCCATCAACATCGTTCCCAACAGCACCGGCGCTGCCAAGGCCATCGGCCTGGTCATCCCCGAGCTGAACGGCAAGCTGATCGGCGCGGCCCAGCGCGTGCCCACCCCCACCGGCTCCACCACCATCCTGAACGCCGTGATCAACGGCCAGCCCACCGCTGACGAGATCAACGCCCAGATGAAGAAGGAAGCCACCGAGTCCTTCGGCTACAACGAGGACCAGATCGTCTCCTCCGACATCATCGGCATGCGCTTCGGCAGCCTGTTCGACGCGACCCAGACCATGGTCTGCAAGCTCGAGGGCGGCAAGAGCCAGGTTCAGGTTGTGTCCTGGTACGACAACGAGAACAGCTACGTGAGCCAGATGGTTCGCACCATCAAGTACTTCTCCGAGCTGAAGTAATTGCGACACAGGGGTTTTCACGATTCCATGAATGTGGATGAATGAGAGCTGCTACGAAAAATGTTGAATAACCTTCGTAAACCGTTTTGCTTAGGAATATGAAGGTACGATAATCATTTATCCCCTCTCTCCAACCAGAATATGGACGGAAAGAGGGGTTTTTCTATGGAATTCAACGTGGTAATTCAGGAGTTTGGATTTGATTGTAAGATTCGCAAGCTATCTCCCAAGACCATTGAAAACTACCAGAAGCAATTGACTTACCTTCAAAGGTATTTGGCTGATGAGCACAATACCACCTTGATTGAAGCGGTCAGGAGCATCCACATCAAGCAGTTTCTCGCCATGATGGACGAAAAGGGCAGGAAACCTCAATACATCAACGACCTGTTAAAGGTGTTCAAGACCTTTTTCAACTATTGTGAGAAGGAAGGGCATATCAAGACAAGTCCTGCCGCGAGCATTCGCAATATGAAGCAACCGAAAGTCCTCATCATGACCTTCTCTGAGAATGAAATCCGCGGGCTGCTTAATCATTTTAGTGGACGAGATTTTATCAGTATACGAAACAAGACCATCATCGCCCTGCTGTTCGACACAGGAATGCGCTTAGCAGAGGTCATCAATCTGCGGTCAGAGCAGATTCACGATGAATATATCCTCGTCCATGGAAAGGGTAACAAGGAAAGGCTGGTCCCTGTTTCTCCCTTCCTCGCCAAGCAGTTGTTAAGGTATCGCACTGTCAGGGACAGCTATTTTGAAGACAAACGGTTCCCTGAAGGCTTTGTTTTCGTCTCTAATCGCGGGAAGCAACTCACCCCTGAAGTCATAGGTATGTTCTTGAAGCAAGCGGCAAAGGAAGTGGGTGTCAATCCGCAGGTCCGAGTTTCGCCGCATACCTGCCGCCATGCTTTCGCCCACCTTCAGTTGAAGAATGGCTTGGACCTCTACAGTCTATCTCGCCTAATGGGGCATGAGAATGTCGCTATCACCCAACGCTACTTGGCAGGTTTACAGAACACAGAGATTGTTAAGGCAGCACAGAAGACGGGTGTATTGTTCAACCTGTAAAGCAAAAACTGGCGAGCGTAAATAAGCGTCTCGCCAGTAACTTTTAGGAAAATCAGCACATAATTAAGCACATTTGAAGCATCTTTGAGCAAAAATGAAATACCGATGAGCTTAAAACTATCTGCTTTTCATGCCAACGCGCTTCAGTGCCTTCACTACCATTTCGCGCACACCCTTCACGATATTTGCGTTTGTAGCAGGTTCGCCGTTGAAATAGGCTTGAACATCCACCCTTTGCTTCTCGTTTAGTTGCTGGATGTATATGGGGACCTGCGTTCGTATCTTTTCATCCATCATTTCATTGAATTCTTGGATGTGAAGCGCATGGAACGGGTTTTCTTCATCGCGTATCTTCTGCTTGATACGCGCCTGTTCGGATTGATATTGTTTAAAAGCGTCAAAAGTAGACATTTTCATTCCTCCTGTTGTTACCTCCCATCAAAAGAAAGGATGGAAGTAGTTTAATAATATTATAAAGTATTATTCTTAGCGGCGAGAACAGTTTCCGCGAGTTCAAGCCGCTTGGGTTCGTTTTGGATGAAGTATAAAAGAAGGGCATCTGCCTTGGATGGGGACAAATGCACTTCGGTGATCTTCCATTTGTAGAGAGTATCGGCTCGTATACCCGTTGCGGCCGCTATGTCCTTGACGGTGTGGCCTCTCATGTTGATTGCGATTCGGAGAATGTTCTCGGTTTCCGCGAATGCATTATAGTGTTTCATCTACTCACCTCCATGGGATAGGTGGTGAGGTTGGAATGGGATTCAGTTTTTTTGCTTTTTTATATTGCTTTACCTGCGTCATTCCAGTATAATGCTTATATTAATATATCATAAGAAAGTGGGGAGAAGAGTATGAAGAAGGTATTGTTTTCCATCGTTTCCTTTCTCTTAGTGCTTATGCTCATCGGAAGCGCAATCGCGGAACCTGTTGATTTGGAGATTGATTCTGAGGATGTCGAATTAGATGTCATCGCCAAAGAGTTTGATGATTTTGTCAGAGAAATTGATGCTTTGATTATCGATAGGAGTAAAAACTATTATGATTCAAGAGAATCAAAAGAAATAGAAAGTAACAAAGATCTTGAACTGAGCAATAATATATTCATAACTAAAAATACCACAGATTACACAGGCCCGACAATACACTCCGTTGATATGCCATCCAAAACTGTAACTGCAGGAGAATCATTTACTGTAACAGCAACTGTTAGTGATGATAGCGGAGTATCTTGGGGATATGTCCAGGTTATGAATACTCTAACAGATGCCACA
>JAFWEL010000015.1 GCA_017512905.1 Clostridia bacterium
ACGAGGGCCTTCCTCGCCCAGGCGGCTTCATCCCCGAGGTCGGCGAGCATCCGCGCCTTGGTGGCGCAGTAGTCCGCGAAGTCCGGGAAGGTCATGAACCAGTCCTTATTCTGTAGCTCCGCGTGCAGGCGCTCCAGCCGGACGGCGTCACCCGTGGCGCGCATCTCATCGCCGATGAGGAAGTCCAGCGCCGCCCTGAGGCGCGGATCGGCCTCGAGGTACGCGGCGGGATCGTAGTCGCCCCGGGCGTAGCTGTTGATGACCGCCTCTGAGGACAAGCCGAAGGTATAGATGTTCTCCGGGCCGACCAGCTCGGCGATCTCCACGTTCGCGCCGTCCAGGGTGCCCAGGGTCACCGCGCCGTTCAGCATGAACTTCATGTTGCCCGTGCCGCTGGCTTCCTTGGACGCCAGGGAGATCTGCTCCGAGATGTCGCAGGCGGGGATCAGCTTCTCCGCGGCGGACACGTTGTAGTTCTCCACCATGGCGATGCGCAGATGCCGCCGGGCCGCCGGGTCTGCGTCGATCACATCGGACAGGCACAGTATGGCGTGGATGATGTCCTTGGCGATGGTATAGGCCGGGGCTGCCTTCGCGCCGAAGATCACCGTCACCGGGCGCTCAGGGAGGATGCCCGCGCGGATGTCCAGCAGCGTGCGCACGCACCACAGTAGGTTCAGCTGCTGGCGCTTGTACTCGTGGAGGCGCTTCGACTGCACATCGAACACGCTGTCCGGGTCGATGACGGTACCCTGGTGCTCCCGCAGCCAATCGGCGAAGCGCCGCTTGTTGGCCCGCTTGATCTCGGCGAGGGAGATGAGCAGCGCCGCATCGTCGATGTGCGCGAGCAGCTTCTCCAGCTCAGCGCTGTCCCTGCGCCAGCCCGCGCCGATGGCGTCGTCGATCCGGGCCGCCAGGGCGGGATTGCAGCTCATCAGCCAGCGGCGGAAGGTGATGCCGTTGGTCTTGTTGTTGAACTTCTCCGGATAGATGGCGTAGAAGGGCGCGAGCTCCGAGTTCTTCAGGATCTCCGTGTGCAGCTTCGCCACGCCATTGACGGAGTGGGTGAAGTGGATGTCCAGGTTCGCCATGCGAACGTTCCCCTGTTCGTCGATGATCTGCACGAAGGGATCGTCGTACTTGGCGCGCACCCGGGCGTCCAGCCGGTCGATGACGGGCATCAGCTGGGGCGCGACCTTCTCCAGATATGCCCGCGGCCACTTCTCCAGCGCCTCGGCCAGGATGGTGTGGTTGGTGTAGGCGCACACGCTTCTCACGATGGATACAGCCTCGTCTTCACCGATGCCCCGTTCCTGGAGCAGACGGATCAGCTCCGGGATGACTAGCGTGGGGTGGGTGTCGTTGATCTGGATGGCGGCGTAGTCGGCGAGGTCGTGCAGGTCGCTGCCCCGCGCGACGCACTCATCCAGGATCAGGCGCGCGGCGTTGGCCACCATGAAGTACTCCTGGTACACGCGCAGCAGGCGCCCCTGCTCGGTGCTGTCGTCGGGGTACAGGAACAGGGTGAGGCCGCGGGCGACATCCCTTGCGTCGAAGCCGATGCCGGACTTGATCAGCCGCTCGTCCGCGGTGTCCACGTCGAAGAGGCGCAGCCTGCCGCACTTGCCTTGGTAGCCGGTGACGTCGATCTCGTACAGGGTGGAGCGGGCGGTGAAATCGCCGAAGGGGATGTCATAGTGAACGTCTGTGCGGCGCATCCAGCTCTCCTGGCCCCATTTGAGCCAATGGTCCGGGGCCTCGGTCTGCTGGCGGTCCACAAAGCTCTGGCGGAACAGCCCACAGTGGTAGGCGAGCCCCAGGCCGTCCGCGGGCAGGCCCAGCGTGGCGAGGCTGTCCAGGAAGCAGGCCGCCAGCCGCCCCAGGCCGCCGTTGCCCAGGGAGGGCTCCAGCTCGAACTCCTCCAGTTCGGACAAGGCGATGCCCTCCGCCGCCAGTTCATCCCGGACCTCCCCGTACAAGCCCAGGTTGATCAGGTTGTTGCTCAGCAGCTTGCCGATCAGGAACTCGGCGGAGATGTAGTAGACCTTCTTCCTACCCTCGTTGTATCCCCGCGCCTTCGCGGCGTCGGCGACATACCGCAGCAGGGCGTTGAACAGCTCGAGCCTGGTGCAGTCCGTGAACTTCCTGTTTTCTGTGTAATCTCTCAGCTTCATGGTCGTGCCCTCCATGGTCTTGTTTCGATGACTCTGGCATTATAATCTGTTTTTTGAAAAAATGCTTGCAGCTTACGCGCACAATGTTGTATAATTCTATCATCATCAGCCGCGTGGGGAGGGATGGACGTGGAGCTGGAGGAATACACGCAGTACCAGGAGACCAAGCTGCACGAAAAGCCGGGTTTTGCCTACGAGACCTACCTGTGCACGATCCCGCTGGACTTCGACCGTGTGAACCTGCACTGGCACGACCAGATGGAAGTGATCTACATCAAGAAGGGCCGGGGCACGGTGTCGGTGAATCTGGAGAGCTACCCGGTGGAGGCGGGCTGCATCGTGCCGGTGTTGCCGGGGGAGCTGCACGCCATCGACGGCGCCCCCGACGGGCCTATGGAGTATGAGAACATCATCTTCTCCCTGTCCATACTGAACAGCACCGAGACGGACGACTGGTGCCGCCACCACGTGATCCAAGCGCTCAGGCAGGGAACGCTGCTTTTCGACCGGCCCATCCGCCCGGGCAACGCCTTCCACGACGCGGCCGCCGCGGCCCTCGACGCTGCCGACCGGGCCTGCGAGGCGCGGCCGCAGGGCTTCGCGCTGGTGGTGAAGAGCCAGCTTTTCATGTTCCTGCACGCGCTGTACTGCAACCGTCACACCGGCCCCGTGCGGCCGTTGGTGGAGGAGGCCGAATGGCTCAAGGGCGTGATCGCCTATGTGAAGGCCCACTACGCCGAGCACATCACGGTGGCGGACGTGGCGGCGGTGTCGGGCTACAGCCCCAGTCACTTCATGCGCATCTTCCGCCGGGAGGCAGGGCAGACCTTTGTGGACTTCCTCACCGACTACCGGCTCTCGGCGGCGGTGTATTATTTGAAGGAGACCCGGGACGAGATCGGCGTGGTGGCGGAGAATTGCGGCTTTGCCAACCTGTCCTATTTCATACGCAGCTTCAATCGGAAGTACGGCGCGTCCCCCGGACGATACCGCAAGCTGAGTCGGCTGGCGGAGAATGAAGCCATCGCGGCGGGGGAGGAATGAAAATGGCGGAACTGAAGCTGCCCTTCATCGGGCATGGCGGCGACTACAATCCGGATCAGTGGCGGGACCGGCCGGACATTCTGGCGGAGGACATCCGGCTGATGAAGCTGGCCAGGTGCAATCTGATGAGCGTGGGCATATTTGCCTGGGCCGCGCTGGAGCCGGAGGAGGGAAGGTACGACTTCGACTGGCTCCGGGACGTGCTGGACAGGCTGCATGAAAACGGCATCTCCGTATTCCTGGCGACGCCCAGCGGCGCGCGTCCGGCGTGGATGAGCCGCAGGTACCCGGAGGTTCTCCGGGTGCGGGAGGACGGTCTGCGCAACTTCCACGGAGGGCGGCACAACCACTGCTTCACCTCCCCGGTGTACCGGGATTTCGTGGGCAGAATGAACCGGGCACTGGCGGAGCGGTTCGGGAATCATCCCGCCGTGGTGGGCTGGCACATCTCCAACGAGCTGAGCGGCGCGTGCCACTGCGAGCTGTGCCAGCGGGCCTTCCGGGACTGGCTCAGGGCCCGCTACGGCACGCTGGAGAAGCTGAACCAGGCCTGGTGGACGGGCTTCTGGAGCAAGACCTATGACAGCTGGGAGGAGCTGCGCAGCCCCTCCCGCGTGGGGGAGACGGCCGTGCACGGGCTGAACCTGGCCTGGCGGCGGTTCGTCACCCACCAGACGGAGGACTTCCTTCGGGCGGAGGCCGCGCCGCTGCGGGAACTGACGCCCCATCTGCCCATCACCACCAACCTGATGGAGTCCTTCGACGGCCTGGACTACGGAAGCCTCGCAGGGGAGCTGGACTTCGCGAGCTACGACAGCTATCCCCGCTGGGGCGCGCCGGACGAGGAGCGTCAGGCCATGCTGGCCGCCTTCAACTACGACTGGATGCGCTCGCTGAAGCAAAGGCCCTTCGCGCTGATGGAATCCACGCCATCCCAGGTGAACTGGCAGCCGGTGTGCAAACTGAAGAAGCCGGGCATGCACCTGCTGTCCAGCCTGCAGGCGGTGGCGCACGGCGCGGACACGGTACAGTACTTCCAGTGGCGCAAGAGCCGGGGCGCAGCGGAGAAGTTCCACGGCGCGGTGGTGGACCACGCGGGCCACGAACATACCCGCACCTTCCGGGACGTGCAGGCGGTCGGCGAGGCGCTGGAGAAGCTCGCCGACCTGCGGGGAACGATGCCCGGGGCGAAGGTGGCGCTGCTCTTCGACACCCAGAACCGCTGGGCGCTGGAGGACTGCCAGGGACCGAGGGATGACCTCAGGTACTTCGACACGGCGCTGGAGCATTACCGGGCGCTCAAGCGGCAAAACGTGGACGTGGACGTGGTCGACGAGACCCGGGACCTGACCAGCTACCGCCTGGTGGCTGCGCCCATGCTGTACATGCTGCGCCCCGGCGCGGCGGAGAGGCTCACCCGGTTCGTGGAGGGCGGCGGCACGCTGGTATGCACCTGCTACACCGGACGGGTGGACGAGGACGACCTGTGCTTTCTGGGCGGCTTCCCCGGCCCCCTTCGGGAGGTGCTGGGCATCTGGGCGGAGGAGACCGACGGGCTGTACGACGGCGAGACGAACAGCATCCGCATGGAGGACGGCGCGACGTATGCCTGCTCCACGATGTGCGACCTGATCCACCCCGAGACGGCCCGGACGCTGGGGCGGTATACGGCGGACTTCTACGCGGGCGAGCCCTGCGTGACCGTGAATCCCTGCGGAGAGGGCAGGGCTTACTACGTCGCCACGCGGCCGGACGCGGCCTTCCTGGACGCCTTCTACGGCAGGCTGCTGGACGAGGTGGGCGTCGATCGGCTGTTGACGGAATCGCAGGCGGGCGTGCTGGCGGCGTCCCGCGGGGGCGCGGTGTTCGTGATGAACTTCACGGGACGTCCCGCGAAGGTTTCGCTGCCCGAGGGGACGGACGCGCTGACCGGCGAGAATATCGGCGGGGAGGCCGAGCTGCCCGTCAACGGCATCCGGATCGTCCGCACAATTCCGAAATAACACGGAGTTGTACAATTCTATCAAAGCGTTGTAGAAAGCTATCGTTTTTTCAAATAAGTTATATTATGCTTTGACATTCCGTTAATGGAGTGCTATAATAATTGGGCAATCGGCGGAGGATGCCGAATCAGGCCGCAGCTGCGGCCGCTTGAACAAAGGAGGAACCCCGTATGAAGAAGATCCTGTCCCTGGTGCTGGCCGTCGCGCTGGTGCTGACCCTGAGCTGCGCCGCGCTGGCCGAGGGCTACAGCGGCGACCTGAAGGTCTGGGTGGCCGACGCCGCCGTGGACTTCACCAACCAGCAGATCGAGGCCTTCAAGGCCGCGAACCCCGAGTTTGCCGATATGACCGTTTCCGTTGAGGCCGTGGGCGAGGGCGACGCCGCCAGCAAGGTCATCACCGACGTGGACGCCGCTGCCGACATCTTTGGCTTCGCCCAGGACCAGCTGGCCCGTATGGTGGCCGCCGGCGCGGTGGAGATCGTGGAGCCCGCCAACGCCGAGGTCGTGAAGGCCGAGAACGACGCGGGCGCCGTGGCCGCCGTCACCATGGGCGACGAGCTGTACGCCTATCCGCTGACCAGCGACAACGGTTACTTCCTGTACTATGACAAGAGCGTCGTCACCGATCCCTCCACCCTGGAAGGCATCCTGGCCGACTGCGAGGCCGCCGGCAAGAGCTTCTACATGGAGATCAACTCCGGCTGGTATCAGACCGCGTTCTTCTTCGGCGCGGGCTGTACCCTGACCTATGAGTCCGACAACGACGGCAACCTGACCGCCTGCAATGTGGACTACGCCTCCGAGAACGGCCTGAAGGCCCTGAAGAGCATGATCGCCCTGGCCAACAGCCCGGCCTTCGTGAACGGCTCCTCCATCTCCAACGCCACCAACGTGGCCGCCATCGTGGACGGCACCTGGGATACCGAGGCTGCCAAGGAGCTGTTCGGCGACAACTACGCCGCCGCCAAGCTGCCCACCGTGGACGGCTACCAGATGTCCGGCTTCGGCGGCTTCAAGATGCTGGGCGTGAAGCCCCAGGAGGACGAGGCCAAGCTGGCCGCCTGCGACGCGCTGGCCGCGTGGCTGTCCTCCGGCGACGTGCAGCTGGCCCGCTACGAGGTCCTGGGCTGGGGTCCCTCCAACCTGGCGGCCCAGCAGAGCGACGCCGTGAAGGCGGACGTGGCCCTGTCCGCGCTGGCCGATCAGCTGCAGTACACCATCCCGCAGGGCCAGTACCCCGGCGACTACTGGAGCCTGGCCACCGGCCTGGGCGACAACATCATCGGCCACAAGTACGACGGCGCCGATGACGAGGCCCTGATGACCGCCCTGACCGAGTTCCAGGATACCTGCATCTCCTACGCGGGCTGATGGATCGCAAAACAGGCTGGGGGAGTTTTCCCCGGCCTGTTTTGTTGAATTCAGATTTGTCGAGCGGAGCTCGATAAATTGAATTCATGGATCAGGGAGAAGGGAGTAGGGAAAAGTGCGGCCGCCGCGAACATTTTGCTTCGTTCCAACACAAGCCAGGCTTTTCCTGCTCCCTACTCCCTACTGCCTACTCCGTTGACTGCCCGTCCAAACTTCATTCCTCATTCGTATTTAAAAGAAACGGGGGATTTCGACATGGTGGATCTCGATTACTTAAAGCTGAGCAAGCCCCAGAAGATGCTGCACGACCTCGGGCAGTTCTTCGCGCGGCTGCCCGGCAGGATCGGCGGCGGCCTGAAGGGCCTGGCGCTGGCGGTGGGCCGGTGCCTGAAGGGGCTGGGGCTGTCCATCGCCGACCTGTTCACCACCTTCAAGAACGGCGACTGGAAGACGCGCCTGTCCTACCTGGTGATGGGCTCGGGCAGCATGGCCCGGGGCCAGTGGGGCAGGGGACTGCTGTTCTTCCTGTTCCAGACGGTGTTCAACCTGTACATGGTGAACTTTGGCATCGGCTACCTGAGCAAGCTGAACACCCTGGGCGTGGTGGAGACCTACAAGGAGGGCCGCAAGACCGTCTACGGCGACAACAGCTTCCTGATATTGCTGTACGGGGTGTTGACGCTGTTCTTCGTGGCGGCGTTCATCTACACCTGGCGGGTGAACATCAAGCAGAACAAGATCTCCCAGCAGCTGCTGGCCTCCGGCCACAAGCTCAAGAGCACCAAGGACGACCTGGCCTCCCTGGCGGACAGCCAGTTCCACAAGACGCTGCTTGCCCTGCCCACGCTGGGCGTGTTCGTGTTCACGATACTGCCCATATTCTTCATGATCCTGGTGGCCTTCACCAACTTTGACTACAACCACCAGCCCCCGGCCAAGCTGTTCACCTGGGTGGGCCTGGAGAACTTCCGCACGCTGCTGTCCTCCGGCACCGCCAGCTACGGCGATACCTTCCGCCAGGTGCTGTTCTGGACGCTGGTGTGGGCCTTCTTCGCCACGTTCCTGAACTACTTCCTGGGCATGCTGGTGGCCATCATGATCAACAAGAAGGGCATCAGGCTGAAGAAGGTGTGGCGCACCATACTGGTCATGACCATCGCCATTCCCCAGTTCGTGTCGCTGCTGTATGTTTCCAAGATGTTCGCGGCGGACGGCCTGATCAACACCTACCTGATGAAGTGGCACTGGATCAGCCAGCCCATACCCTTCTGGACGGACCCGGGCTGGGCGCGGTTCACCATCATACTGATCAACATATGGATCGGCATACCCTACCTGATGCTGATCGCCACCGGCATACTGATGAACATACCGGCGGACCTGTATGAGTCGGCCCGCATCGACGGCGCCAATGCCATGCAGATGTACGGCAAGATCACCCTGCCCTACATGCTGTTCGTCACCGGGCCCTACCTGCTCACGTCCTTCACCGGCAACATCAACAACTTCAACGTCATATTCCTGCTGTCCCAGGGCAAGCCGATGGGCCTGGCGGGCAACGCCGGCTACACCGACCTGCTGATCACCTGGCTGTACCGCATGACCGTCACCGACACCAACTACAAGATCGCCGCCGTCATCGGCATCATGGTGTTCGTGGTGCTGGCCGTGATCAACCTGGTGGTCTACAACCTGATACCGTCCGTCAAGAATGAGGAGGATTTCCAGTAATGGCAGATAAAAAAATACCGGAAGTCGACATCATCGTTGACGAAAAGGCCGGTGTCATCAAAGAGGTGGAGCAGCCGAAAAAGCTGCGCAGCAAGAAGGGCCACGAGCGGCGCGTGAACGGCACGATCTACACCGTGCTGACCATCATGAGCATCGTTTGGCTGGTGCCCTTCGTGTTCCTGGTCCTCCAGTCCTTCCGCTCCTACAAGCTGGAAAAGGGCGGCATGGTGGACTACCTAATCCCCAAGACCTTCTCCCTGGACAACTACGCCTTCCTGTTCGAGGGCAGCAACTTCTTCTCCTGGTGCGGCAAGGCCATGCTGCTGGCCGCCGCCGTCGCTCTGGCAGCCACGCTGCTGACCCACTTCCTGGGCCGGTCGCTGGACCGGGCGGACGCCAGCCGGGGCAAGACCACGCTGACGCTGGGCGCGGCCATGGCCGTGTGCTACGCGGCGCTGGCCATCGCCGCCGGGGCCGTGCACGGCCAGGCCCTGGGCCAGAGGCTGGTGCCGGCGCTGCTGGGCCTGGTGCTGTTCACGGCGGCGGGGGTGATATTCGCCCGCATCTACCTGAAGCAGGACGACAAGCTGCTGCGCTCCCTTCCCGGCTACGTGGCCGAGGACAAGCACGAGGGCGCGAAGAAGGTAGCCACCCTGGCGGCGGAGCTCTGGGCGCTGGCCCTGCTGTGCCAGTGCATCGTGGCCCCGATGCAAGCCAGCCAGTACATACGCTGGTACGGCAACACGCTGACCATCGCGCTGTTCACCGCCGTCATCCAGACGGTGATCGTGCTGTCCGTCAGCTACGCGCTGTCCCGCCTGCGCTTCAGGGGCCGCAAGCTGATCATGAACACGGTGCTGGTGCTGGGCCTGTTCCCGGGCTTTTTGACCATGATCACGCTGTACTTCCTGCTCAAGCAGATGGGCCTGACCCAGGCCGGCGCGGTGCCGGGCCTGATACTGATCTACTGCGCCTCCTCCGGCATGGGCTACTACATCTCCAAGGGCTTCTTCGACACCATCCCCAAGTCGCTGGATGAATCGGCCCGCATCGACGGGGCCACCCGCTTCCAGGTGTTCCTGAAGATCATCATGCCCCTGGCCAAGCCCATCGTCATCTATACGGTGCTGATGGCCTTCATGGCCCCCTGGGGCGACTACGTGTTCGCCAGCTACGTGGCCTTCGGCCACCAGGAAGGCTACAACGTGGCCGTGGGCCTGTACAACTGGGTGAACACCAACGACTTCCAGAACTACTTCACCCGCTTCTGCGCGGGCGGCGTGCTGGTGGCGGTGCCGATCACGGCGCTGTTCATGGCGCTGCAGAAGTACTACGTGGAGGGCGTCACCGGCGGCGCTGTGAAAGGATAAGGGAGGATTGCGAATATGGCAAGTTTGAAGCTTGAGCACGTCAAGAAGGTATATGACAAGAACGTCGTGGCGGTCCACGACTTCAACCTGGAGATCAAGGACAAGGAATTCATCGTGTTCGTCGGCCCCTCGGGCTGCGGCAAGTCCACCACGCTGCGCATGATCGCCGGCCTGGAGGACATCTCCGAGGGCACGCTGACCATCGGCAACCGGGTGGTCAACGACGTGGAGCCCAAGGACCGGGACATCGCCATGGTGTTCCAGAACTACGCCCTGTACCCCCACATCACCGTGTACGAGAACATGGCCTTCAGCCTGCGCCTGCGGAAGATGGACAACGAGGAGGTGCACCGCCGGGTGTGCGAGGCGGCGGAGATCCTGGGCATCACCCAGTACCTGGCCCGCAAGCCCAAGGCCCTGTCCGGCGGCCAGCGCCAACGCGTGGCCATCGGCCGCGCCATCGTGCGCGAGCCCCAGGTGTTCCTGATGGACGAGCCCCTGTCGAACCTGGACGCGAAGCTCAGGAACCAGATGCGCGCGGAGATCATACTGCTGAGGAAGCGCATCGACACCACCTTCATCTACGTCACCCACGACCAGACCGAGGCCATGACCCTGGGGGATCGCATCGTCATCATGAAGGACGGCTATATCCAGCAGGTCGGCACGCCTCAGGAGGTGTTCGAGACGCCGAAGAACCTGTTCGTGGCGGGCTTCATCGGCTCCCCGCAGATGAACTTCCTGAAGGCGAAGCTGGTGAAGAACTCAGACCGATACGCCGCGGAGCTGTACGGCATCCGCGTGGAGCTGGATGAAAAACGCAGCGCGAAGCTGAGGGCGAAGAACGCGCAGCCCGGGCAGGTCATACTGGGCGTGCGCCCGGAGCACGCGCAGCTTCGTTTCGACGGCGCCGCGAACGCCATCGAGGGCACCCTGCGGGTCAACGAGATGATGGGCAGCGAGCTGCACCTGCACGTGGACCTCAACGACGACACGCGGGTCATACTGCGCATCCCCACGCTGGACCTCACCGAGGAGCAGCGCGCCGGGCTGACCTACGGCAGCAAGCTGTGGTTCACCTTCCCCGAGAAGGTGACGCACCTGTTCGATCCTGAAACCGAGGAGAGCCTGCTGTTCTGAGCATCTTGTCATACGGGGTGGTCTGCACAGGCATTAAAACCCAAAGAAGTAAAGCTGTTTATCCATGAACTGATACGCTGGCACGGTGCTGTTTCGTGACCAATGGTATAGTTCGGATGAGAGGGTTCTGGGGTTTTCATACGCTCCAGGCCCTTTCTTCTCCCCCACATAAAGGAGGATACTGGTATGAAGGAAATAAGAAGTTCAAGAAGCATCGCTTTCATTGGAATGTTGGGCGCGCTTTCAGCGGTTCTGATGCTAATCAGCGTTCCGCTGCCCTTCGCACCGGGCTTCCTGAAGTTTGATATCGCAGAACTTCCGGCATTGTTCGCGGGATTCTTCCTGGGACCGGTGGGAGGCTGTGCGGTGATCATAGTGAAGATCCTGCTGAAGCTGGTCACGCAGGGCACGGATACCGCCTTCGTGGGGGATCTGATGAATATCGCGGGCAGCTGCACCTTTGTACTGCCTGCAGCGTTCATATATAAGCGCCATCACAACAAGCGGGGAGCAGCCCAGCGAATCACTCTTCGCGGGGCTGCTGCTATGTCCGGTATCATTCCTTCCCAGCCCTCTTCTTGAAAACGCCCTCCAGGTCAACAGTGGCCTTCTTCAGCATCTCTTCCTTGATGTGGGTGTAGATGTTGGCAGTGGTCTGGTAGTCCGTATGGCCGACAATCTTCATAGCGATCAGCGGGTCGATGCCGCTTTCGTAGAGCATGGTCACGTAGTTGTGTCTGAAGTAATGCGGCTTCTAAATGATCCGAAAACTCTGTTTTATGCTTTCTCATTTCCAGCCCATTCTTTCATCGCATTCAAGAATAGTTCTTGAGGGGCAGTCATGTTTGCTCCATTGGACCAGGCCAGGAACATATTTGATTTGAGCTCCGGATGGAAAGGGCGGAAGCATACAGGAGATGTGATACCATCGTTGATGATTCCTTCCCTGATTATGGCATACGCGACTGATTCTGCCACCAGTTTTTCCGTACTTGTCATCAGGAAAGACGTACCGATAAAATTGAGCTGGTTGAAGTCAAACCCAAGCCAGCCTGACATCATGCTGCGAAAATTCTCACTTCTGCCTGATACCAGCGGGATGTCCTTCATATCCGTGGGCTCGACAAAGCCTTTTTCCGACAAGGGATCATCTTTCCGCATTAACAAACCCCACGTGTCCTGAACTGGCAGCTTGATATGCGCGTACTGCCTTGTCAGGGGGACAACGCTGAGCAGGGTAAAGTCTATGATGCCGCTTTCCATCATTCTTATCTGTACATCGCGGCTTCCTGCGTTATAAAAGTGTATATGTATTGATTCCTCATTGCCATCTTTCTCCAGGTATGCTATACTGTTTTCGCATGGACATTGAGCAAAACCAGGAAGCATATCTGAATGCCAGTCGTGCCAGTACCAGTCACCTGTCATTCAGAGAAGATGGAGGTGCAGCACGTGGCGCGTAATACAGATCTCCATTTGCGGAATCAGATGATCTATTCCGTTTTTGTTCGCAATTACAGCTCTGAGGGGACCTTTGAGAAGGTACGCGAGGATTTGCCCCGCATTCGGAGCCTGGGTGCGGATATCATCTGGCTGATGCCGATTCATCCCATCGGCAAATCAAATCGCAAGGGCAGCATGGGAAGCCCATATGCTATACGGGATTACAGGGCTATCAATCCCGAATATGGCACACTGGAGGATTTTCAGGCACTGGTGGACAGCATACATGCCTTGGGCATGAAGGTAATCATCGACGTGGTGTACAACCACACTTCACCAGACTCGTGGCTAAGGGAAAACCATCCGGAGTGGTTCTACCACAAGCCGGATGGCAGTTTCGGCAATCATGTGGGTGAATGGACCGACATCATAGATTTGGATTATAACCAGCGCGGGCTCTGGGAATATCAGATCGAGACGCTGAAGATGTGGGCAAAAACAGTAGACGGGTTCCGTTGCGACGTAGCGCCTCTGGTGCCTCTGGATTTCTGGAGGGAAGCGCGCGAACAGGTTGAGGCAATCCGTCCCGGATGTCTTTGGTTGGCGGAATCCATCGAGCCGGGTTTCGTTCGCTTCATCCGCTCCATGGGACTTACCGCGGCATCAGACAGCGAGATATTCCAGGTCTTCGACATGGCCTATGACTACGACATATACGGGAAATACCTGAATGCCTGCATTGGAAAAGGCACACTTGAAGCATTTGTGGAAGCGCTTGACGGCCAGGAGGGAATCTATCCTGAAAACTACGTGAAAATGCGAACGCTGGAGAACCACGATCGACTTCGTGCCGCTGCGCTTATTCCAAACGGCAGGGCGCTTCGCAATTGGACGGCATTTGCCTTCTTTGCCAAGGGAATTCCCATGGTCTATAACGGACAGGAAAATGGCTGTGTATGCCGTCCGAACCTCTTTGACCGGGATACAATTCCCTGGGGTGAGGGGCAGGACCTGACAGCATTGATCCAACGGATGTGTGCCATTCGCGGCGACGCGCTGTTCACCGACAGCAGTTTCTCGGCAAACACCATTGGCAAGACGGTGATCGCGTCACATCAACACGGTCAGCAGAGGATGATCGGCTTTTTCTGTACTGATGGCAAAGGCTCAGTAGTTCCCTGTGATCTTCCGGATGGTGATTATGTAAACCTGCTCGCAGACGGGATAGTTCGCGTGGATGAAGGATTGTTGCCGCTGTCGGGCGAACCTGTGATTATAAAGCTTGGGAGGAATTGACATGAGTCGTGAAGCGGGAATATTGATGCCTGTGTCCAGTCTGCCAGGGCCTTACGGCATTGGTGACCTGGGAGAGACCGCCTATGCATTTGTGGATTTTCTGGCGCAGGCAGGGCAGACCTATTGGCAAATCCTGCCGCTCAATCCTCCCAACCACAACAAGTCCAAAGACAGCCCCTATCAGTCCTTTTCCGCTTTTGCGGGCAATCCCTATTACATCGACCTGAACCGACTGATGGAGGAAGGCGTGCTGCTCTGGGAAGAAATCGAAGCTGTGGACTTTGGTCATGACCCCGAGCATGTGGATTACGACAAGATGTACGCCAACCGCTTTCCGCTGCTGCGCAAGGCCTATGAACGCAGCGGGATCGCCAATAATCCCGACTACCAGCGCTTCATCTGCGAGAATGGCTGGTGGCTGGATGACTATGCGCTTTTCATGTCTCTGAAGAGCTTTTTCGATCAGAAAGAGTGGCCAGATTGGCCGGAGGACATCAGCAGACACTGGAACAATGCCGTGGAATACTACCATCGTGAGCTCTATTATGACGTCGAATTCCACAAGTACACACAATTCAAGTTCTATGAGCAGTGGTATGCGCTGAAGGCCTACGCAAACGGGAAACACATACGCATCATCGGGGACATTCCAATATACGTCTCTTTTGACAGCACGGATGTGTGGGCGCATTCTGAACTGTTCCAGCTGAACGATCAGAACCGTCAAAGCGCTGTTGCCGGTTGTCCCCCGGATGCCTTTTCCGCAGAGGGACAGATATGGGGAACCCCGCTCTATCGCTGGGAAAAGCACCGGGACGATCGCTTCGGCTGGTGGATGGCACGGTTGTGGATGAACTTCCAGCAGTGCGACCTGCTGCGTATCGATCACTTTCGAGGATTGGACGAATACTTCTCTATCCCCGCCGGGGAACCGGCGAAGTCAGGCCATTGGGAAAAGGGGCCCGGCATGGCGCTGTTCAGACAGATGTGGGAGAACATGGGCCACAAACCCGTCATTGTTGAGGATTTGGGCTATATGACCGATTCTGTCCGACAGATGGTTCGGGATACGGATTACCCCAATATGAAAGTGCTGCAGTTCGGCTTTGATGCCGACGACGTTGGCGCAGCAAACGATTATCTGCTTCACAACATCCCTGAGCACTGTGTCGTATATCCCGGCACCCATGACAACGACCCTGTCAACGGCTGGTTCGCTGGCCTGACTACGGCCGAAAAGGACCGCATCAGGCAGTATTTTGGCTGTGAGGATGTGCCGGACAGCAGGATGCACGAGGTCTTCATCCGCGCCGCGCTGATCAGCCGGGCGTCAACATGCATCATTGCGCTTCAGGATTGGCTGGGACTGGGGCACGAGGCCAGGATCAATGAACCTTCACGGCTGGAGGACAACTGGCACTGGCGTTGGAAGGGAGACTGCCGCCAGGATGAGTTAGCAGTTCGGATATTCGAAAACACCCGGCGCTATGGCCGGCTAAACTGGAGTGCCTTTGAAAAATGATCAAAGGTAGCGTCGCAAATACCTTTTGACAACCCTGCGTCGTTCATATGAACGGCGCATTTTTCATGAAAAGGAGGTCGCCGATCAATGGCAGAAACTCTTCGCGACATGGTCGTCTCGCTGTCATTGAACAGCGACAACTTCAGTGCAAACCTGCGCTCCATCAACCAGCAGCTTAAGGAAGCCGACTCCCAGTTCAAGCTGGCGGCGTCCGGCGTCACCAACTTCGAAAACACTGCTGCCGGGGCACAGGCGCAACTCGCGAGCCTTCAGCAGAAGTTCCAGCTGCAGCAGCAGGCCGTCCAGCAGTATATCAAATGGCCTATGACGATCGCTACGATTATGACGAAAATGTCGATTACGATTCTCTGGAGCAGCACACCTATGATGGAGAGGTATTCTATACCTGCCCAAAGTGCGGCGGCGAATATCTGGCAACCTTCATAACTGAGGATGATGGCGAAGTGATGTGTATCGACTGCTGGAACGAGTTGCATTAGGTTAGCCAAAGAGGCCTGGCGATTAAACCCGTCAGGCCATCCTTTTGTTTTGAGATATAATGTATCCTTTTGAGATGGTACGAAACGCCAAATATGCTGATTTGGGCAGAATTGTGACATAGCAAAAAAGCCGGGATGGCAACATCACATGGAGACAGGAAGAGAAGGACCAGGAATGAAAAATGAGGTCAAATCGGA
>JAFWEL010000016.1 GCA_017512905.1 Clostridia bacterium
AAGAATGCCGTGGCGGCAGATTGCCGCCGCTACAGGGCTTTCAGGGATTCTATACTTCATTTTCGTCGCGGGAACGTTCCCTTCGTTCTGGCTGCAACATTCCGTGCGCGGCTTTTCCTGTTCCCTGTTGACTGTTCCCTTTGTACTACCCTCTGCTTTTCCACCAACAGCTCTATAAATCAGAATGAATCCTACACTCCGGTTCCACTGAGAATCTCCCCCAGCTTCTCAATCAGCGCCTCCATCTGCCGTGGGGTGCCGATGGTGATGCGCAGGAAGTCCTTGATGCGGGGGTTTTCGAAGTGGCGCACCAGCACGCCCCGGGCCTTCAACTGGCGGTACAGGAAGCCGCCGTCGGCGTGGGGATGGCGGGCGAACACGAAGTTGGCCTTGCTGGGCAATACCTCGAAGCCCAGCTGCCGCAGCCTGGCGACGGTGGCCTCCCGGGTTTCGACCACCTTCCGGCAGTTCTCCATGCAGACCTCGTCCGCCTTCAGCGTGGCGATGCCCGCGGCCAGGGTCATGCGGTTGACGCTGTAGGGATTGGTGCTGAACTTGATCTTCTCCAGGTCGGCGATCAGGGCTTCATGGGCGATGGCGAAGCCCAGCCGCGCCCCGGCCATGCTGCGGGACTTGGAGAAGGTCTGCACCACCAGCAGGTTGTCGTATTTCGCTGTCAGAGGGACGCAGGATTCGGCGCCGAAGTCCACATAGGCCTCGTCGATCAGCACCACATGGTCGGGGTTGGCGGACAGTATGTCCTCGATCTGTGCCACGCCCAGCGCCATGCCGGTGGGGGCGTTGGGGTTGGCGATGGCGATGAAGCCGTCCAGGGCCATGAAGTCCGACGGGTCAATGCTGAAATCCTGCCGCAGAGGAATGGAGTGGGCCTCGATGCCGTGCAATTCAGCGTATACCGGGTAGAAGCCGTAGCTGATGTCCGGGAAAAAGGCCCGGGGACCGCCGAAGGCCATGAAGGCGAAGTTCAGGATGTCGTCGGAGCCGTTGGACACGAACACGTTTTCCCGCCTCACGCCGTAGCGCGCCGCCAGCGCGTCACGAAGCTCCGTACAGACCGGGTCGGAATACAGCTCCAGCCGGCCCGCCTGCTCACGCACCGCTTCCACGACGCCGGGGGCCGGGGGATAGGGGCTCTCATTCGTATTCAGCTTGATGTACTGCATGTCCCGGGGCTGCTCGCCGGGGGTGTAGGCTTCGAGGGCCTGGTACTTGTCGATCAGATAGCGGCTCATTCGATCACCTTCTGTGATAGAGTTTAGAGTTAAGCGTGTAGAGCCGAGTCAGTGGTTCTCTCTGAACTCTGCGTTTTTTCCTGTCTATTCAAAACGGGACAGCACGCTCCTGGCGTGGCCCTCCAGGCCCTCCTTGCGGGCGAAGCGGGCGATCTTGCCGGAGACGGCCTCCAGCGCGGCGGCAGTGAAGTAGGTGTACTGGCTCTTCTTCACGAAGTCGTCCACCGACAGGGGGCTGTAGAACCGGGCGGTGCCGCCGGTGGGCAGCGTGTGGTTGGGCCCGGCCAGGTAATCGCCCAGGGCCTCGGGGCAGTTGCGGCCCATGAAGATGGAGCCCGCGTGGCGGATGCGGTCCAGGTAATCGAAGGGATTGTCCAGGCACAGCTCAAGGTGCTCCGGCGCGATGGCGTTGGCGATGTCGATGGCCGCGTCGAGGGTGTCCGCCACGATGATCTTGCCGTTCACGTCGATGGACGCGGAAGCGATTTCGAAGCGGGGAAGGGCCTTGACCTGCCGGTCGATCTCATCCCGCACGGCCTCGGCCAGGGCCATGCTGTCGGTGACCAGCACCGCGCTGGCCATTTTATCATGCTCGGCCTGGGACAGCATGTCCGCCGCTACCTGGCGGGGGTTGCTGTGGCCGTCGGCGACGACGAGGATCTCGCTGGGTCCGGCGATCATGTCGATGGACACCCGGCCGAACACCTGCTTCTTGGCCTCGGCCACGAAGGCGTTGCCGGGGCCGACGATCTTGTCCACACAGGGGACGCTGTCGGTGCCGTAGGCCAGCGCGGCCACGGCCTGGGCCCCGCCCACCTTGAAGACGCGGCTGACCCCGGCCACCTTCGCCGCGGCCAGTATGGCGGGGTTGACGCTGCCGTCCCTCGCCGGGGGCGTCACCATCACGATCTCGCCGCAGCCGGCGATCTTCGCCGGGATGGCGTCCATCAGCACCGTGGAGGGATAGGCCGCCGTGCCGCCGGGCACGTACAGCCCCACCCGGTCCAGCGGAATCACCTTCTGGCCCATCACCATGCCGTCCTTCTCGGCGATGATGAAGCTGGTGCGCACCTGCTTTTCGTGGAAGGCGCGGATGTTGGCGGCGGCGGTCTCCAGCACGTCGATGAATTCCGGCTCCACCTTTGCGATGGCAGCGTCCAGCTCAGCGGGGGAGACCTCCAGTGCTTCGAGCCTTACATGGTCGAATTTTTCGCAGTAGTCCAGCAGCGCCGCGTCGCCCCGGGCGCGCACGTCGGCGATGATGTCCGACACGATCCCGGCCACGTCCACCTCGGGGACGGAGCGGGCGAAAATTTCATCGTTGGCGACCTCGCCGTACTTCATGATTTTGATCATAATGGCACCCTCTCTGTTTATTCCTTCACCTGTCCCGCAAGGCCCCGGCAGATAGCCTCGATCTGTTCGCTGTGGAACTTGAAGCTGGCCTTGTTGGCGATCAGCCGGGCGCTGATGGGCACGATGGTCTCGATGGGCTCCAGGTCGTTCTCCAGCAGGGTCTTGCCCGTCTCCACGATGTCCACGATCACGTCGGACAGGCCGAGGATCGGGGCGATTTCGATGCTGCCGTTCAGGTGGATGATGTCGATGTCCCGGCCAAGCCCGGCGTAATATTCCCGGGCGATGCGGGTGAACTTGGTGGCCACGCGCAGGGTGCGCTCCGGGTTGTCCCGGAAGCCCTTCTTCGCGGCCACGGCCATGCGGCAGCGGCCCACGTTCAGGTCCAGCAGCTCGTAGACCTCCGGCCGGTATTCCAGCAGGATGTCCTTGCCGGCCACGCCGATGTCCGCCGCGCCCCGCTCCACGTAGATGGCCACGTCCGAGGGCTTGACCCAGAAGTAACGCACACCGGTGGCCTCGTTTTCAAAGATCAGCTTGCGGTTGGGCTCCAGGATGGACGGGCACTCATACCCCGCCGCGGCGAACATGCCGTAAACCTTCTCGCCCAGCCGGCCCTTGGGCAGGGCGACGTTGATCATGCTATTCGCCATCCGCGATCCCTCCCTCGCTGAATCTCAACAGCCGCCGGTAGCGCAGCTTGCCGTCCACGGCCTTCTGGGCCCTCACGCTGACGCCCTGGCGGGCCAGCGCGCCCACGGCCTTCGTCAGCGCCGCGATGTCGGCCCGGTCGTCATACAGCACCAGGGTGTCCACGTCGTAGGGGCGGGGGTCGTCCCTCAGCCGCTCCAGCTGGTCCATGTAGATGGCGAAGCCCACGGCCCTGCAATCCCGGCCCATGCGGCGCATCAGCTTGTCATACTGGCCGCCGGAGAGCACGCCGGCGGGAATGCCGTTGATGTAGCCCATGAACACGATGCCGTTGTAGTAGTTCATGTCGTTGACGATGGAGAAATCCACCCGCACACCGTCGCAGCCGTTGGCCGCCAGCACGTCCGTCACCCGGGCCAGCTCGTCCAGGGCCTGCCTGGCGTCGTCGCCGGCGCACCAGGGGCGGAGGGCCTCGATGACCCGGTCGGCCGGTCCGTGGGCGGCGATCAGCGCCAGTATGCCGGAGACGTCCTTATCCGGGCACAGCCGGCGCACGCCGTCGCCGTTCTTTTCGCCGATGCAGGCGATCACCGCGGCGCGGCGCTCGGCGTCCAGCCCGAGGGCGTCCACCAGCGCCGAGACCACGCCCATGTGGGACAGGTCCAGCACATAGCCCGGGTCGATGGATTTCAGGCTTTCCGCGGCCAGGGATATGACCTCGCACAGGTTATACAGGTCCACGTCGCCGATGCACTCCAGCCCCGTCTGCATGATCTCCTTGAAGCAGCGGGTGCTGCCGGAGACGCGGTAGACGTTTTCGTTGTAGTACAGCTTTTGAACACTGCCCGGCATCTGGCGGGTGTTCTTGATGATGGAGAGGGTCACGTCGGGCTTCAGGGCCATCAGGCGACCGTCGGTGTCGGTGAAGGTGATGATGCCGTCGGAGACCAGGAAATCCTTGTTGCCCGCGTACAGGTCGTACTCCTCGAACTTGCTCATCTTGAACTGGCTGTAGCCGTAGCGCTGGTAGAGCCCCCGCAGGGCGTAGAGCACCCGCTCCTCAGGCTTCAGCGAATCGTTGACAGGGTTCATGAAAGACCTCCGGAATGCTTGATGGGGATATTTTAGCGCGTTACCACGCTAAAGTCAAGGAAGGATATGTTAAACGCGATCAATTCTCGTGCGTGACGCTTCTACAGCTGTCCGTTCCCATTGTACCGTATAACAAAAGCGCGTTAAAGCACAATCGGGTGAAAAATAACGCGCCGCGCATTCTTATGAATGCGCGGCGCGATGAACGTGCGATTATTCAAACTCCGCGGCGGGGGCGGGGGTGACGACTCGGCCGTCCAGCACGGTGAACTTCACGTCGCTGCTGAAGGGATAGTACTTGAAGACGTTCTTCTTGCCATCCTTGTAGCCGATGACCAGCGCCATGGAGTAGATGCCCTCCTTGTATTGGCTGACGTCGAGGGTGATCTCGAAATCACAGGCAGTGGCGTTCTGGCAGAGGGCATCGCCGTGGGGCAGGCCGGACACGCCGGGCGTGAGGGTGAGCAGGTAGCTGGCGTTCTGACCGGAGGCGACCTCTGTGACGACAAGCCAGCTCTTAACGACGGAGCCGTCAAAGGTCTCCTCGTTGACGTAACCGTAGCCCGCCAGGTACATCAGCTTGTTGTCGTCCGCGGGGGAGACGAAGCTCTTGGTCAGGCCAATCTTGCCGTTCTCAGAGGCCTCGGTGGGCAGGTTGGGCGTTTTCTTCATGGGCTGCGCCACGCTCTCCGCCGGCAGGGCCGTGGGCTCGGGGGTGGGCTCCGGCGTGGGCTCGGGAGTGGGCTCCGGCGTGGGTTCGGGAGTGGGCTCCGGCGTCGGCTCCTCGGTGGCCTCAGTCAGGTCCACCTCGTCCCCGGGCAGCTCGTCACCGGCGGGCGCTTCAACCTCGTCCCCGGCGGGTTCGACGGGCTCCGGTTCCTCCAGCGGCTGGGTCTGTTCAACATAGGGCCGCATGGTGATCTCCGGGTCCAGCTTATCGGAATAATCCAGCTTGGCCAGCGCGAAGTAGATCACAGCCAATATGATCAGCAGTATGATCAGGCCAATGATGAAATAGAGAACGGCAAGGCCCTTCGCCTCGCGCTTGCGCCCCTGCTTTAGCATAGTCAAGAACCTCCAAATCATTGCAATTATGTTTTATACAGCACATTTATAGCTAATTTATATCTTAAAGCGGCATGGGGCGGTTGTCAATGATTGCGGGGGAATTGTAGAAATAAAGTTACAATGGGAATATATGCATGACAAAAGCCGCGGCCTTCCGGTTGGAGGAAGGCCGCGGCTTTCGCGGCGCGGGTCAGCCCGCCGCGGAGGTATACCTGGAGGAGATCCAGCCCCAGTAGCCGTTGCAGCAGACGTAATACCAGGCCACGCCCCGGTCGTCCCAGCGGGTTTCGCCGCCGGAGCGCAGCACAGAGCCGGCCAGGGCCACGGTGAGGGATTCGCCGTACAGGCCGGGTTCGTCGCGCACATGGGAATCCCGGTGGACGAACACCACGGGATAATCCTCCGGGGCGTCCTCCTCGTCATCGTCATAGATCACATAGC
Source organism: Clostridia bacterium (assembly GCA_017512905.1). Taxonomy (GTDB): domain Bacteria; phylum Bacillota; class Clostridia; order Christensenellales; family Aristaeellaceae; genus UBA2862. Next base: position 5,862 of record JAFWEL010000016.1, read on the forward strand.
TGTAGCGGGAGGAGATCCAGGCATCCTCGCCGTCGAAGGTGATGCCGTACCACATCACGCCCCGGTCGTCCACGGAATAGACGTTCCGGTAGACGAGCCAGGAGCCCTCGGTGACCACGCCCAGCCTGTAGCCGTTCAGGCTGGGGTTGCTGCGGGCGTTGGCATCGCCGGTGACAACCACCGTGCCGGCCAGCGCAGCGCAGCACAGCGAAGCCGCCAGCAACAGCGCAAGGATGGCGACGAGGGCCTTTTTCATGGCAAACACCTCCGGTATGTGGGAGTGGATTCGTTGAAGGAAAATTCTGATTTGTCGGGGAGACGAGGGAACAGGGAACAGGGAACAGGGAACAGGGAACAGGGAACAGGAAAAGCCGCGCACGGAACGTTACAGCCAGGATAAAACATACGTTCCCGCGAGAAAACGATGTACGGAATTCAAAGTCCCATGTAGCGGCGGCGCC
>JAFWEL010000017.1 GCA_017512905.1 Clostridia bacterium
GTCATAATCCGGGCGGCGGCTGACATCGATGATGCGGAAATCGCAGCAAGGCGCGCCGTGTCCGATGGTGCTGCTGCGCGCCCATTTCAGATTCCTGTGCAGATTCCCATACTTTGCGTCGTCGCTGTCACAGAACGCGGGGTTCAGCTCCAGGCAGTAACGCAAGTGCCTTTTCCGCAAACGCCTGTTCTTCACCTTTTTCCGTTTACGCTCCGGGCAGCGCTTCGCCCCGCGCGAGGGTGGAGAGCCAGCCGCAGTACTCCTCCGGATGCTCTCCCGGATACCCCACATGGCCGTAGCCGCTGACCAGCCTGTACTGCGCATACGGGTAGGCCCTCTTTAGCTTCCTGTGGCAGAAGCGCCAGGCGGATTCCTCCCTGGAATAGAAGAAGTGCAGCCTCCTTTGAAAATCCCTGTCCATGGCCGGATAATCAAAGGTCACGCAGGCGTCCGCCTCCCGGGCCAGCGTTTCGTCGCTCATAAAGGCGGCGTTCTGGCAAATCGGGCCGAGCATGTTGCCGTATCGTTCCGGTTTCCCTCCGGAGAACTTCACGATCGTCGGTTCCCGCAGCGCCTCCTCCAGAGTCTTGCCCCGCAGGTGCCCCACAATGGTTTTGAATTTGTTACCCAGCAGCCTGGAGACGATCTTTGGGAAGCGGAGGAAGGGGCCGCCGTCGAAGAAAGCCGCGCCGATCGCGATTCCGCCTTTCTGCATTTGGGATATCAGCTCCATGCCCATTTCGCCGCCCATGGACTGGCCGTATACAAGGGCGACGGAGGAAATGGCGTGTTCCCGCAAATAACGGATGATCTCCTCCGCCTCGCCGCGACGCGAGGTAAAGGACATTTCACTTCCCGCATACTGCCCGTTGTAGTCGACAGCCAGTATGTGAAACTCCGCCTCCAGCCCCATTATGATGTTCATCAGGGTGTCCGCGTTGCAGAACGAGCCCGGCAGCATGATGACGACCGGCGCGCGTTCCTCTCCATAGGTATGTATCCTCATGTATGCAGGCCCTCCATCAGTCCCCATGTGGTCACTTTTCCCCTGTGACGGTATAGATCATGCCCCTGATCTGGCGGGAAACCACGATCATGAATCCCGCGCCTTCCATCAGCTTTTCGATGCCCTTAATCCTGGGCAGGGCAAAATGATACTTCTTCTGAACTTCCCAAGAAGCCCGCTTGAATTCCTCGCAGCTCTCTTCCAGATGCACCGGGCCGCCCTTGACAGCCTTCCGACGATGGGCTTTCCGCTGTTTATCCTTCGCGGCGATATACGGCCTCAGATCCTCGGTGCCGGGGATGACCCAGGCGTCGGTGTGTCCCACCCAGTATCCGTCGATCAGTATGCGGTCGATCAGATTCATGATGGACAGGATCACAAGCCCCTGCCAGAAGCCGGGCAGGAAGCCCCGCGCGCCGTTGACCGCGTAGACGCAAACGAGCACATAGGCCATATATGCCGGAATACACAGGCCCCTGAAGCGCACGCCCCGCCTCCGGATGGCTTCCCTGGTCGTCACGCCAAGCTGTATGACGCGGTCCTGAACCTTCTTATCATACAGATGCACCATCCTGACCGCGCCGTTCCGAATGCCGACGACGCAGACAACCACCAGCAGCGCGCCAAGACAAAGTCCTTCTACCATGAGTTTCATCACAAGCATTCACCGTTCCTCTTCGATCAGCTTGTCCATACGGGAGCAGACGTCGCGCTGAATATCGGGGGACAGCGTCGAAAAATAGTTCTGGTAACGGCTGACGGCCACCAGTCTTTCGGGTGTGTATTGGCTCATGCGCGATTCTCCTTTTGAAACCTGAATTTGCGCCAGCCCATATGCATGGCGTCGAACTCCCTGACGCCGAGCTTCATATGCGCTCCTCTTTCCCGACCAGCTTCATGGCGCACACCAGATACAGCAGCAGCCAGCCGAAGGACTCAAAGCCGGAATCCAGGCCCTCCGCGATCAGGTTCATCAGCTGCCCCAGCAGGGCGATGATCATTGGATTGCAGATCAGCGCGATCTTCCTGACCGGCAGCATACCCTTGACGACCATGCCGATCCAGGCGACCGTCACAAAGCCGTCGCAGACGATGAAGCCTGCGATCATGGGGACGGCGATGCTCTTCAGCACCCGCAGCATCATGCCGACGGAGGCCGCCGCGTCGCCCGTCGCCGCCATCCCGGCGTTGAACACCACCGGCAGCATGCAGATGCCGATGTGGATGAACGCGAAGTAGAGTATCCCACCCCAGTTGGCGATTTTAAACAGTTTGTATAGCCGCTGCTCCCGCAGGCCGTACTTCTGCTCCATCACCTTCAGCAGCTCCAGTGCGGCCACGGCGAAGAACGGCACGCAGAGGAACCCGAGGACGGAGGAGGCGGCATAGCGCCAATCCGGCGCGACGCTGGCCGCGATCCCCATGGGAACGCCCGGATCGCTCGTCATGCTGAACGTGCCGTAGCCCAGCAGGAAGTCGCCGACGATGGCCAGCGCCATGGCGAAGCAGCCGAGCAGTATCTTCTGCCTGGAAGTCATGCTTTTCATTTATCCTCACCCACAATCCAATAATCGCATTCGTCGTCCCCGGCCACGATCGTGTGCCTGCGGATCAGCCTGCACCCGGCGGCCTCGGCCATACGATGGTCCATCTGGCACAGGTACTTCGCCCAGGGGAGCAGGTCGTGCGCCCTGGCGAACTCGGCCAGCGGGCAGGATGTGAACCGCCAGGCGATGCCCTCCGCGTGCCAGTAGCGGTTGACCTCCATGGTCCAGGTGTTGCCCCAGTCCCGGGTGCCGCACTTTTTGATGTAGCTGCCGTACATGCGCCCCACGAGCCGCTGCACCCAGCGCCAGTTGACCAGCCTGGGCGCGTTCACGAACCGGCTGAGCCTCCGGATTTTATCCACCATCAGTTCATCCCCCAGCCGCAGGATGTCCTCGCCGGGAAAATCCCGGTCGCAGGCCTCCACTGCGGCGAACAGGACCTCGCTCATGTACAGGTTGTCCGCCAGAATGTTCTCCCTGCCGCCGATGTAGGCGGTTTCATCCCAGTATTGCTGCGCAATCTGAAGGGTTCGCTGCCAGCGGGATGCGCCCTCCGCCACGCCGAAGCGGCCCGTCAAGTATTTCGTCATCACAGGCTTCAGCTTTCTGGTGTAGGGGTTGGAACCTGGTTTTGTCATATCCTTATACTAAATTCCTTCTAAAACATGTACAAATGCGGAGTGGATTTTTTGTTCTGGCAAAGCTGAGCGGAGGGAGGCGATGCAGCGCATCGTTGACCGAAGCGAAGCACAGCCAGGGCAAAAAAGGCACCCGCAGATGTGCATGGATTAGATGGAATTTAGTATTACATCCTCCCCCATAAACGCCTCGATCTGCGCCACATAGGCCCCTGGTTCCGCCGCCATGTAGCCGCAATGCTGGTATCCCGGTCGGATCACAAGCTCCGCGTTCGGCATGTACATGGGAATCGTCTTCCTGGAATACATCCAGTCAAAATCCTTCTCACCGAAGTCCAGGTGCAGCTTCTTCTGCTCGTCATCCGTCAGCCTGCGCAGGTCATAATGGCAGCAGGCGTGGCAGATGGCGTCTATATCATTTATCGTGATACGCTCAAAATTCCGCGTCATCATCCTGGCAAAGTCATATCCGTACATCTTCACCAGGGACGGCGAGGCTTCCGCATGCGTCTTTGCCAGCTTCTTCTTCCGGCTTCGGAACATCCGCTTCATGAACCATTCCGCAAAGCGCGCGTTCCCGGCCAGCGCCACGCCGTCGAACCAGGCGCGGGCAATGTGGAACGCAGGGTCGAAGAACAGCCGCCAGCCGACGGCCACCCCGAGGGAGGCGCCGTAGACCAGCGCGATCTCCGTGCAGCCAATCTCAAGCAAAAAGGACCGCAGCGCTTGAAACTCTTCATCTGCGGAATGATATCCGCCCGCCTGGCCGTGTCCGCCCTGATCCGGCGCGACGATGTGATAGTTGCGCCTGAAACAGGGCTTCATCAGATTGTACAAATCGGAACCGGAAACCATCATGGGCGCAAGAAGGATGACCGCGGGATCATCCCTGCTGCCATACTCGTTGATATACATAATTGCCCTCCTTGTTGTTAGTTTAATCTTACTACTTTCCGTGCTGCAAATCAACCTTTTTCTGATTACGATATAAAACAAATCATAATCGGGCATTTATCCAATAGTGTGTAAAAGGGCCGGCGTTGAGCCGACCCGGGAAAACGCTGTGGGCGGAACGCAGCACGCCTCGCCCCGCCCCCACGTCCGATCCGCCCACTGGCACCGGTACTGGACGGGCCCGTGAACCTCAAAGAACCGTGAAATGGTCATCCACCGGATTCCGCCGCTGCCCATAGGGATGGACTGGAAGAGGGAACTGCCCACTCATATCAGGGAGGTACGATAATCCCTTTATACGAAACACCCTGCCCTCGGTTTTTTGCCGGGTGACAGGGTCTTGTTCATTGTCTGACTGGAAAGCCAGCCGGAAGCATTAACCTCTCAGCTGGCTCACTTTGACGGTATGCGATGTGCCGTCCCGCAGAATGTACTCAAGCTCTACGTTCCCCTTGGTTCCTCTGACGATGACCCTGTCCACATATGCTGTGAACAGGCCTCCGTCGTACACCAGCGGCTGGTGCTCCCCGGCCAGCATCCGTATGAAAAGCTCCACTCTCCTCCGGCGCTGCCGCTTATCCGCCAGCTCGCCTTCCATCTTCGTAATCTTCGCGACGACCGCTTCGTATGAAAGCAGCGGCATTGGGATGTAGAGTCCTGACGCCGCCATATTTACAATTTTATGCTTGTCTTCTGCGAAAAATGGAATATAATATGGTTAGATGGAGCTAACAATCAGTACGCTTTGGACGGAAGAATTCCAGGCGCAGAGCGGTTGGGCAGATCCTGGGCGCTTCCGGAAGATGCAGTCAAACCAGAAAAGCACAAATCCGGGCCTAGAGTGTGTTTCTAAAATGAGGAATGTGCAGTTTCGAGTGGATTGGGCTGCATTTCAAGGCGATTTTCCGCAGGCTTAGTGGGGCTAAGTCAAGGGAAATCAACACAGAAATGCAGTTCAAGACGCCGAAAATGCATCGTTCCGAATTTAGAAACACACTCTAAGCCAAAAGAAATGTCAGAGAGAAACAGCGGGCAGGAATAAACAGATAAGCACGTATCGTGCATTCTTTTTTCCGGGCGACTTAGCCAATGCTAACAGTCAAGATGGAACGAGTGGCGATCAAATATGAGTTGGACCGGATGATTGTCAGTGAAGGCATGTTCCACTGCTATCCCGTCTTTCCGATCGTGAAAGAGGCAAAAGACGGCTGGAATCTGATGGTGCGGCTGATGAGGGAGGCGACATCGAATGAATAGGGAACTGGACTGGCCCAGGATCGCCCATTTGATGAAGATCGGCATCGCTGCCGCCCTGATGGTGCTTGTGGGCGATATGCTGCTGGGCTGGGGCATGCACGACGCGGCAAAGGAAGGCATGGAGGGCTTCCTTTCCGCCTATCTGAGCCTGTCCGACGGCAGGATCTTCTGGTCCGCGCTGCTGGGGCTGATCGGAATTCCGCTGGAAGCGCTGTGTTACTTCGCCGTGTATCGGCTGATCGTGCCGTACTCCCAGCGCCTGGCTCACGCATACCACAGTGGGATTCTGGGCGTACTTGCCTTTGGCGGCTGTGGCGTGCACGTTCCATGCCTGGCCTGTGTGTTCTTCTACAAGTACATGACTGCGGCCAGCCCCGAGACAGCGCTGGACGCTTCCGTCCGATTCGGCCTGTACTTTCTGTTACCCGGCATGATTCTGTTCTTCATCTTCTGGCTGGTGCATCAGATCGCGCATATCGCCGCCTTTTCAAAAGGTCTGACGCCTTATCCAAGGTGGTGTTGGATCTTCTGCCCAGCGGTGGGCATGGCGCTGACCATGCTGCTGAAGCTTTTCCCGGAGACGCCGCTGCGCAACGCCCTGACGGCAGGCTGGATCAGCGTCGGGAATCTGTGGATGTTTGGCGGACTTCTGGCCGCGATGAAAAAAGGAAAAGGAGGCTTATAAAATGACGAAAAAGAAACCAAATGACCTGCAGGTGCTGCTGGGGTATGCGGGCAGGCACAAGGGGCTCACCTTCCTGGGGCTGGGCCTGTCTGCCGTGGCCATGATCCTGGGGATGCTGCCATACATTTGTATCTGGCTGGTTGCAAGGGATCTGATCGCCGTTGCTCCCAACTGGACGGAGGCGGCGGGTATCGCCCGGTACGGCTGGACGGCCTTCGGCTTTGCGCTGGCGGGTATCATCGTCTATTTCTGCGCCCTGATGTGCACGCATCTGGCCGCCTTCCGCACGGCGTCCAACATCCGCAAGCAGGGCATGGCACATCTGATGAAAGCGCCCCTGGGCTTCTTTGACAGCAATGCCTCCGGGCTCCTGCGCAACCGTCTTGACGGCGCGGCGGCCGAAACGGAAACCCTGCTGGCCCATAACCTGGCAGACATCGTGGGCACCGCCGCCATGTTCATTGCGATGCTGGTGCTGATGTTTGTGTTCGACTGGCGGATGGGTGCCGCCTGCCTGCTGGCGGCGGTAGTGTCCATCGGGGCACTGGGCACCATGATGGGCGGAAAAAACGCCGGGCTGATGGCGGAATATCAGGCTGCCCAGGACACAATGAGCAAGGCAGGCACAGAGTACGTGCGGGGCATTCCGGTGGTGAAGGTGTTCCAGCAGACGGTATATTCCTTCAAAGCCTTCAAGCAGGCCATCGAGGATTACAGCGCCAAGGCAGAGCATTATCAGGCCGACGTATGCAAGGTGCCCCAGGCCGTCAACCTGACAGCCACAGAAGGGGCTTTCGTGTTCCTGGTTCCCGTTGCCCTGCTGCTGGCTCCCGCCGCCTTAAGTGCCGGAACCTTTGCGGGCTTTGTGACGAACTTTGCCTTCTATGCCGTGTTCTCGGCCATCATCTCCACCGCCCTGGCCCGGATCATGTTCGCCGCCAGCGGCATGATGCTGGCCAAGACCGCTCTGGGCCGCATCGACCAGGTGATGAGCGCGCCGACCCTGAAAATCACCGACCATCCGGTCGCACCCAGGGACAACAGCGTGGAATTTGACGACGTTTCTTTCATTTACGACGGGGCGGAGCTGCCCGCTCTGGATCATGTATCCTTCTCGGTAAAACCCGGCCAGACCGTAGCGCTGGTGGGCCCCTCCGGCGGCGGCAAGACCACCGCGGCCAGTCTGATTCCCCGGTTTTGGGACGTCACCTCCGGCGCGGTGAAGGTGGGCAGCGTGGATGTGCGGGACACAGATCCCCATGTGCTGATGGATCAGGTGGCCTTCGTATTCCAGAACAACCGGCTGTTCAAAGCCAGCATCCTGGAAAACGTGCGGGCGTCCCGTCCCGACGCCACCCGGCAGGAAGTCGAAGAAGCGCTGTCCGCCGCGCAGTGTGACGATATTATCGCCAAGCTTCCGGACGGTATCGACACCGTGATCGGCACGGAGGGAACCTACCTCTCCGGCGGCGAGCAGCAGCGGGTGGCGCTGGCCAGAGCCATCCTGAAAAATGCGCCCATCGTGGTGCTGGACGAGGCTACCGCTTTTGCCGACCCTGAAAACGAAGCGATGATCCAGAAAGCCTTCGCCACGCTGACGCAAGGCCGCACAGTGATTATGATTGCCCACCGCCTGTCCACGGTGGTGAACGCGGATCGGATCATCGTTCTGAACGATGGCAGGGTGGCCGAGCAGGGTACCCACGTTGAGCTGGTGAGCAGGAACGGCCTGTACGCCCGGATGTGGAAGGATTACAACCAGGCCGTGCAATGGAAAATCACTGCGGAGGAGGCGAAATAAATGTTTGGAAAAGCGTTTCAGCGTCGTTATGCCCTCACCGACCAGGGCGTGAAGAACACGAAGAGAGGCGCATTCTGGACGGTGATCGTCAATCTGGTGGTCATGGGCGGCATGGGCATCCTGTACCTGATGATGACGAAATACATGGACACGCTGACGACAGGCGCACCGCTGCCCAACGCATGGGTATTTATCTTACTGGTGCTGGCCTTTATCGTTCTTTCCCTGGCCACCCATATTCAGCAGTACAAAGCCACCTACGGTCTGGTGTACGGCGAGGTGAAGGCCACCCGCCTGAGCCTGGCAGAGCGGCTGCGGAAGCTGCCTTTGGGCTACTTTGGCAAGCGCGACCTGGCCGACCTGACCGAAACCATCATGGGCGACGTGAACCGGCTGGAGCACGTGTGGTCCCATTGCCTGGGGTATCTGCACGGCGCGATCATCTCTACGGTAATCATCGCCGTCGCGCTGTTCTGCTATAACTGGCGGCTGGCGATCGCCGTTTTGTGGGGCGTGCCTGTGGCCTTCGCGCTGCTGTTCGGCAGCCGGAAGCTGTCCCGGCGGAATTCCGAGAAGCTGAAACAGGACGGCCTGCAGGTGTCCGACGGCATTCAGGAAACGCTGGAGAACATCCGCGAGATCCGGGCCACCAATCAGGAAGAGCGCTTTCTGAAAGCGCTGAACGATAAAATCGACAGGCACGAGAAGACCAATATCCATGGCGAGCTGGTCACGGGCCTGTTTGTCAACGGGGCCAGCGTGATCATGCGCCTGGGCGTTGCCACTACCATCCTGACGGGTACCGGGCTGATCCTCTCCGGGCAGATCGACTTTATGCTTCTGTTCATGTTCCTGCTGGTGATCACCCGGGTGTACGCGCCCTTTGACCAGGCCCTTGCCCTGATTGCCGAAATGTTCATGAGCCAGGTGTCCGCAAACCGCCTGAACGAAATCTACGATACACAAACGGCGGAAGGCATGGAGCGCTTTGAACCCAAAGGTCATGATATCGAATTCAGGAATGTGGGCTTCTCCTATGACGACAAGCGGGTGCTGAAGGGCGTCAGCTTCACGGCGAAGGAAGGCGAAGTCACCGCTTTGGTAGGTCCCTCCGGCGGCGGGAAAAGCACCTGCGCCCGGCTTGCGGCCAGGCTGTGGGACATCGATCAGGGGCAGATCACCGTGGGCGGTGTGGATATTGCCACGGTAGATCCGGAAGTGCTGCTGACAGACTATTCGATGGTATTCCAGGACGTGGTGCTGTTTGACGATACGGTCATGGAGAACATCCGCCTGGGCAAACACGGCGCCACGGATGATGAGGTGCGCGCCGCAGCCAAGGCCGCCAACTGCGACGAATTTGTAGAAAAGCTGCCCAAAGGCTATCAGACGCCCATCGGCGAAAACGGCGCGAAGCTCTCCGGCGGCGAGCGACAGCGCATCTCCATCGCCCGGGCGCTGCTGAAAAACGCGCCAATCGTGCTGCTGGATGAGGCGACCGCATCCCTGGACGTGGAAAATGAAACCAAGGTGCAAGGAGCACTGTCCCGCCTGCTGCAGGGCAAAACCGTGCTGGTGATCGCCCACCGGATGCGCACGGTGGAGGCCGCCGACAAGATCGTGGTGCTCGCCGATGGCAAGGTGGCCGAGGAGGGGAGCCCCGCGGAGCTGATGGCGAAGGAAAACGGCCTGTTTCGCCGCATGACGCAGCTGCAGGCCGCCAGCGCGGACTGGAGCATTTAGGAGGAATCGTGAGTCATGCGGTTTGACGAGATGGGCCTCAAGGACAGCAAAACGCTGATGCTCCTGCCGGGTACTGCCTGCGACTATCAGGCGAACTTCGGCACAGTGCTGGACAGGCTTGGCAAAAAGTATCACCTGATCTGCGTCAATTACGACGGCTTTGACGGAAGCGATACAATCTTCCCGGATATGATCACGGTGACAGAGAAGATCGAGCGATATATTCAGGAACACTTCGGCGGGAAGCCGGACAGCGCGCTCGGCTCATCTTTGGGCAGTACCTTTGTGGGGCAGCTGATCCAGCGTAAAAACATCCATCTGGATCACGGCATCTTTGGCAGCCCCGACCTCGACCAGAGCGGAAAGCTCAGCGCATGGCTGCAGTCGAAGTTAGTGGTGCCGCTGCTGACAAGCTTCACGGCAAGCGAGAAAAAGCGGGAAAAGACCAGGCAAAAACTCGTAAAGTATTTTGAAATGAGCGACGAGGTAGCGCAGAGGTTTATGGACAGCTTCGCCAAGTTCAAGTCGGAATCCATCAAAAACGAGTATTACACTGATCTTCTCACGTGGCTTCAGGACGATATCCATGTGGAGCATACAAAGGTGCATTTCATCTACGCCAGCAAGATGGGCGAAAAGTATCTGAAGCGCTACAAGAAATATTTTCGCGATCCGGAGATCCGGGAATTCGATATGCAGCACGAGCAATGGCTGTTCGGCGGGGAGCAGTACACCGAGCCGGTGCTGAAGGCCATCGATGAGTTTATGGAGACGCCGGTATGAAGAATTATGTGAAGGAAAACATCCGTCTTTCCGGCCTCGCGGGATGTGGTTTTTCAAAAGCTGCAAAGGCTGGAAACGCTCCAAACCATCACAAAGCCTTATGCTACCTTTGAGCCATTAGGCAACGCAGCGACTGTATGGACTGTTGGCAGTAAGTCGTCTTATCGCCTACGGCTCTTCGGCTTCATTCCATTCGGCACGCACACCATCAGGATTGTGCGCTTTGATCCAGATGGCGTCAGCAGCCGGGAGGGCAACAGGTATGTGCCGGTATGGAATCACGACATTCTGCTCGTTCCGATCGATGAGAACCATACCGAATACACCGACAGGGTGGAGATCAGGGCGGGCTGGAAAACGATATTCATTTGGCTGTGGGCAAAGGCGTTCTACGCCCACAGGCAGAGGAGATGGATCAGGCTGCTGAAAGAAGGCGAGGCACAGTGAAAGAAAAGGACTTGCCCATCGACCGCACCCGGCACGCGGTCTACACCAAGAAGGCAAAGAAATGCGTTCTGCGGCTTCTGCACCGCCATTATGACGATCAGACCTGCCAACAGCTCTGGGAGAGAATCCAGCTGCAATATTGCGAATTTCTCCGGGATGAGCCGCCCATGGCAGGAGCGAAGATCAAGGTCAGCATCTATGACCCGATCCTGATCTTCGCCTGGTACAAGGTCGTTCCGGACAAGCCTGAACTGGAGAAAGTGCAGCAGGACATCTTTCGCTGCTTTATGGGATCCTTCGACGCGTTGGGCAAAGTCTTCAACCTCAACCGCAGGCTGGACAATCGCCTGGCCAGCCGGATCTTCCAGAAGGCCAATGACATCCGGGTCCAAGAGATCAGGCGCTTTCCCGGCTCGTTCCGTATGGGATCCTGCTCCTATGACAGGGAAAACGGCGTGATCCGCTACAGCTTTACCCAGTGCCCCAACGCGGAATTCGCCAAGCGGCACCACATGGAGGACGTGCTGCCCGTCATGTGCAACTGCGATCATATCGCCATGCAGAAGCTCCACGCCAGCCTGATCCGGGAAGGAACGTGCGTGGAATCGCCCTGCTGCGATTACTGCATCGTGGGAGACCGTCATCCCCTCGCACAGGGCTATGAGCTGGTGAGGAAGGAAAACGGCCTGCTGGTCAGCGTGAGGAAACAGGCCAGCGGGATAAGAGAGGAAGATTGATCATGAAGCTGAGTCTCAAGGAATACGACGCCATGCAGTCCGGCTGGCGCAAATGGATCAACGAGCACATGGAAATCGGCGGCTTTAAGGCCTGGGGCATGGATTTCACCGGGAAGGACATTCTGGAGGTCGGCTGCGGGTCCGGCTACTCCGCGTCCCTGATCGTCAAAGACCATCCGAAAAGCTATACCGGCATGGACATCATGCCGGAGCAGCTGGAGAAGGCGGAGGCGCTGGGGCTGCCGGGCGCGCAATTCGTCCAGGGAGACGCCGCCGATCTGAGCCGGTTTGCGGACGGGAGTTTCGACATGATCGTAGACTTTATGATCCTGCACCATGTGGAGGGCTGGCGGCGCTTTCTGGTTGAAGCGTATCGGGTTCTGCGGCCCGGCGGCGAGATGTACATCAACGACCTGACGCGGAAAGGGGTTCACCTGACGGACGCCCTCTTCCGCTGGGATCACGCGGAGGAGCCGCTGTTCACGATGAAGGAATTTGAAGAGCAGGCCATAAAGAGCGGCTTCGCGACCGTCAAAAGGTGCAATTACGCAGGACTCGACTTCTGCTTTAAGTTTCAGAAGGCGGATGGGTAAGCATGTTCTGGACCATTGTCATTGAAATCCTGATCCTGTGGGACTGCTACGCAGGCTACATGGCGGTGCTCGTGCACAGGCGCGGCCCCATTGGCGGCATCTTCTTCTATCCGCAGGCGATGATTGACCGGGTCAAAACCCTGGGCCTGATCACCGAAGCGGAATTCCGGAGCAGAAAAAGGTTTGCGTTCAGCCTTCTCACCGCTTGGATACTGGTGATTCCCGGCGTCATGATTCTTGGGATCAACGGCGCGAGGACTTACTGGGACTGCTGCTGGCAGTTTTACGCGCTGTTCCTCGGCGCTGAATTCTTCGACTGGTTGTTCATCGACACCATTTGGGTCGCCCTGTCCGACTGGTGGCTGATCCCCGGCACGGAGGATCTCAACTACACCTGGCACAACGTTCATGTGAAGCAATGGAAGATGCTGAAGCTGATCCCGTTCTCGGTGCCGCTGGCGGCGGCAGTGGGCGGGTTATACTGGCTGATCGGAAGAATGATGTAAGCGTTGGAGGGGATACCGGATGAAGAAGCACATGAAAGCCGCGCTGCTCTGCGGCATCCTGGGCTGCCTGTGCTACGGCGGCGGGGACTGGCTGATGATGTATGGCAATCCCACGTATCATGGCACGCTGTCCTGGCTGACCGAAGGCGTTGCGGCGATCCCGCAAGGACGATACAACCTGGCCATGGCGCTGGCCTTTCCCGGGATCATCCTGTACGGCATCGCCCTGTTTGCCGTGCAGGGGTATATCACGGAAGAGAAGCATCGCAAGGTCTACCACTGGCTCAACGCCTTCGGACTGACACCCTGGATCGCGCTGCATCTCTTCTACATCATGATTCTGACGCTGTTTGCCTGGATGCACAGAAACGGCTACGCAGCGGAAGCGCTGCCCGTCTGCGAGGGGCTGTTCCATCAGCTTGCTTGGCTGGTGCCGGTGAGCGAAGGCATGATGCTGCCGGTGTTCCTGTACTGGTTCTGGCTGCAGCTCCTTGGCAAAACGGTTTTCCCCAGATGGATGGCCTTCACCAATGTGCTGGTGATCTATGCCGCGATGAAGGGCGTCTCCCTGCTGATGCCGGTGAGCGCCTTCCGCCTGGGCTTCACCAATGGGCTGATGAGCGAAAGCATGATCCTCTGGTTCGGGTTCATGCTGATTTGGGAACGAAGGAGGGCTGCGGCATGATCACGACGCTTTCCGTGCTGGCGATCGTTTGTCTTCTTTCGCTGGCCTTCATCCTGGTCATTCCATATTTCGCGGCTACAAAGGCCATCGTGCAATTTCTGCCGCAGGACATCCAGGAGGCGGCAAAAGTCCATTCCGATCCGCCAGTCGGCAAAAGGGTCATCGGGTACCTGCTCACGGCTCTGGCGCTGGCGGGATACGGTGGGGCGCTCTTCTTTCTCGGCGCGGACGGTCTCCGGCGCGGCTATGGCTTCTGGCTGCTGTTTGGGCGGTATATGCTGTTCCTGTACGGTTACAAGCTGTTCGACATTCTGGTGCAGGACCAGTATGTCGTGATCACAAAGAAGTATTTTGTGAAGATCTATCCGGAGACAAGGGACTGCAGAAGCTGGGATGACCGCAGCTTCAACACGAAAAACCAGATGATCCGGCTGATCGCATTCCCGCTTGTGTGCGCACTGCTGGCGTGGATCACGCTGCTCATCGGGAGGTGAAAACATGAATTGGCCGAGAATCATTCTGGACGGACTGTCCATGTCCCTGCTGTTCAACATGGGCGCAGGGCTTGGATTCCTGCTCTGGCCTCAGGCCTACAGCACCATGTTCCCCCGGGAAATCAAAGAAGCTGCGGCACCGTATGTCGACAGGCGGGACGTGCGGAAAATGAAGCTGTTCCTGTATTCCCTGTATCTGTTTCTTGTCGCCCACTGGGCAATCAGCGCACATTTTGCGGGGATGACCGGCTTTTGGAACCTGTTCTGGGCGGGCTATGTGGAGATGACCATGGTGAGCCTTTCCGATTTCATCATCCTGGACTGCTGGCTGCCGCCGAAGGCCAAGCCCTTCATCAAAGGCGCGGAGCACTGCAAGGCCTGGGAACGCTGGGAGTGGCTGAAGACGCTGGCCATCCCGGAGCACGGACTGTTGTGGACGCTGATCGTCTGTCCCATCGCAGGGCTGGCGGTGGCGGGACTGAATATGCTGATCTGACGGAGGATGAAAAATGAGCGCTATGAAAATCACGTTTCTGCTCGCCATCGCCGGGCATCTGCTCTGCGGCGTGTGCGATTGTCTGCTGACCTATCTGCCCCACGGGCGATTCCGCTTTGAGGACATGAAGGATAATGACAGGCTATCCGCCGCGTTCCGGGATATGCCGCTGCGGAATCCGCTGCTGTCCATGTTGCTGGGCTGCCTGGCGATGTTTCTCTTTGCCTTTGGTTATCTGGCGCTGGTGGACTGGATGCGGGCCTTCTCGGAGCCCTGCGCACTGCTGATGCTGATCAGCACGGTCATGGTGCTGACCTTCGGCATGGCGCATCATGTGTTCTGCGGTGTGCCGGAGTGGCTGTATGTGAAGCTGGGCAGGACGGAGGAAGCCCGGCAGCTGATCACGGAGTTTTTCAAAAAGACATCGGTCACCCTGATTGTCTGCTATCTCGGCTTCCTGATCTTCGGCGTATCGTTCTTTGTCCCGGTGGTCAGCGGGTGGACGCCGCTGCCCCGCTGGGCGTGCGTGTTCAACATCCTTCCGTTAATGCTGGCCCTGATGCCGACACGGGTAGGCGGCTCAGGGAATTGGGCAGGGGCGGTCATGTTCCTGGGGCTTTTGTTTCTTTTCTGATGCTGGTCGGGACAATTGGAGGATACGGGCAATGCACAGCTATTACACGGAAAACAAAGAAAAGTTCAAAAAGAGCTTAAGCCAGTTCATGCAATTGGTCAAACCCGAGCTTGAGAAGGCAGGCGGCAAGCCATACGCCGCGCTCCTTGCGGAGATTTGGGATTACTACGAAAGGAATCTCCTGGAGCGCTTCCCCTATATCGGCGGAGACAAGGTCAGCGGAACCAGGAATCTGACTGGCGCGTATTGCTTTGTTGCGATGGGCGAAGTGTTAAAGCAATATGGCACTTCCATGGAGGAAATCGGCCGCATCATGGTACTGTGTTACGAGCGGTATTACATGAAGATGCCGGGACTGGTACGCAAGGCCATGGGCAAGATGTACAAGAGCCCAAAATTACTCAACAAAATGCTTCTGAAAAAGGATGCGAAGAATGCCGCAAATGCTGCTCAAAATCCGGGCAGCTTCGAGACGAAAACACAGATTCCGCCGGAGGAAGGATATGACTTCAGCTACCACAATCTGGTTTGTCCCCTGGCGAACTTTGCGCGGCAATACGGATATGAAGCGTATATGCCCTGGTTGTGCAACTTGGACTATGTGATGTTCGGTGTGTTGGGCGCGCCGCTCTACCGGGAGCATACCTGCTTTGAAGACGGGGACTACTGCGATTTCAAACTCAAAAACAGTGCAGATCCGCTTCCGTACTGGCCGCCGGTGTTCCGGCAGGACAATCCATACAAGTGACAAGGAGAATGAGGCAGATGAACACCATCGGGATCGATCACAATTTGAATCGACAGAGAATCCGAAAGCTTCTGATATTCGGGGTCATCGGCAGTGTGCTGACCGGTATCGGCGATTTTCTGGTGGGTTACGGGGAACAGGTCAGCGCGGACGCAAAAGGCCTTGCTGAAATGATGATGGCAAACGCGCTCAATCTGTCGGACGCGCAGCTGATCTGGGGCGGATTGCTGGGCGTGATCGGCCTGTTTCTGGAAGGACTGGCCTGCTTCGCCATCTACCGGCTGATGGCGGATTCTTCACAGAAATATGCCCATATCTACCGCGCGTCGATCTTCGGCTATATCTGGCTTGCGCCGGTCGGCTGCCACATGAATGTCGGGCTGATGAATTACGCCTATAAACGGCTGCTTCTTCTCGACGCCGCCGTCGCTTCGGAAGCCGCCAATGTGATGATCTGGGCATTCTGCGTGCCGCTGTGGGTTCTGCTGATCGCTTACTGGCTGCCGGGCATGATCACCCAGTTCAAGGCATTCGCCAGGGGATATACGCCCTATCCGGCAAGTGCAAAGTGGTTCAGCGTACTCGTCGGCATGTGGCCTGCACTGATTATCGCGGCCATTGTCGGCCCCGGCAGCGCTCTCGGCGGCGGCATCGGCACGATGTTCCTGAGCTTCGGCAACCTGTTCATGTTCGGCGGGCTGCTGGCCACTTTGCCGGATCAGAAGCGCTTCGAGCAATTTGAAGCTTCCCTTCCGACATCTTCAGGGAATGAGGTGCGCAGATGAAATATGTGGGAATCTACTGGACGCTGTTCGCGCCGCTGATGAAAAAGAGCATCGCCAAACGCTTTGATCGGGATCTTGCCCAACAAGCGCTTCACCGGGGCAAGGCGGAATATCGGAGGCTGCTGTCCAGCGCGGGTGATCTCGGCCCCGGGAATCCCATGGCGATGAATGCCTATTTCGCTTACGTGTTCGCCGGCGCCTGGCTCGGGAGTGGTAAAAAGATCACACCGGATGAAATGGCGCTGGTGATGACCGATGTACTGGAAAGCCGCCTGTTGCGCACCGTCTTCGGCATGACCAACCTGAACAGGACACCCAAGAAATGGTACCGGGACATGAAAAAGTACGACGCCTGGTTTAAAAAACACGGCGGCGATTATCCGGTCAACTGGAACGTACATTTTGATGAGCAGCTGCATCAGGATGGAAGCTTCTATTATTTCACCCGCTGCCCGATCTGCGAGTTCTGTAAGCGGGAGGGCATCGCAGAGCTGATGCCGGCGCTGTGTTCTACCGATGAAGTCATGTTTCGGCTGCAGCACGGAAAACTGTACCGGGAGCATACGATCGCCCGGGGAGACAGCGTCTGCGATTACTGGGTCGTAGGCGATCAGGTGACCCATCCAAAGTAATGATGACGGAGGCAGAGACATGCTTTTGACGATTTTTCTCGCAATCGTGTTTTGCGCGGCCATGGCGCTGATGCTGCTGTCGGCTGTGGCGTTTATTCAGGACAACCGATTTTTCTCATCGGCTCCGAAGGAAGCCAGGGATGTGATCAAACAGAAGGACAAAGAGCTTTTCTACGGGGCGCGGAAAATCGGGTGGACACTTTTTATCCTCAGCGTTCTGATGATTCTCGGAGTGGGCGTGATCTCGATATGGGATGGCATCAGAAGCGGATTCACCTTCGTGCAGTTCTTCCTGCGGTTTGTGCTGATCTTTACAATCTACAAGCTCTGCGACATGATCCTCATTGACAACTTTCTGCTTTTGAAATTCCATTTCTTTCAGTATTACTATCCTGAGGCGGAAAATATTATGGAAGGAAGAAAGTACGGGTTTAACATCAGGAGCCAGCTGCTGAAACTTTTTGTCATATTCCCTGCCGCTTCCGCGCTGGCGGCATGGATCTGCAGTTTGTTTGCATGACGAGGAGGAAGAATATACGTGAAAAAGTATGACCCCGAAGCCATGGTGGCCATCCAGCCGCTAGAGAAAACCCTTCCAACCGCTTCTTTCATATCGAACCGCCTTTACTGCGCCTTCACGTCCGGATTCTTCTCACCAAACTTTTCCTTGAGTGTTTCGCAGATTTCACCGCGTTCCTTGCCCTGCTTCTCCATATGCTTGATGGTCTTGTACGCGGCAAACAGCGTTGAGGGGCCGATCTCGCTGCTGAAATAGCCGATGCCCTGATTCCAGGCCAGCAGCTCAAACACATCGTCCAGAGCAGCGCTGTCCAAGCCGTGGATATAGGCCTTTACCAGCTCCCGCGTTGCCTGCCGCATCCGGCCCGCGCCGACCGCATTGGTGAGGGAGAGCAGCAAACGGATCTCATAGGGCAGATGCCGGTGTTCATCGTTCCAGGTCAGATCCCAGAAGCTGACCGCGATGTTTCCCAGCTTTTCATCGATCAGCGGCATATTGGTCAGCGCCGCCGGACGCATCGGAATGTCCTTTGCTTCCCGCCTGGCCTCGGCCCGATAGAAGAAGGCATGGTATTCGGCGTCGCTCTTCTGCTCGGTGAAGTGCTCATATCCCAGGCCCTCCATTACTTCATACAGGGGAATTGGATCAAACGACTGGATGATCTCCAGGCCGCTGCCGACAGGGAGCTGCATGGCCTGCTTTTTCAGGCCGGGGAAGAAATTGCCCTGTATGCCTCTTACGTCGATCTGCTTGAAGGAACCGATCTTATCTTTCCACTCCATGATGAACCCTCCTTAGTCCAGAATGTTGCCGTCCCGGGAAATCGTCACGACCTGCCACGGGATGAATTTCCCGCTGTTCCGAAGCGCGTTTTCCGCCGCCCGCTGCAGGCCGCCGCAGCAGGGCACCTCCATGCGGACGATCGTGACGCTCGTAATGTCATTGCTCCGGATGATCCCGGTCAGCTTGTCCGTGTAATCCACGGCGTCCAGCTTCGGACAGCCGATGATCGTGATCTTTCCCCGCATGAAATCCTCATGCAGATTGGCGTAGGCATAAGCCGTACAATCGGCGGCAATCAGCAGCTTCGCACCGTCAAAGAAGGGAGCCTGCGTCGGAACCAGTTTGATCTGGCAGGGCCATTGCCCCAGGCGGGAAACCGGTTTTGCCGTGCTGACCGCTGTATTCTCCGTTTCCTCATGCGCAAACTGCATCATTCTCGATCCGGGGCATCCACCCTCATGTCGAACATTTTTCATTCCATCCATTTTCTTGACCTCCTGGGCTTTCTTGACCGCCGCGTCATCATAGGCCGGTGCCTCACGTTCTTCAAATGTGATTGCTCCTGTTGGGCAGTTCGGCAGACAATCGCCGAAACCGTCGCAGAAGTCTTCCCGCATGAGCTTCGCCTTGCCATCGACAATATCGATGGCCCCTTCATGGCAGGCCTCGGCGCACAGGCCGCAACCGTTGCATTTTTCCTCGTCTATGTGAATGATTTTCCGGATCATCGCACTCGCCTCCCTTGCCTCACTGGTATCAGTATACTCAGGATTTTCCCAGATGTCTGTATGACGGTGTAAAATAGATCTGGGGAAAACGGAACGGGAGGGGGAAGTGAGAAGAGCAGGGGCCGCCAGCAGGGGCGCCCCCGAGGGGGCGGTGAAAGTTAAGGATGTATTAACATAACAAAATAGAGAATCAAGCCGCGGTA